>NZ_JAERRE010000004.1:0-465640 GCF_016735645.1 Pseudomonas sp. B7
AGACCGGCATTTCCAACTCCTTCCAGTCTTCGATGAACTGAAGCAACCCGCTTCGAAACCTACTTAACTCATTGAATCTCAAGGAGTTTTCCGTTTCGACTGCGCCGGAAGTGGGGCGAATTATAGACCTCTGGAATTCGCCGTCAACCCCTTATTTCATCTTTACTCAGATTTCAGCGTAATCCGTGCAAAAGCCTTCTTGCCGGCCTGACAAACGTGAGTCGCGCCCAGTACGTATATAAAGGAGCGATCAACCACCTCACCATCTACACGCACACCACCGGAGGCCAGCAGATCACGAGCAGCTGCCGAGTTCTTCACCAGACCTGCCTTATTAAGGACAGCAGCAATCGGCATATCCTCGGCAGCAGTCAGCTCAACCTCTGGCAGATCATCCGGCAACTCGCCATCCTTCATACGATTGCCCGCACCACGGTGAGCATTGGCCGCGGCCTCTTCACCATGGAAGCGCGCAACAATCTCTTCGGCCAGCTTGATCTTGATATCACGCGGGTTAGCACCCGCTTCAACATCAGCACGGAAAGCATTTATCTCATCCATCGAACGGAAGCTGAGCAACTCGAAGTAGCGCCACATCAACGCATCGGGAATCGAAACCAGCTTGCTATACATGACACCTGGCGCTTCCTGGATACCGACGTAGTTGCCCAGCGATTTGGACATCTTCTTCACGCCATCCAAACCCTCAAGCAGCGGCATCGTCAGAATGCACTGGGCTTCCTGGCCATAACCACGCTGCAGCTCACGCCCCATCAGCAGATTGAACTTCTGATCAGTACCACCCAGCTCAACGTCAGCGCGCAACGCTACAGAGTCATAACCCTGAACCAGCGGATAGAGGAATTCGTGAATGGCGATTGGCTGATTGGTGGTATAGCGCTTATCGAAATCGTCACGCTCGAGCATACGAGCAACGGTGTACTGCGAGGTCAGACGAATAAAGTCCGCAGGCCCCATCTGATCCATCCAGGTGGAGTTGAACGCAACTTCGGTTTTCGCCGGATCAAGAATCTTGAACACCTGAGTCTTGTAAGTCTCGGCGTTTTCCAGAACCTGCTCACGCGTCAGCGGAGGGCGAGTGGCGCTCTTGCCGCTCGGATCACCGATCATTCCGGTGAAGTCACCTATAAGGAAGATCACCTGATGACCCAGTTCCTGGAACTGGCGCAGCTTATTAATAAGCACGGTGTGACCAAGGTGCAGATCCGGCGCAGTTGGATCGAAGCCGGCCTTGATTCGCAGCGGCTGGCCACGCTTGAGCTTTTCGATCAGCTCGGACTCGACCAACAGTTCTTCCGCACCACGTTTAATCAGCGCTAGCTGCTCTTCAACCGACTTCATAACAGACCCGCAAGGCTCAGATTCAAAGGGAACCAACCATACAAGATCGCGCACCAAATACAAGGTTTGCCCGGCGCACGGACGCCAATCCACGGACAGAGCGCCCGCAGACTTGCTTCAGAGATGATTTGGTTATATTTTATACAGTTATTTCATCTTCATCATGTCATTAATCTTTTCCAATTCATCTTTTTCAAAGTCAAATTACTTATGACCACTGAACCGTCTAAAGCGCCACCGCTTTACCCGAAGACCCACCTGCTCGCCGCAAGTGGGATCGCCGCCCTTCTCAGTCTGGCGCTCCTGGTGTTTCCATCCAGTGATGTTGAAGCCAAAAAGACAACGCTGAGCCTTGAACTGGAAAGTCCTGCTGAACAACTGACACAAGATCAAGACGCTGCCGACGCAGCTCAAGCCACAAACGAATCCGTAGCCTCTCCTTTCGCGCAGATCGAAAACAGCACCGAAGAGACGCAGGAAACCGCTCAGGCCGCACCGGCGCCGATACCGGTAGTCGAAGAAAAGAAGGCCCCGAATCACAGGGAAGTGATCGTCTCCAAGGGCGATACGCTTTCTACACTGTTCGAGAAAGTCGGCCTGCCGGCCGCGGCCGTCCATGAAGTGCTGGCCAGCGATAAACAGGCCAAGCAATTCAGCCAGCTCAAACATGGCCAGAAACTCGAATTCGAATTGAACCCACAAGGCCAGCTGACCAACCTGCACAGCAAGGTCAGCGACGTTGAAACCATCACCCTGACCAAGAACGACAAGGGTTATGTGTTCAACCGCGTTACCGCCAAACCGACTGTTCGCACCGCCTATGTACACGGCGTGATCAACAGCTCGCTGTCGCAGTCCGCCGCCCGCGCAGGCCTGTCCCACAGCCTGACCATGGACATGGCCAGTGTCTTTGGCTACGACGTCGACTTCGCCCAGGATATCCGCCAGGGCGACGAATTCGATGTGATCTACGAACAGAAAGTGGTGAATGGCAAAGCGGTTGGCAACGGCCCGATCCTGTCAGCCCGCTTCACCAACCGCGGCAAGACTTACACCGCCGTGCGTTACACCAACAAACAGGGCAACAGCAGCTACTACACTGCTGATGGCAACAGCATGCGCAAGGCGTTCATCCGTACACCGGTGGACTTCGCCCGCATCAGCTCGAAATTCTCCATGGGCCGCAAACACCCGATCCTCAACAAGATCCGCGCCCACAAAGGCGTCGATTACGCCGCCCCACGTGGCACGCCGATCAAGGCTGCCGGCGACGGCAAAGTGCTGTTGGCCGGCCGTCGCGGCGGTTACGGCAACACCGTGATCATCCAGCACGGCAACACTTACCGCACGCTGTATGGCCACATGCAGGGCTTCGCCAAGGGCGTGAAGACTGGCGGCACCGTCAAACAAGGCCAGGTGATCGGTTACATCGGCACCACCGGCCTGTCCACCGGCCCGCACCTGCACTATGAATTCCAGGTCAACGGCGTTCACGTCGATCCATTGGGGCAGAAGCTGCCGATGGCCGACCCGATCGCCAAATCCGAACGCGCTCGCTTCCTGGCGCAGAGCCAGCCGTTGATGGCGCGCATGGATCAGGAAAAAGCCACCATGCTGGCTTCGAGCAAACGTTAAGCCATGGCTCTGTATATCGGCGTGATGTCCGGCACCAGTCTCGACGGGCTGGACATCGCCCTGATCGAGCAGTCCTCGGCGATCAATCTGGTCGCCACGCACTACATCCCTATGCCTGACACCCTGCGCGCCGAGCTGCTTGGCTTGTGCGCCGGCGGCCCTGACGAGATCGCCCGCTCGGCGATTGCCCAGCAAAACTGGGTAAAGCTCGCCGCGCAAGGGATCCACACCCTGCTCGAACAACAACAGCTCAAGCCCGAAGCCATTCGCGCGATCGGCAGCCACGGCCAGACCATTCGCCATGAGCCGGCGCGTGGTTTCACCGTACAGATCGGCAACCCCGCCCTCCTCACTGAACTGACCGGTATCACCGTCGTCAGCGACTTCCGCAGCCGCGATGTGGCCGCGGGCGGCCAGGGCGCTCCTTTGGTGCCAGCCTTTCATGAAGCGTTGTTCGAAGAGCGTACCGGTAACCGTGCGGTCCTGAATGTCGGCGGTTTCAGCAATCTCAGTCTGATCGAGCCGAACAAGCCTGTAGCCGGTTTCGACTGCGGGCCGGGGAATGTGCTGATGGATGCCTGGATTCATCAGCAACGGGGCGAGAACTACGACCGTAACGGGCAGTGGGCAGCCAGCGGCAAGGTCGAACCGACCCTGCTGAAAGCCCTGCTCAGCGATCCGTTTTTCGTGACCCAAGGCCCGAAGAGCACCGGCCGCGAAGTTTTCAACCTGCCATGGCTGGAGCAGCAACTGTCGTGCCTGCCAGGTTTCGCAGCCGAAAACGTACAGGCAACACTGCTCGAACTGACGGCGCTGACCATCGTCGAATCGCTGCAAAGCGCTCAATCGAATACCGAAGAGCTCCTGGTTTGTGGGGGCGGCGCCCACAACGTCACACTGATGAAGCGCTTGGCCGACCTGCTGCCCAACGCCAAAGTCGCCAGTACCGCAACCCACGGCGTCGATCCGGACTGGGTCGAGGCGATGGCCTTCGCCTGGCTGGCCCACTGCTGTCTGGAAGGCATTGCCGCCAATCGCCCGAGTGTCACCGGTGCCAAAGGCCTGCGCGTACTCGGCGCCATCTACCCCAACTGACAAATCGCAGATAACAAAACGCCGCAGAACCGTGAGGTTCTGCGGCGTTTTGTTGTGTACGGTGAAGCGCGATCAGATCGAGAACGAGGAGCCGCAACCACAAGTGGTGGTGGCATTCGGGTTCTTGATCACGAAACGCGAACCTTCCAGACCTTCCTGATAATCCACCTCGGCACCTGCCAGGTACTGGAAGCTCATCGGATCGACCACCAGACTGACGCCTTCGCGCTCGACGATGGTGTCGTCCTCGGCCACATCTTCATCGAAGGTGAAGCCGTACTGAAACCCTGAACAACCGCCGCCCGTAACGAATACGCGCAGCTTCAAGCGATCATTCCCCTCTTCATCGACCAGGCTCTTCACCTTGTGCGCGGCACCTTGAGTGAATTGCAAAGCCGTGGGGGTGAAGGATTCGACGCTCATGCTGACTATCTCCCGGCGTTACGCCGCCATAATGCGTGATGACGCGCATTATCCGCTTGTCCTAGAAAATCGGTCAACTATTGTTACGGTATATCAATAAAGCTGATCAACCGACCAGAATGCAAAAAGGCCCGTCAAACGGGCCTTTTTGCCAAGCAAGATCAGTCGTTACGGCAGCATGCCGGCGTGGGACAGACCCAAACGCTCATCCAGCCCGAACAGAATGTTCATGTTCTGCACCGCCTGGCCCGACGCGCCCTTGACCAGGTTGTCGATCACCGACAGCACCACCACCAGATCACCATCCTGTGGACGGTGAACCGCGATGCGGCAGACGTTGGCGCCACGCACGCTACGGGTTTCTGGATGGCTACCAGCCGGCATCACGTCGACGAACGGCTCATTGGCATAACGCTTTTCGAACAGCGCCTGCAGATCCACCGAGCGGTCCACCACGGTCGCGTAAAGCGTGGAGTGAATGCCACGGATCATCGGCGTCAGGTGTGGCACGAACGTCAGACCGACATCCTTGCCTGCGGCACGACGCAGCCCCTGGCGAATTTCCGGCAGATGACGGTGACCTTTCACCGCATAGGCCTTCATGCTTTCCGACGTCTCGGAGTACAGCGAGCCTACGGCAGCACCACGACCGGCACCGCTGACACCGGACTTGCAGTCGGCGATCAGGTGGGAAGCGTCGGCAATGCCTGCCTCAAGCAACGGCAGGAAACCCAGCTGTGTCGCGGTCGGATAGCAACCCGGCACCGCGATCAGGCGCGCTTTCCTGATTTGCTCACGATTGACTTCCGGCAAGCCGTAAACCGCTTCGTCCAGCAGCTCCGGTGCACCGTGCGGCTGGCCGTACCACTTGGCCCATTCATCAGCGTCCTGCAGACGGAAGTCTGCCGACAGGTCGATGACCTTGGTGCCGGCCGCCAGCAACTCGCCGGCCAGTGCGTGGGCAACGCCGTGCGGAGTGGCGAAGAACACCACGTCGCAAGCGCCCAGGGTCTTGATGTCCGGCACGCTGAATGCCAGACCGTCGTAGTGACCGCGCAGGTTCGGGTACATATCAGCCACGGCCAGACCGGCCTCGGATCGGGAAGTGATCACTACCACTTCTGCCTGCGGATGCTGTGCCAACAGACGCAGCAGTTCGACACCGGTGTAACCCGTGCCGCCGACGATACCGACCTTGACCATAAACCTGCCCTCAACGAACCCACTGGAAAGCCGTCGATAATAGGGGCCGCGCGCGCCTGCGACAACCGCCAAGGTGACGTGCGGACGCTCAAGCCTCTACTATCCGGCCTACCGTGAATCAGGGAATAACCCAAAATGCTCTATCTGTGGATCAAAGCGCTGCATATCGTCAGCATCGTGTGCTGGTTTGCCGGCCTCTTCTATCTTCCGCGACTGTTCGTTTATCACGCGCAAAGTGAAGACACGATCAGCAAGGAACGCTTCAGCATCATGGAGCGCAAGCTCTATCGCGGCATCATGGGCCCGGCAATGATCGCCGCGCTGATCTTCGGTGGCTGGCTGATCTATCTGAACCCGAGCATCTTCAGCAGCGGTGGCTGGATCCACGCCAAACTGACCCTGGTCGTGCTGTTGATCGGCTACCACCACATGTGCGGCGCGCAGGTAAAACGTTTTGCCCGTGGCGAGAACACCCGCAGCCATGTCTTTTATCGCTGGTTCAATGAAGTGCCGGTTCTGCTATTGCTGGCTATCGTAATTCTGGTCGTGGTCAAGCCGTTCTAACTTCAACAAATACAACTTTCCGGGGTACTTCCGATGTCGCTGCCCGCTCTGCTCGAACAACGTCTGCGCCTGCCCGTAGTGGCAGCACCGATGTTTCTGATCTCCAATCCTGAACTGGTGCTGGCGTGCTGCCGTAACGGCGTGGTCGGCAGCTTCCCGGCGCTGAACCAACGCGAAAGCAGCGGATTCAAGGCATGGCTGGAGCAGATCGAAGCGGGACTGGCGACACTGGAGAACCCGGCGCCTTATGCCGTGAACCTGATTGTTCACAAGAGCAATCCACGTCTGGAGGCGGACCTGAACATCTGCGTCGAACACAAAGTCCCCATCGTCATCACCAGTCTTGGTGCCGTGAAGGAAGTGGTAGACGCCGTGCACAGCTACGGCGGCCTGGTCTTCCACGACGTGACGACCCGCCGCCATGCCGAGAAAGCCGCCGAGGCCGGTGTCGATGGCTTGATCGCCGTCGCGGCCGGTGCCGGTGGGCACGCCGGGACCTGGAGCCCGTTCTCGCTGATCGCCGAGATCCGCGAGTGCTTCGACAAAACCCTGTTGCTTGCAGGATGTTTGAACCATGGGCATGAGATTCTCGCCGCACAACTGCTCGGCGCGGATCTGGCCTACTTCGGCACGCGATTTATCGGCACCACTGAAAGTCATGCGCCTGACGCCTACAAGCAGATGCTGCTGACTGCCAAAGCCGCCGACATCATTCATACTCCTGCCGTGTCCGGTGTTCCGGCCAGTTTTATGCGTCAAAGCCTGGAGGCCGCCGGTTTCGACATGGCAGCCCTGCAGGGCAAGGGTGAAGTGAACTTCGGCGACAAGCTCAAGCCGATCAACGACGAAGCCAAGGCCTGGAAAACCGTGTGGTCGGCAGGTCAGGGCGTCGGGCAGATCGACGATCTGCCAAGCGTGGATCAACTGGTGGCGCGTCTCGATGCCGAATACCGCCAGGCCCTGGAGCACGCAGCGCAACTGCCGAAACGCTGGCCACGTTGAATGAAACCAGGCCAGTCGCTGTTTGACTGGCCTTAGACTCACTTTATCTCGCGACAAGGATGCCTCGGCCATGAGCGAACCCCGTTACAAGATCGTTTTCGACGGCGCGCTCCAGCCCGGCGTCGATATCACCACGGCCAAGCTTAACCTGGCCGACCTGTTCAAAAGCGATGTCGCCGCCATCGAACGCCTGTTCAGTGGCCGCACCGTCGCGCTCAAGCGTGACCTGTCGCACAGCGATGCGCAGACCTATCTGCAAGCGCTGGGCAAGACCGGGATCGATGCCCGGATCGAAGCGGAAACGCCCATCGAGCTGAATCTGTCGGATGTCCACGAGCAAAGCGCTGCCGTCGCGGAGCCTGACTCGCCTTATGCTCCCCCTCGCGCCGCCGTCGGTGAAAGCCTGCCGGCATTCGCGCCTCTCAAGCCGCTCAGCGTCGAAGGCCGGATCGGCCGCTTGCGTTACCTGGCATGGTCGATGGTGTTAAGCCTGGCCGCCCTGCCGATCGTCAGCGTGTTCGCATTGATCGGCCTGGGCCTGGTGAGCGCCGACTCGACCACTGGCCTGATCATCGGCGGTCTCCTCGCCTTCTTCCTGTTTCTGGCCTTCGCGATTGTCGGGATCCTGTTCAGCATCCAGCGCTTGCACGATATCGGCTGGTCGGGATGGCTCTGGCTGCTGACGCTGGTGCCGTTCGTGGGCAGTTTCTTCCCGCTGGTGATCATGGTCGTGCCGGGCAATACCGGCGCCAATCGCTATGGCCCACCACCTCCGCCGAACAGCACGGCAGTCAAAGTGCTGTGCTCGCTGTGGATCGTGTTTATCGGGCTGTTTTTCGTGGGTGGCATGCTGGGCGGGATTACTGCCATCCAGCAGGAATATGAAAGCAGCCTTGAAAGCAGCTACGAGAGCGGTTCGGTGACCACCGATGAAATCGATGTCGAAGTCGAACCCGCCGCGAATTCGGCAGACGATGCAGCCGAAGCTGCTCTCACCCCTGTAGACTCTGCGAAAGAATGAACAACGCTCCCCGCCGTGACACCTGCGTCCACGGCGCGGCGCTGTTGCGATGGAGATTTGCATGACCCGTTACGCTCTGATCACCGGCGCCTCCAGCGGCATCGGCCTGGCCATGGCCGAAGCCCTGGCACGCCGTGGCCGCAGCCTGATTCTGGTGGCTCGCCAGCGTGATCAGCTGGAAAGCATTGCGATTGAACTGACCCAGCGCTTCGGTGTGGAGGTACTGTTCCGCGCCTGCGATCTCGGCGAGCCGCTGCGCCTGTCCGGTTTCCTGCTGGAGCTTGAAGAAGGCGACCGGCAGATCGATCTGCTGGTCAACTGTGCCGGCATCGGTACTTGCGGCCCGTTCCTGGCCCAGGACTGGATGACCGAACAGGACCTGATCGAAGTGAACATCCTCGCCCTCACCCGGCTCTGCCATGCCATCGGCAACAGCATGGCGTTGCAGGGTGGCGGGCAGATTCTCAATGTCGCGTCGGTGGCGGCCTTCAACCCCGGGCCCTGGATGAGCACCTACTACGCCAGCAAGGCGTACGTGTTGCACTTCTCGGAAGCACTGCGGGTGGAACTGAAGAAGTGTGCAGTCAAGGTGTCGGTGCTCTGCC
Organism: Pseudomonas sp. B7; assembly: GCF_016735645.1. NCBI lineage: Bacteria > Pseudomonadati > Pseudomonadota > Gammaproteobacteria > Pseudomonadales > Pseudomonadaceae > Pseudomonas > Pseudomonas sp. B7. The sequence goes on from NZ_JAERRE010000004.1 coordinate 8,911, forward strand.
CCGGCCCGACCCGCACCGCGTTCTTTCGCACCGCGCAACTGAACAACGACAAGCTCAACGCCAGCAAACTGTTGATGAGCCCCGAGGAGGTCGCGCTGTATACCGTGCGCGCCCTGGAGAAAAACCGCGCGATCATCATTCCCGGACGCCGAAACCGCTGGTTCGCCTTTCTGCCTCGGCTCGGTTCGCGCTGGCTCAATCGCACGATTGTCGGCATGGTCAACAAGGCTTACTGCCCGCGCTGAAAAGCCCTACGGCAAAACACTGGGCGGGCTTATCCCCCTATGAGTACACTCAGGCCAGCCCAAACAACGGAGAAAACAGCTGTGGATACTCTGTTCACCAAGATCATCAACCGGGAAATCCCGGCGAAGATCATCTACGAGGACGACCAGGTTCTGGCGTTCCACGACATCGCCCCACAGGCACCGGTGCATTTTCTGGTGATCCCGAAGAAGCCGGTGCGCACCCTCAACGACCTGACCGAAGACGACAAGGCACTGGCCGGGCACATCCTGTTCACCGCCCAACGTCTGGCGCTGGAGCTGGGTTGCGAGGAAGGCTTCCGGGTGGTGATGAACTGCAATGAAATGGGCGGACAGACGGTCTACCACATTCACATGCACGTGCTCGGCCAACGCCAGATGAACTGGCCTCCGGGCTGATTGAACTGCAGGCTCGGTGGGAGCGCCCTGCTCCCACATGACCCAGCGCAAACCTTCCCCGGCCGATTCGGTTAAACTGGCCGCCGAGATTCTTCCCGGAGGTCAGCATGACTACCCAACGTCACTATTCGCCCATTGATCGTCTTCTGCTGCAAGCCGATGCTGCGATGCGTACCCTGCTGCCCTTCAGCGGCCAGCCGTACCGTCCGTCGCCGGCGATCGTGCAGCCCGATGTGCAGATGAGCGATGAAGACACCCGCCACGTCGCCGGTCTGATGCGCATCAACCATACCGGCGAAGTCTGTGCCCAGGCGCTGTATCAGGGCCAGGCGCTGACCGCCAAGCTGCCGCAAGTGCGTGAGGCCATGGAACATGCGGCCGAAGAAGAGATCGATCATCTGGTCTGGTGCGAGCAGCGCATTCACCAGTTGGGCAGCCACACCAGCGTGCTCAATCCGCTTTTCTACGGCATGTCGTTCGGGATCGGCGCAGTCGCCGGGTTGATCAGCGACAAGGTCAGCCTCGGGTTTGTCGCTGCCACCGAGCATCAGGTCTGCAAGCATCTGAACGAACATCTGGAACAACTGCCGGCCGAGGATGAAAAATCCCGGGCGATTCTGGAACAGATGCGTATCGATGAAGAACATCACGCGGAAAGTGCACTGGAGGCCGGCGGTTTCCGCTTCCCGGCACCGGTGAAGTTCGGCATGAGTCTGTTGGCCAAGGTGATGACCAAGAGCACTTACCGGATCTGAAAAACGCCCATAAAAAAGGCGACTGCCGCGAAGCAGTCGCCTTTTTTTGTGCCCGGATTTCTTAGCTCGGCATATTGCGCGCGTAGAAGATTTCCAGCATTTCGTGTTTCACACGCTCGGTCACCTGAGCGCGTTGCTCGGAAGACAGGTTGCTGGTGGCATCGCCGAACAGGTAGTTGTCCAGTTCGAAGTTCTTCAGCAGCATCTTGGTGTGGAACAGGTTTTCCTGATAAACGTTCACGTCGGTCATCTGGTACGCGTCGCGGGTGTCTTCGGAGAGGTAGTTCTGGATCGAGTTGATCTCGTGGTCGATGAAGTGCTTGTTGCCTTCAACGTCACGGGTGAAGCCGCGCACACGGTAATCCACGGTCACGATGTCCGAATCGAACTGGTGAATGAGGAAGTTGAGCGCTTTGAGCGGTGAAATGACACCACAGGTCGACACGTCGATGTCCACACGGAAAGTCGCAATACCGGCGTCCGGATGGATTTCCGGGTAGGTGTGCACCGTGATGTGGCTCTTGTCGAGGTGGGCCAGGATGATTTCGGGCAACGGGCCCGGGGACTCTTCGATCTGGCTTTCGGTCGGGGTCACCGGCTCTTCCGAGATCAGAATCGTGACGCTGGCACCCTGAGGCTCATAGTTCTGACTCGCAATGTTCAGAATGTTGGCACCAATGATTTCGACAACTTCCGTGAGGATCTGCGTCAGGCGTTCGGCGTTGTACTCTTGATTGATGTACTCGACGTAAGCCTGCTGGTCTTGCGGGGTTTCCGCGTAGCAGATGTCATAGATGTTGAAGCTCAAGGTCTTTGTCAGGTTATTGAACCCGTGGAGCTTGAGTTTGCTTTTCACCGTTAAAAACTCTCTATGTATGCGGCACGGCCGCGTGATCAAGCATGCCCGTCAAGTGCGAACAACGCACCTGCGTAGGACGGTTAACACCTCTTCGCGATGGCGATTTTGGTTATCTGTTCAGGCGGATGACCCGTCGGTTGACTGATCACGGCCCTGAAAAAAGTGGCGCATTATGCAGACGTCAGCGGGGGATCGCCAGAGTCTGCACTGCTTTTATGATAGTTGAATGTCGGCTCAGCCGAGTTCGACGATTTCATAGTCGTGGGTGATCGCTACACCGGCGGCGCCGAGCATGATCGAGGCCGAGCAATACTTCTCGGCAGACAGTTCGATGGCGCGTTTGACCTGAGCTTCTTTCAGGCCACGGCCCTTGACCACGAAGTGCATGTGAATCTTGGTGAATACCTTCGGATCTTCAGTCGCGCGTTCGGCTTCCAGAAACGCCTCGCAGCTTTCAACGGCCTGACGGGACTTCTTCAAAATGCTGACCACGTCGAAATTGCTGCAACCGCCGACGCCCAGCAGGAGCATTTCCATCGGGCGGACACCCAGGTTACGACCACCGGCGTCCGGCGGACCGTCCATGACCACGACATGACCGCTGCCGGATTCGCCGAGGAACATGGCTTCGCCAGCCCATTGGATGCGTGCCTTCATCGCCAAGACTCCACTGTAGAAAAAAGGGTCGCCAGCTTAGCACAGGGCCCTGCCCGGACAGCGAGCAGGTTCCTAGGACGGATGCACCTTTAACGTAGGTGATTTCTCGAAATTTCGACGAAGTGTCTGGTAAGCTGGCGCCAATTCACTGGCGCCTTTGCCAGACTGTGTAGCAACCGCCTCAGCGCCTCATATAAAAACCAAATATAACCGTGCAGTTTTTTCGGGATACAACCATGGTTGGTATTACCCCCACACCCAAAATCAAAAACCTCGACAAGCTGCTGATGCATTGCCAGCGCCGGCGTCACGCGGCCAAGAGCAACATCATCTGCGCCGGGGATCGCTCCGACACGCTGTACTTCATCATCCGCGGTTCGGTCACGATCCTGATCGAGGACGACGACGGCCGCGAGATGATCATCGCGTACCTGAATGCCGGGGACTTCTTCGGCGAGCTGGGCCTTTTCGAAGAGGCCGGCCAGGAACAGCAGCGCAGCGCCTGGGTGCGGGCCAAGGTTGAATGCGAAGTCGCGGAAATCAGCTACGCCAAGTTCCGCGAACTGTCGCAGCAGGATCCAGACATTCTTTACGTGCTCAGCGGACAAATCGCACAACGCCTGCGCAACACCACGCGCAAGGTTGGCGACCTGGCGTTCTTCGACGTCACCGGCCGTGTCGCTCGCTGCCTGCTGGAACTGTGCAAACAACCGGACGCCATGACTCACCCGGACGGCATGCAGATCAAAGTGACCCGTCAGGAAATCGGCCGGATTGTCGGTTGTTCGCGAGAGATGGTCGGTCGCGTGCTCAAGGATCTTGAGGAACGCAACCTGGTGGATGTGAAAGGCAAGACCATGGTGGTCTTCGGCACTCGCTGAGTGCCAAAACTCAGCCGGCGTAGATCTGCGCCAGCATCAAACGGAAGAGTTCATCAAGACGCGCCAGCGCATGGGGCGCCGGGAATTTTTCATGCAGAGCGATGTGGCTGGCGGCACGAACCCGTTGCTCCAGGCCACACGCTTCGTTGAAGCGGTTGACCGCCGCGACCATCGACTCACGTTCGTCATCCACCAGCATCGCCCCGTGCACCAACCCCACCGGACGCTGACCACCCTGACTCTGGCGCCAGCGTTGGGCGGTGCCGACCATCTTGCGACCGTCGAGATTGACGTTAAAACGACCGTCGCAGAACGCACCGTCGATTTCCCCCAGCGACGAAGTGCCACCCAACTCATCCAGCAACTCACAGATCGGATCACACAGACGCCGGTAACCGGTTTCGATACGGTTCAGATCGCCTTCGCTGCGAGGCGGTGCGTAGACCAGTGCAATGTTGATGGTCGACGCCGATTGCGGAACAGGTTCGCCGCCGGTTTCACGCAGCAGTACCGGCCAGCCGGCAGCAGCGGAGACTTCGCAGGCGTGATCGAATCCGGGCAAGCGATTCAAACGGCGCGGCATGACCAAGGCGCGGTCGCTGGGCTGCCAGAACAACAAGCCGAATTCGGCATCACCCGCGCAGACCGAGGCCAGCAAATCCTGTTCGGCTTGCAGACCGGCTTCGATGGTCAGGGACGTGGGGATCATAAGGTTTCCATAGGACGTTGAGTCTGAGGTGAATCTTATGCCGCCTTCGCGGGCAAGCCCGCTCCCACAGGGGACGGGCGCCTGCGAAGACTCGATCAGTCGAGGGTCGAACCGCTCACCGGTACGCCGCGCTCAGGGAAGAACAGACGTTGTAGTTCGATGCCCGGGTTTTCGGCGCGCATGAACGCTTCGCCGACCAGGAACGCGTAAACGTCGCTGATTTCCATCAGCTCGACATCGGCACGGTTGAGGATCCCGCTCTCGGTGATGACCAGACGATCGCGCGGAATGCGCGGCAGCAGGTCGAGGGTGGTTTCCAGGCTGACGTCAAAGGTGTGCAGGTTGCGGTTGTTGACCCCGACCAGCGGCGTGTCGAGGGTTTTCAACGCGCGCTCCAACTCATCGCCGTCGTGCACTTCCACCAGCACATCGAGGCCGACGTCTTTGGCCACAGACGCCAGCTCGGCCATTTTTACGTCATCCAGTGCGGAGACGATCAGCAGCACGCAATCGGCGCCCAAGGCACGGGCCTCAACGATCTGGTACGGATCGATCATGAAGTCTTTGCGGATCACCGGCAGCGAGCAGGCAGCGCGGGCCTGTTGCAGGTAGGCATCGGCGCCCTGGAAGTAGTCGATGTCGGTCAGCACCGACAGGCAGGTCGCCCCGCCCTTCTCGTAGCTTTTGGCGATATCGGCAGGAACGAAGTTCTCGCGGATCACGCCCTTGCTCGGCGACGCCTTCTTGATTTCGGCGATCACTGCCGGTTGTTTTTTCTTGGCCTGCGCCAGCAATGCCTGGGCAAAACCACGGGGTGCATCGGCCGCCTTGGCCAGACTTTCCAGCTCGCTCAGGCTCACACGGGCGCTACGCTCGGCGACTTCCTGAAACTTGCGGGCCAGAATGTTTTCCAGAACCGTCGGTACACTCATCCCTCATTCTCCACTTTGAATACCGCGGTAAAGGCACCCAACTCCTCGAGTTTTTCCCGAGCAAGACCGGTGTGCAGAGCGTCGTGGGCCAGTGCCACGCCCTCTTTCAGACTTGTCGCCAGGTCGGCTGCGTACAGCGCCGCACCGGCATTGAGCACGATCATTTCGGCAGCCTTCTGACCGTTCTCGGTCTTGCGCTTGCCGAGTGCATCGCGGATCAGCGCCAGCGAGGCTTCCGGGCCTTCGACCGACAGACCGTGCAGGCTCTGGCTCTTCATGCCCAGATCTTCCGGCTCGACCCAATATTCGGTGATCTGATCGTCCTTCAGCTCGGCGACAAAAGTCGGCGCCGCCAGACTGAATTCGTCCAGACCGTCCTTCGAATGCACCACCAGCACATGCTTGCTGCCCAGACGCTGCAAGACTTCAGCCAACGGCCGGCACAGCGCCGGGGTGAACACGCCCACCACCTGATGTTTCACACCGGCCGGATTCGTAAGCGGGCCGAGCATGTTGAACAGGGTACGCAGGCCGAGATCGCGACGCGGGCCGGCGGCGTACTTCATGGCTTTGTGGTGAGTCTGGGCAAACATGAAGCCGATGCCGACGTTGTCGATGCAGCGCGCCACCTGAACCGGGGTCAGGTTGAGGTAGATGCCGGCGGCTTCCAGCAAGTCGGCACTGCCGCTCTTGCCCGACACTGCACGGTTACCGTGTTTGGCCACGGTGCAGCCAGCCGCGGCGACCACGAAGGAAGACGCGGTCGACACGTTGAAAATGTTCGCCCCGTCACCGCCGGTGCCGACCACATCGACCACGCGGTCGAGGGTCTTGAGTTCGACCTTGTCCGCCAGTTCGCGCATCACCGACACGGCGCCGACGATCTCGTCGATGCTCTCGCTCTTCATGCGCATGGCCATCATGAACGCGCCGATCTGCGCGTCAGTGCATTGGCCGGTCATGATTTCGCGCATCACGTCGCGCATTTCATCGGTGCTGAGGTCGAGGTGATCGACGATACGGCTCAGGGCTGTCTTGATATTCATGGAAAGTCCTTAGCGCGTGCCGCCGGTTTGTTTGAGGAAGTTGGCGAACAGTTCATGGCCCTGTTCGGTGAGGATCGATTCCGGGTGGAACTGTACGCCCTCGATGTTCAGGGTCTTGTGACGCAGGCCCATGATTTCGTCGACCGAACCGTCATCGTGCTGGGTCCACGCCGTCAGCTCCAGGCAATCGGGCAACGTTTCGTGTTTAACGATCAGGGAATGATAGCGGGTGACGGTCAGCGGGCGATTCAGACCGGCAAACACGCCCTTGTCCTCGTGGAATACCGGGCTAGTCTTACCGTGCATCACTTGACGGGCGCGAACGACATCGCCGCCAAAAGCCTGGCCGATGGACTGATGGCCGAGGCAGACACCGAGGATCGGCAGCTTGCCGGCAAAATGCTTGATGGCTTCGATGGAGATGCCGGCTTCGGTCGGTGTGCACGGGCCCGGGGATACGACGATCCGCTCCGGGTTGAGCGCTTCGATTTCGGCAATGGTCAGTTCGTCGTTGCGCACCACCTTGACCTCGGCACCCAGCTCGCCGAGGTATTGCACAACGTTGTAAGTAAAGGAGTCGTAGTTGTCGATCATCAGCAACATGGCGTTTCGAACCTCTTGAATTCTGACTTGAAGACAGCCTTCGGATGACTTGCCAGGGCGCTGCACACTGCCGGACGCGCAGGTCGCATCGGCACAGCGGCATTTCAAACGGGCAAGGAAGGCAAAGCGATACAGATCCGGCGGGGCCGGCAGAAAAGATTCAGGCGCGCCAACGCCAGCGGGCGTGTGCCTTGATGACTTGATCCAGAAGTTTGCTGGTGATCAACACGGGGAAGGTCTCGTTCATACGTTTCGGCACAGTAACTTAGCTGGGCGGAGCGCGCAATATGGCCGGGGCCGTGGGGGATAAAACAATGGGAGGCTTGACGACCGATGGCAAAGCGCCGGAAGTTTTTGGTACTGTCGTTTCGTTCACTACAACAATAAATAAACGGACTTGCTCATGATCAAACAGACGTTGTTTGTACCGCTCGCCGGATGCCTGCTCGCGATGGCCTGCGCCCAGGCGAACGCCGCACCCAATCCTTATTCGAATTTCGTGGTCTTCGGCGACAGCCTGAGCGATGCGGGGACTTTCACCGACAGCGGCGGCCCGGCCGGCGCCACACAGCGCTACACCAACCGCACCGGTCCGGTGTATTTGGACGGCAGCGGTGAACTCCGCTCGCTGAACTCGACGCAACTGCTCGGTGGCCGACTCGGCTTCACACCGGATCAAACCGCCTCCTCGTCCTCAGCAGTACGTGCCGGCCAAGGCCAGCCGGATGGTAACAACTGGGCTGTCGGCGGCTACCGCACCGACCAGATTCTCGACTCGATCACCAGCCAGTCCGCCACCGGCGAACGCACCCGCGCCGGTTATCTGCCGTCGAACGGTTTCCGTGCTGACCCGAATGCCTTGTATTACCTGACCGGGGGCGGCAACGACTTCCTTCAGGGCCGCGTCACCAGCCTGCCTCAGGCGAATGCCGCCGCCGATCGACTGGTCGACAGCGTTCGCACACTGCAAGGTGTCGGCGCCCGCTACATCATGGTCTGGCTGTTGCCGGACATCGGCCTGACCCCGGCCATCAACGGCTCGCCGCTGCAGGCCTTCACCTCGCAACTCAGCACCCAGTTCAACACCGAACTGGTCAGCCAGTTGCAGAGCGTCAATGCCAACGTGATTCCGCTGAACGTCCCGGTTCTGCTCAAAGAGGCGTTCGCCAATCCGGCGCAATTCGGTCTGGCGACCGACCAGAATCTGGTCGGCACCTGCTTCAGCGGCAGCGGCTGCACCGAGAACGCCCGGTATGGCATCAACAGCGCCACCCCGGATCCGACCAAGCTGATCTACAACGACGCCGTCCACCCGACCGAAGCCGGGCAACGCCTGATTGCCGATTACGCTTACTCGCTGCTGGCCGCGCCATGGGAAGCGACTCTGCTTCCGCAAATGGCCCAGGGCACCTTGCGCTCGCATCAGGATGAACTGCGCAACCAGTGGCTGGCGGATTGGGAAAACTGGCAGGCCGTTGGCCAATGGCGGGCGATTGTTGCCGGTGGTGGCCAGCATCAGGACTTCGACAGCCAGCGCAGCGGCGCCAGCGCCGACGGTAACGGTTACAACCTGAACATCGGCGGCAGCTACCGTCTCAACGACGCCTGGCGCGTGGGCGTGGCGGCCGGTTTCTACAATCAGAAGCTCGAGGCCGGCGACAACGACTCGGACTACAAACTGAACACTTATCTGGGCACCGCGTTCGCCCAGTACCAGCAGAACCGCTGGTGGGGTGACGCCGCCGTGACCGCCGGACATCTGGATTACGACAGCCTCAAACGCAAATTCCAGCTGGGGGTCAACGAACGCGGCGAGAAAGGCGATACCGACGGCTATGTTCTGGCCTTCAGTGGACGCGTGGGTTACGACATTGCGCCAGAGGCAAGCAGCCCATGGCACCTGTCGCCGTTCGTCAGCGCCGATTTCGCCAAGGTTGAAGTCGATGGTTACTCGGAAAACGGCGCCGACTCCACCGCGCTGACGTTCGATGACCAGTCGCGCATCTCCCGGCGCCTGGGCCTCGGGATCCAGGGCAAGTACCAGATCACCTCGCAGACCCAGGTGTTCGGCGAACTGGCCCACGAACGTGAGTACAACGACGACACCCAGAATGTGACGATGAACCTCAACAGCCTGCCGAACAACCGCTACACCCTGGCCGGCTATACCCCTCAGACCAACCTGAACCGCCTGAACCTGGGCGTGAGCCACAACCTCACCAAGGATCTGGCATTACGTGCCAGCTACGACATCCGCAAGGATGACGACTTCACCCAGCAAGGGATCAACGTCGGCGTAGCGCTCGACTTCTGATTCGCAGGCAAAAAAAATGCGGCGCCTTCACAGGCGCCGCATTTTTTTAGGCTGAATCATCAATGACTCAGTCCGGGGTTTGCTCGGCCAGCGCAACAGCGCGGAACATCGCCCGGCGCTTGTTGATGGTTTCTTCCCACTCCAGCGCCGGCACCGAATCGGCGACGATGCCGCCACCGGCCTGCACATGCAACTCGCCGTTCTTGATCACGGCGGTACGGATCGCAATCGCGGTGTCCATGTTGCCGTTCCAGGCGAAGTATCCGACCGCGCCGCCGTACACACCACGCTTGACCGGCTCCAGCTCGTCGATGATTTCCATCGCGCGGATCTTCGGCGCGCCGGACAAGGTGCCCGCCGGCAGGATCGCCCGCAGTGCGTCCATCGCCGTCAGCCCGGCCTTCAACTGGCCGGTGACGTTGGACACGATGTGCATCACGTTGGAATAACGCTCGATGACCATTTTCTCGGTAAGTTTCACCGAGCCGATTTCCGATACGCGCCCGGTGTCGTTGCGACCGAGGTCGATCAGCATCAGGTGCTCGGCGATCTCCTTGTCGTCGGACAGCAGGTCTTCTTCCAGCGCCACGTCCGCTTCTTCGGTGGCCCCGCGAGGACGGGTGCCGGCAATCGGGCGCACGGTGATCAGGTTGTCTTCGACCCGCACCAGCACTTCCGGCGAACTGCCGACGACGTGGAAGTCGCCGAAGTTGAAGAAGTACATGTACGGCGTCGGGTTGAAGCAACGCAGCGCGCGGTACAGATCGATCGGCGCCGCCTTGAAGTCGATCGACATGCGCTGGGACGGCACGACCTGCATGCAGTCACCGGCGAGGATGTATTCCTTGATGGTGTCGACGGCTTTTTCGTAGTCGTCCTGGGTAAAACTGGAGCGGAACACCGGCTCGGCCGCCTGCTGCTTTCTGAAATCCAGGCCACGGCGCGGGGTGATCGGCTGACGCAGTTTTTCCAGCAGTTGCTGCAATTGCGCCTGGCCCTGTTCGTACGCATCGGCCTGCGCCGGATCGGCCAGCACAATCGCGTGCATCTTGCCGGCGAGGTTGTCGAACACCACCACCGCATCGGAGACCATCAGCAGAATGTCCGGCACGCCCAGCGGATCCGGATTCGGGCATTTGCCGAGGCGCTTCTCTACATAACGCACACAGTCGTAACCGAAGTAACCCACCAGACCGCCGTTGAAGCGCGGCAGGCCGGCGATGGTCGGCACGTTGTAGCGGGCCTTGAAGGTTTCGACGAAGGCCAGCGGATCTTCGACGTCGTGGCTTTCGGTTTCGACGCCATCGACGGTGATGCTCACGTGATGATCGTGAACCCGCAGCACGGTGCGGCACGGCAGGCCGATGATCGAGTAACGACCCCATTTCTCGCCGCCCTGCACCGATTCGAGCAGGTAGGAGTTGGGCTGGTCGGCCAGTTTCAGGTAGATCGACAGCGGCGTGTCGAAGTCGGCCAGGGTTTCGCAGGCCAGCGGGATGCGGTTGTAGCCGTCAGCGGCCAGACGCAGGAATTCTTCGCGGATCATAAGGTGCCTCGTGGTGTGAGGTGCAAATCAGTCAGGTGTGCAAACGCGCCGGCAAGCCGGCCAGGAACAAGTCAGGCGCGCCAACGCCAGCGGGCCAGGGCCTTGATGACTTTCATCCAGAGTTTGCGGGTGACCACCACGATGGCGTTTCCAGAAGGGGATTGAGCAGCGTCGGGCAACGTTATCTCAGCGGCCGTATCCAGGCAACCGGGAATTAGCTTGCGCAGATCGTCGATCACCAGCGCCGGGGATTCCTCGGCAATCGGTCGGCCATGGTTGTAGCCATAACTCAGCCCGACACATTTGACCCCCGCCGCTTTCGCCGCCAGCACGTCGCTGCGCGAATCGCCGACGAACAGCGATTGCGAGGCTGGAATCCCGGACATCTTCATGACGAAGAACAGCGCCGCCGGATCGGGCTTCTTCTGCGGCAGGGTATCGCCGCCGATGATCCACTTGAAGTAGCGGCCGATCTTCATCTGATCCAGCAGCGGCGCGACGAAGCGCTCCGGCTTGTTGGTGATCAGCGCCATGGCCACGCCCTGCTTGTGCAGCCATTTCAGGGTGTCGCGCACGCCGGGATAGACCACGGTCAGCTCATGGCTGGCGCCGTAGGCCTCCATGAAAACCTCCAGCGCATGCTCGGCTTCGACGTCATCCACGGCGGAATGATCGATGCCACCGGCCAACGCACGGCGCACCAGCACCGGCGCACCGTTGCCGACCCACTCGCGCACCGACTCGATACCGGCAGGCTTGCGCCCGAGGGAGAGCAGCATGTTATCCACCGCCGCCGCCAGGTCGGGTACCGAATCGATCAGCGTGCCATCCAGATCGAACATCACCAACCGCGGCAGTTGCCCCGGGAACAGCTGCTCAAAACCGCTCATGGGCGAGCCAGCGCCAGTTCGGAACGCATCTTGTCGATGACTTCCTGATAGTTCGGCGCATTGAAGATCGCCGAACCGGCCACGAAGGTATCGGCGCCAGCGGCAGCGATTTCGCGGATGTTGTTGACGTTGACGCCGCCGTCGATTTCCAGGCGGATGTCACGGCCCGAGGCATCGATGATCGCGCGGGCTTCACGCAGCTTGTCGAGGGTGCCGGGGATGAATTTCTGCCCGCCGAAGCCCGGGTTGACGCTCATCAGCAAGACCATGTCGACCTTGTCGATCACGTACTTGAGCACATCCAGCGGGGTCGCCGGGTTGAACACCAGGCCGGATTTGCAGCCGCCTTCACGGATCAGTTGCAGCGAACGATCGACGTGCAGCGTGGCTTCCGGGTGGAAGGTGATGTAGGTGGCGCCGGCTTCAATGAAGTCGCCGACGATGCGATCCACCGGGCTGACCATCAGGTGCGCGTCGATCGGCGCGGTCACGCCGTACTTGCGCAGCGCGGCGCAGACCATCGGGCCGATGGTCAGGTTCGGCACGTAGTGGTTGTCCATGACATCGAAGTGGACGAAGTCGGCACCGGCGGCCAGAACATTGTCCACTTCCTCGCCCAGGCGGGCGAAGTCGGCGGAGAGAATCGACGGAGCAATAACGAAGGGCTGCATGACGCACCTTTTCTGAGCTAAATCACGATGGCGCGCATTGTATACCTCAAGTTTCCGCGCGCGCACCGTGACCGCGATGATTGGGTTGTGCCATGACCGATGACCGGCAGGTTCTCAATACGCCGCCCGGTAGATCTTCTCGATGTCGGCGGCGCTGAGCTTGCGCGGATTGTTGCGCATCAGGCGCTCGATGCCGGCGGCCTCCACGGCCATGGCCGGGATCGCCTCTTCGGGCACGCCGAAGCTGCGCAGCCCCAGTGGAATTTCCACCGCCGCGCACAGTTCGGTCATCGCCGCGACGGCGCTATCGGCGGCTGCATTGAGACTCAGATGAGCGGTCTTCACTCCCATGGCTTCGGCAATATCCTGCATCCGCTCGACGCAGGCCATCTTGTTCCAGGTCATGACATACGGCAGCAGCAACGCATTGCTGACGCCGTGAGCAATGTTGAATCGCCCGCCCAGCGGATACGCCAGCGCATGCACCGCGCCGACCCCGGCATTGCCGAACGCCATGCCGGCCATCAGGCTGGCGGTGGCCATGTCTTCCCGGGCCTGCAGGTTGGACGGGTTGGCGTAGGCCTTGGGCAATGACCGGGCGATCAACTTGATCGCGCCGATGGCCAGCGAATCGGTGATCGGCGAGGCATTCAGTGACAGATAGGATTCGATGGCATGCACCAGCGCATCGACGCCACTGGCGGCGGTGACACTGCGCGGGCAGGTCAGGGTCATCTGCGGACTGACCAGCGCCACGTCCGGCAACAGGTAATCGCTGACGATGCCTTTCTTCAGTTGGGCGACCTTGTCCGAAAGGATGGCGACGTTGGTCACTTCAGAACCGGTGCCGGCAGTGGTCGGGATCGCAATCAACGGTGGGCCTTTGCGCGGCACCTGATCGACGCCGAACAGATCTTCCAGCGCACCGTGATAGCCGGCGTACGCCGCGACGCTCTTGGCGATGTCGATGGCACTGCCGCCACCGAGGCCAATCAGACCGTCATGCCCGCCTTCGCGGTAGACGCGCATGCAATCCTCGACGATGGCGATTTCCGGATCCGGCAATACCCGGTCGAAGATTTCGTACTCGCGCTCGCCGATCTGCGCCAGCGCCAGCTCCACCGTGCCGGACTTGACCAGCGCGGCATCGGTAACGATCAGCGGGTTATCGATGTCCAGCCGCGTGAGTTCGGCCGCCAGTTGCTCGATGGCCCCGGCGCCGGTGATCAGTTTGTGAGCGATCTTGAACGAGGAAAGACTCATCGTGCGCAGCCTCTTATAGATGTGGGAGCTGAGCACAAGCGTAGCTGGGGAAATCGGGTTGTCTGTCATTCAGCGCATGAATGGCAGACAACCCGGATTGTGCAGTTGTCAGACCTGAGCGGTGCGCAGCTTCTCACTCCGCCCACGCAACCACTCCAGCGTCAGCAACAGAATCACCGAGAAGGCAATCAGCAGAGTCGCAGCCGCCGCAATCGTCGGGCTCAGGTTCTCGCGAATCCCGCTGAACATCTGCCGAGGCAACGTCGCCTGCTCGGGACCTGCAAGAAACAGCGTCACCACCACTTCATCGAACGAGGTTGCAAAGGCAAACAGCGCACCGGAAATCACCCCCGGCGCAATCAGCGGCAAGGTCACCCGACGGAAAGTGGTCAGTGGCGAGGCGCCAAGGCTGGCGGCCGCCCGCACCAGGTTGTGATTGAACCCCTGCAGGGTCGCCGACACCGTGATGATCACGAACGGCACACCCAGCACCGCGTGCACCACGATCAGCGAAAAGAAACTGTTGCCCAGGCCCAGCGGCGCGAAGAACAGGTAACTGGCCACACCGATGATCACCACCGGCACCACCATCGGCGAAATCACCAGCGCCATCACCAGCGGTTTGCCGGGGAAGTCGCCACGGGTCAGGCCGATGGCCGCCAGCGTGCCGAACACCATTGCCAGCACGGTCGCGGCCGGGGCGACGATGATGCTGTTCTTCAGCGAGCGCATCCATTCCGCCGAAGCGAAGAAGTCCTGATACCAGTGCAGCGAGAAACCTTGCAGCGGGTACACCAGGAAACTGCCCGAGTTGAACGACAGCGGCACGATCACCAGCACCGGCAGGATCAGGAACAACAGGATCAAGCCGCAGAGGATCCGCAAGCTGTAGAACCACACCCGCTCGACGGGCGACATATAAGGACTCAGCATTTCAAATTCCCCTTAGCTCAGGCGCAGGCGACTGGCGCCCACCAGCCAGCTGTAGATCAGATAAAGCACCACGGTCGCCAGCAGCAACAGCCCGCCGAGCGCGGTCGCCATGCCCCAGTTGATGCTGGTGTTGGTGTAGAACGCGACGAAGTAGCTGACCATCTGATCGTTCGGGCTGCCGAGCAGCGCCGGGGTGATGTAGTAGCCGATGGCGAGGATGAACACCAACAGGCAACCGGCGCCGACACCGGCGTAGGTCTGCGGGAAGTACACCCGCCAGAAACTGGCGAACGGATGGCAGCCGAGGGAAATCGCGGCACGCATGTAGGTTGGCGAGATGCCTTTCATCACGCTGTAGATCGGCAGGATCATGAACGGCAACAGGATGTGCACCATCGAGATGTAGACCCCGGTGCGGTTGAACACCAGCTCCAGCGGTTTATCGATGATGCCCATCGCCATCAACGCGCTGTTGATCAATCCGCCGGATTGCAGCAACACGATCCACGCGGCGACCCGCACCAGGATCGACGTCCAGAACGGCAGCAGCACCAGAATCATCAGCAGGTTGCTTTGACGCGACGGCAGGTTGGCCAGCAGGTAAGCCAGCGGATACGCCAGCACCAGGCAGATCACGGTGATGATCAGGCCCATCCAGAAGGTCCGGGCGAAGATGTCGAGGTAGATCGCCTGATCCGGGGTCGCCGGGGCAATTTCGCCGAGGTCGTCGATGCGATGATCCACCGCTGCCAGCAGATAGAACGGGGTGATGCTGCTGGTGTTGCGCTTCACCGCTTGCCAGTAGGCCGGATCGCCCCAACGCTCGTCGAGGCCTTCCAGCGCTTCTTTATAAGAGGCCGGTTCACTGGCGAATGGCAGCGAGCGGGCGGTTTTGGTCAGCAGGCTGCGATAGCCGGCCAACTCCATGTTCAGGCGCTTGGACAGATCGCCCAGGGTCTGGTTTTTCCGCGCTTCGGCGAGGTCTTCGCTGGCGGCTTTATAGACCGGTTCTGCGGGCAGGCCTCGGCCGTCCCACGCGGCAATCGCAGTCACGGTGCGCGGCATGCCGCTGACCACTTCCGGGTTGCCGACGCTTTTATAGAGCAGCGCCACGATCGGCACCAGGAACACCAGCAACAGAAACAGCACCAGCGGCGCGATCAGCGCCTGGGCCTTCCAGCGGTTGACCCGCTCGGCGTGCTTGAGCCGCTGCTTCAAGGTGGGGCTGTTGCCCTCGTTCAGGGGAACGGCGATGGCCATGACGTACTCCGCAAATCTTTTAAATGACGGCGTCACCCTGGGGGTGACGCCGCGTATGCATCAGCCTTACTTCGCAGCCCAGGAATTGAAGCGCTGCTCCAGTTGCTCGCCGTTGTCAGCCCAGAAGCTGACATCGATCTGCACCTGGTTGGCGATGTTTTCCGGGGTGGTCGGCATGTCTTTCAGGATCGCCTTGTCCAGCAATGGCACTGCCTGAGAGTTGGCCGGGCCGTAGGCGATGTTCTCCGAGTAGGTCTTCTGTTGTTGTGGCTGCACCGAGAACGCGATGAATTTCTTCGCCGCTTCGGCGCGCTTGGCGTCCAGGCCTTTCGGGATGGCCCAGGCGTCGAAGTCGTAGATGCCGCCGTTCCACACCACTTTCAGGTTGGACTCTTTCTGCACCGCAGCGATACGACCGTTGTAGGCCGAGCTCATGACCACGTCACCGGAAGCGAGGTATTGCGGCGGCTGAGCGCCGGCTTCCCACCACTGGATGTTCGGTTTCAGCTCATCCAGTTTCTTGAATGCGCGATCCTGACCGCCCTTGCTGGCCAGTTCCTTGTACACGTCTTTCGGCGCAACGCCGTCGGCCATCAGTGCGAATTCGAGGGTGTACTTGGCGCCTTTGCGCAGGCCGCGCTTGCCCGGGAATTTCTTGGTGTCCCAGAAATCCGCCCAGCTGGTCGGTGCGGTTTTCAGCTTGTCGGCGTTGTAGGCCAGCACGGTCGACCACACGAAGAAGCCCACGCCGCACGGCTGGATCGCGCCTTTGACGTAATCTTCGGATTTGCCGAACAGCGCAGGATCCAGTTGTTCGAACATGTCTTCGTCGCAGCCACGGGACAGCTCCGGCGATTCAACCTCGACCAGATCCCAGGACACGCTCTTGGTGTCGACCATGGCTTTGACCTTGGCCATCTCACCGTTGTACTCGCCGGCGACGATCTTGCCGTTGCCCGCTGCTTCCCACGGTGCGTAGAAGGCTTTGACTTGCGCCGCCTTGTTCGCCCCGCCAAACGACACCACGGTCAGATCCGGCCCAGCGGCCATTGCGCTTGCCGCACCCATCAGGCCCAGGGTCAGGGCTGTGAACTTCAGGGATCTCAACATTTATTGTTCTCTCCACGTGCAGGGTTGGTGTTGGTATTGCGGGGCGTCTCAGTGCGCCTCTAGAAGAGGATCGAGCGCGCGAACGTGCTCGACCTGCCAGCCAAGCGGAACCACGTCACCGACTGCGAGCGCAGGATCGAGCTCGGCAATCGGTTGTTTCACGAAGAAGTCGGTCTTGCCGCAGACTTCCAGGCGCACCCGGACGTGGTCGCCCAGATAGATGAATTCGGCCACCCGCCCGGAGAAGCGGTTGACGCATTGGTCGCTCGAACCGTTGAGGCTGACGCGCTCGGGGCGGATAGACAGGGTGACCGGTTCGCCGGTCTGGCCGATGTTGACCGCCAGCGCCTCGACCTTTTCCCCGCGCCCCAGCTCGACCACGCAGCGCTCGCCGTTCTGGCTGAGCAGGCGACCGTTGAGGCGGTTGTTCTCGCCGATGAAGTTGGCGACGAAGGTGTTTTTCGGTTCTTCGTAGAGGGTGCGCGGCGGGGCGATCTGCTGGATCTCGCCCTGGTGGAACACGGCGACGCGGTCGGACATGGTCAGGGCTTCGCCCTGGTCGTGGGTCACATAGACCACGGTTACGCCAAGGCGCTGGTGCAGGTGTTTGATTTCCATCTGCATGTGTTCGCGCAGTTGTTTGTCGAGGGCGCCGAGGGGTTCGTCCATCAGCACCAGCTGCGGCTCGAACACCAGCGCACGGGCCAGTGCTACACGTT
The DNA here is from genome assembly GCF_016735645.1 of Pseudomonas sp. B7. Classification (NCBI taxonomy): domain Bacteria; kingdom Pseudomonadati; phylum Pseudomonadota; class Gammaproteobacteria; order Pseudomonadales; family Pseudomonadaceae; genus Pseudomonas; species Pseudomonas sp. B7. The sequence goes on from NZ_JAERRE010000004.1 coordinate 26,724, forward strand.
GTTGCTGGCCGCCGGACAACTGCGCCGGATAACGCGATGCGAACGCGTCGAGCTGAACCATGCTCAGGACTTTCTTGACCTTGTCGCTGACGTCGCTCTTGTTCAGGCCGCGTACGGTCAGCGGAAACGCCAGGTTTTCGGCGACGGTCATGTGCGGAAACAGCGCGTAGTTCTGGAACACCATGCCGATGTCGCGCTTGTGCGGCGGCACGTTGTTGATCGCCCGCCCGGCAAGGAGAATTTCGCCGGCGGTCGGCGTCTCGAAACCGGCGAGCATCATCAGGCTGGTGGTCTTTCCGGAGCCGGACGGTCCGAGCAAGGTGAGGAATTCGCCCTTGCGAATGTCCAGGTTGAGGTCTTTGACGATCAGGTTCTCGCCGTCGTAGCTCTTCTGCACTCCACGAAAGCTGACCAGCACATCGCTGGCCCCTGCGTTTGATTCGACCTGGCTCATACCCACACCTTTGTTATTGATGACTGCTGTGGGAGTAAGCCTAGTGGCTGCTTGCAGTCACGCAAATCGGGGCGCAGGAGAGAATCGCCTCAGCCGGATGGAAGGCCGGGGGTAGGGATTGCCCTACACGGATGGCGCGTTTTGGCAAACCCGGCGCATGGGTCGGGGCTCAAGCCGCCAGAACCGGCAAAAGCGCCTGTCGCTAATGGATATGTCGCTCAGAGCAGCTTGTGTTCCATCGCGTACTTCACCAGCTCGGCGAGCGAAGTGATGTTGAGTTTCTGCATCAGCCGCGCCTTGTGGGTGCTGATGGTCTTGCTGCTCAGGGCCAATTGCTGGGCGATGTCGTTGACGTTGGCGCCTTGCGCCAGCCGTTCGAACACCGAGAACTCGCGCTCCGACAGCAACGAGTGCAGCGGCCGCGCATCGGTCAGGCCGACTTCGAAGACCATGCGGTCGGCCAGCTCCGGGTCGATGTAACGCCCACCTGCAGCGACCTTGCGAATTGCCGTCAGCAGCAGCGCCGGATCACTGTCCTTGGTCGCATACCCGGCGGCGCCGATCTTCAGTGCCCGGGCGGCCATCTGCGCTTCGTCGTGCATCGACAGCACCAGAATCGCCGGCGGATGGTTCAGCGCGCGGATCCGCGGAATCGCTTCGAGCCCGTTGACGCCGGGCATCGAGATATCCAGCAGCACCACTTCGCAGGGCACGTTGCGCAGGGTTTCCAGCAACTGCTCGCCATTGCTCGCCTCCCCCACCACTTGCAGATCCTTGGCCAGGCCGATCAATTGCTTGATGCCTTCGCGAACGATGGTGTGGTCTTCGGCTACCAGTACACGGATCACTTACTTCTCCTCATCCAGTGGCACCCGCACGCTCAGCGTGGTGCCCTCGCCCGGTTCGCTGTCGAGTGACAGCTGCCCGCCCATGATCAACACCCGCTCGCGCATGCCCACCAGCCCAAAGGATGTCGGCCTGCCGGCAGCGGCGACAAATCCTACGCCATCATCGCTGACCGTCAGACACAATTCGTCACCTTCCTGCGTCAGCGTCAGTTCTACAGTATGCGCCTGGGCATGGCGCATGACGTTGGTCAACGCCTCCTGAAGAATGCGGAACAGGCCGATGGCCTTGGCGTCGCTGAGCGGTGCAAGGTTGTCCGGCACCTGCACCAGACACGGAATCTGCGTGCGCGCCTCGAACCGCCGCGCCTGCCACTCGATGGCCGAGGCGATCCCGGCATCGAGGATCGGCGGGCGCAATGCCGTCGCCACATCGCGCACCAACTGGAACAACTGGGCGATCAGGCGCTTCATGCTGTTCAGCCGCTCGTTCAGGCCTGGGTCGAGTTGCGCGTAGGCCAGTTCGCACATCGACGTCTCCAGTTTCAGCACCGTCAGCATCTGCCCCAGCTCATCGTGAACCTCGCGGGCGATGCGCGCCTTTTCCTCTTCCCGCACGCTTTCCAGATGCGCCGACAATTCGCGCAATTGTTCACGGGAGGCCGCCAGCTCCAGTTCGATGCGTTTGCTTTCGGTGATGTCCCAGACGATGCCGTCCCAGACATAGGACCCGCCTTCCAGCTGACGGGTGATGGCCTTGATTTCGGCCCAGCGCTGCTCGCCCTGACGCGTGAGAATTCGGCCCTGCCACGACCAGTCGCTGTCGGTGTCCAGCGCCTGATCCTGGGTCTGGTGATAGGCGGCCCGGTCATCCGGATGCACCAGACTGCGCAAGCCCATGTCGCGATGGGCGATGGCGGCCGGCGCGTAGCCGACCAGACTTTCGCTGCCCTCGCTGATGTAGGCAAAGTCGATCTGCCCGGTGACCGGTGCGCGCTCGAGACGGAACACCAGCCCCGGCACATTGGCCGCGATGCCTTGCAGCCGCGCCTCGCTTTCCTGCAACGCCGCCAGGGCACGACGGCGCTCGGTGACATCGGTGAGGTAAACCACCAGGTACTCGCCATCGCGAAATCGCAGGAAGCTCAGCGACACGTCGGCCGGCAGCACACTGCCATCGGCCCGCACGCAGTTGGTTTCAAAACTCAGCGGCCCTTCTTCGCTGGCCCGGGCGCGCTTCCACAGGTTGAGCCAGCGATCCATGTGCAGGCCCGGTTCGAAGTCGATCAACGGTCGATCGATGATGGCGCCCTGCGGATAACCGAGCATGTTTTCTGCCGCACGGTTGGCGTAGCGCACATGGCTGTCCCAGTTGACCCAGAGAATGCCGACGGTGCTCTGATCGATGGAAAACTGGGTCAGGCGCAGGGCTTCTTCGCTGGCGGCACGCAGGGCGATGTCTTCACGCGCGTCGAACAAACGTTGTTCAAGACTGCGTTGCTGGCGGCGTTGCCAGAACACGATGGCCACGCAGCTGAGCAGCAACACTGCGAACAACAGACTCAGGTTCTGCCAGAAGCCCGGCGACTCGGAAAGCCGTGGATACTTGGGTTGCAGCCATTGCGCATGCAGGCGTTCCAGATCCTTGGCCGGGATTGCGCGCAGGGCGCTTTCAACGATTCCGGCCAGTTCCGGCCAGTCGCGGCGGGTGCCGATGCGCAGCAGTTGCGGCAGACCGATATCACCGACCACCACCAGCCCGGCAAACTCCGGCTCCGCCGACAGTCGACCGAGCTGCGCCTCATCGACCACCGCGTAGGACGCCTGCTGACTCAGCAACAGTTGCAGCGCCTGACGCTCCATCGGTACGCCTTGCAGATTCAGGTGCGGATAGTTGCCGCGCAGGTAATCGGCGGTGACGCCGGGCATGCGCACGGCGACGCGGGTCTGGCTGTCGAGTTTTTCCAGCTCCACGGTCGCGCTGCTTTTCTGGTCGCTGACCACCAGTTGCGGCACGCGCATGTACGGGTCGGAGAACTGCCACAGACGCAGCCCGCCCGGGGTCTGGGTCAGGCCCGGAGCGATGTCGATCTCGCCGTCCCGGGCAGCGGCCTCGAGTTGGGCCAGATCCTGAAAGTTGCGCCAGCTCAGCTCGACATTCAGCGCCCTCGCCAATGCCTTCATCACCTCGACGTTGGCCCCCGACAGCCGCTGCAAGCGCCGGTCGTATTGCGCGTACGGCGCCTGCAACACCAGGCCCACGCGCAATTCATTGTGCTGTGCGAGCCACTGTTGTTCGCTCGCCGACAACCGTGCGAGGTGACTCGGGGGCGCAGGCGCCGCCCAGCCCATCAAGGGAAACGCCAGACAGCCGATAACCCACAGGCAGCAAAAACGCATCATTGAAGTCTCATACACTGACAAATTCTGACCAACCCATTAGGCTGCCGGGATAACTTCTGGCCTGGAATAACCGATGCCCCCTGTCTATCGCCTGGCAATGCCAGCATTGTGCCTGTCGCTGATCCTGCCTTGTGCGTTTTCCGTCGAAGCCGCGGATCCGGCATCCGCCCCCGCCGCAGAAAAAGCCACCGAAGAAAAACCGGTCGAACGCCAGCCTCTGCTTGAGCGTAGTCAGGAAGAAGCCGCGGCACTCGAACGCAAGGTTCCGGCCCAGGAACAACAGCAATTGCAAGCCGGCAGCGACACCTTCCTCGCCCTGTGGAAACCGGCCAACACCGCCGAACCCAAAGGAGCGGTGATCCTCATTCCCGGCGCCGGCGAAACCGCCGACTGGCCCCAGGCGATCAGCCCGTTGCGCCGCAAGTTGCCGGACGTCGAGTGGAGCAGCCTGAGTATCACACTGCCCGATCTGCAAAGCGATGCCATCGCACCGCGCGTGGTCGAAGCACCCGCCGCGCCGAAAACCGTCGACCCGGGCAGTAAGGATTCGACCACCGCCGAGCCGATCGAACAAGCCGCCGGTGGCGAAGCCGATGTGGCCGACAAGGTCGTGGCTGAATCCACCGAGGAACAGTCCAAGGCCGACGCCGAGCGAATCTTCGCCCGCATCGACGCCGCGCTGGCCTACGCCGAACAACAGAGCGCGCGCAGCATCGTCGTGCTCGGTCATGGCACCGGCGCTTACTGGGCGGCGCGCTACATGAGCGAGAGACAGAGCTCGCAGGTCGAGAAGCTGCTGCTGGTGGCCGCGCAGACCCCGGCCAAGGCCAAACCGGAGCTGGTGGAACTGACGCCGACCCTGAAGCTGCCGACGGCGGACATTTTCTACATGGATAAAGCGCTGGACCGCAACGCGGCACTGGAGCGCCTGCAGGCGAGCAAGCGACTGAAGACGTCCGCGTTCAGTCAGGTCGCACTCAAGGCCTTGCCGGACAACAAGGCCGAACAGGAGCAATTGTTCCGCCGGGTGCGTGGCTGGCTGAATCCGCAGAGCCCAGACTAATAGTCCGGACCGTCAAAACGCAGACAAAAAAAATCGCAGCCCGACGCTGCGATTTTTTTATGCCTAACGAAAATCCCGCCGTTCGCGAATCAACGTGTAGGCATTGTGCAATTCGCGGGTCCTCTCGGTGGCCTCACGCACCTGCGCCGGCGTGGCACCCGTCCCGGCGACCTTGTCCGGGTGATGCCGGCTGAGCAGGCGTCGATAGGCACGTTTGATCTGCGCCGGTTCGCTGGTGGCTGAGACACCGAGCAGGCGCATCGCCTCCTGATAGCTCACCGCCGCGCTGACGATCGGACGCTTGTGCGGCTCGTAGTCCGCCGCCAGCGCCTGGATCTGATGGGTCGTCCAGCCCAGCCACTTGCCCCACTGCGCCAGCAATTCTCGCTCGCTGACGCCGGCCCGGCCATCGGCCCAGACCATTCGCCAGCAGGCGCGCAATACACCTTCAGCCGCATGGGGTTGAGCACTCAAGCGACGCAGATAACCGCGCAGATTGTCGTTGCCGGACTTGCCGCGATTGAACGCGGCAATCGCACGGCGCTGTGCCGGTTCGCTCATTTCCAGCGCGCGCATCTCCTGCCGCGCCTGCTGAATGTGACCGTCCGTGACCCGCCCGTCGCTCTTGGCCAGACGCCCGAGCAACACAAACAACAATTCGTCGTTGCGCAGCATCGGCCGGCCGCCGAGTTTTTCCCGCAAATGCCCCCAGCTCTGCAAATGCAGGCGCCGATCCAGCGCCTGCCCCAACAAAGCCCCAAGCATGGCCCCCGGAATGCTGGCGATAGCAAAACCCGCTCCGGCTCCAATCAGAGTCCCTGGCCACAACATATCAGCGACTCGCTTCTATCAAGGCTTCAGCTTCGGCCAGACGCTCGTGCGTACCGACATCGACCCAGTGCCCCTTCAACCGCTCGCCGGTCACCTGCCCGTCCGCCATGGCTTTACGCAACAGCGGCGCCAGTTTGAAGGCACCGTCGCGGCAGCCGTCGAACAACTGCGGATGCAGTACGGCTATGCCGCTGTAGGTCAGGGTTGCCAAATCGGCCTGGCCATCACGCACCAGGCCGTCGGTCAGGGTGAAATCCCCTGTCGGGTGATGCGCCGGATTGTCCGCCAGCACCAGATGCGCCAGGCCGTTGATCGGCTGATGCAGCACGCTGAAGTCGTAATCGGTCCAGATGTCACCGTTGACCACCAGAAACGCGTCTTCGCCCAACAGCGGCAAGGCGCGGAAAATTCCGCCGCCGGTTTCCAAAGGTTCCCCTTCAGGCGAGTACTGGATCGACACGCCGAATTGCGAACCATCGCCCAGATGATCTTCGATCTGCTGTCCGAGCCAGGCATGGTTGATCACGATCTCGTTGAAACCGGCCGCGGCCAGGGCACGCAGGTGATATTCAATCAGCGGCACGCCGCCGGCTCGCACCAGCGGTTTGGGGGTGGTCAGGGTCAGCGGGCGCATGCGCTCGCCTTTGCCGGCCGCCAGAATCATTGCCTTCATGCCGTCGCTCCACCACGCAGGCTGGCGAGCAGTGCCTGCAAATCCGCCAACTCGGGACGGCGCGCGATGACCGCTTCTATATAAGAGAAGAACCGCGGCACATCGCCGAGGTAACGCGGCTTGCCGTCGCGATGGCAGATGCGGGCGAAGATTCCGATGACTTTCAGATGACGCTGCACGCCCATCAGGTCGCTGGCGCGCAGGAACTCCTCGAAGTCCGGCTGCACCGGGATGTTCAGTGCTGACGCCTGCTGCCAGTAGCTTTCCAGCCAGCCGCGCACTCGCTCTTCAGGCCAGCTGAGGAAGGCGTCCTTGAACAGGCAGGTCACGTCGTAGGTCACCGGGCCGTACACAGCGTCCTGGAAATCCAGCACACCGGGGTTCGGCTCGCTGAGCATCAGGTTGCGCGGCATGTAGTCGCGGTGCACCAGCACTTTCGGCTGGGCCAGGGCACTGTCGATCAGCAGTTCACTGACCTTTTGCCACTGCTGCTGTTGAGTGGCATCGAACTCGACGCCCAACTCGCGTTTCACGTACCACTCGGGAAACAGTTCCAGCTCGCGGCGCAACAACGCGACGTCATAGCTCGGCAGTGGTGCCACCATCGGCAGCTGCTGAAAAGCCAGCAGCGCTTGCAAGGCATCGCTGAATAACGCGTCGGCATTTTCGCTGTCGATCACGTCCAGATAGGTCTTGTTGCCCAGGTCATTGAGCAAAAGAAAACCGCGTCCGAGGTCCTCGGCATAAATTTTCGGCACGTTGATGCCGGATTTCGCCAGCAAAAAAGCGATATCCACGAACGGTTTGCAGTTTTCCTGAGGCGGCGGCGCGTCCATCACGACGAAACTGCGACCGGCGCCTTCCCAGCGGAAATACCGGCGGAAACTCGCGTCGCTGCTGGCCGCGGTCAACGTGGCCGGGGGTACGGCTCCCCAGCCCTGAGCTGCAAAAAGGGTTGCCAGCTGTTCATCGAGCCAAACTTTCAGGTGTTGCAAGCGTACATCTTGATCAGGCATTGCAAGGGTCTCCGACGGCGCTAGCCGTCAAGCGGGTCATGCTTTATTATCCAGCATCTTTTTCAGACCATCGAGAGGCGTGCGGCCCACACCGCGGGCAGATGGCACGCAGGAAGCCCGGACTAATAAGATGGCATTGAAATCCCCCGCGTTTCGTAAAAAATTTCCGTTGTTGGTAACCGGCAGTCTGCTGGCTATGCAACCTCTGGCCAGTTCATTCGTTGTTGCCGCCGAGCAGTATGACTGCGCCGTCTCGGCAACGGGTGGCTGGGCCTGCTCGCCGAAGACGCCGGCCGCTGCCTTGCCGCCGCGTCCCGTGCATGACGGCAGTGCCGTCAGCGCCGCTGGCGAAGCCCCGGCCGAGAGCGGCTCCACTGCGGAGTCCGGGCCCAAGCCGGTACTGGTTACCGAGTCCAAGGGCCGTGGCCTGAAATCCCGTAGCGAAGACTACAGTCACCTCGACTGGGTTCCGCGCGAGAAGCTCACCGCCGCCCAACTGGCCGAGACCGGTCCTTACTGCTCTGGTTCCTATATCGAACCGATTCGTCCTGGCATGAATGACAAGACGAATAAAAGTGACGCCCCGACCTTCATCGGCGCCAAGGCGTCGCGTTATCAGCAGGATTCGCAGGTTGCGAGTCTGGCCGGTGACGTGGTCATGCGTCAGGGCAGCATGCAGGTCGAAGCCGACGAGGCCAACCTGTATCAGGCCGAAAGCCGTGGCGAACTGGCCGGCAACGTGCGCATTCGCGACAACGGCGCGCTGATCGTCGGTGACCACGCCGATGTGCAGCTCGACACCGGTGAAGCCAAGGTCGATAACGCCGAATACGTCATGCACAAGTCGCGCATCCGCGGTAACGCGCTGTACGCCAAGCGTGCCGAAAACGCGATCATCCGTCTGAAGGACGGCACGTACACCACGTGCGAACCGAACAGCAACGCCTGGCAGCTCAAGGGCAACAACATCACCCTGAACCCTGCCACCGGCTTCGGTACCGCGACCAACGTGACGCTGCGGGTCAAGGACATTCCGGTCCTGTACACCCCGTACATTTACTTCCCGATCGACGATCGTCGTCAGTCGGGTTTCCTGCCGCCGACCATCGGCACCGGCAGCGACACCGGCTTCATGCTGGTGACCCCGTACTACTTCAACCTGGCACCGAACTACGATGCCACGTTGTATCCACGCTACATGGCTAAACGCGGTCTGTTGATGGAGGGCGAATTCCGCTACCTCACCAAGTCCAGCGAAGGGCAGTTCGGTGCGGCGTTCCTCAACGACGAGGAAACCGAGCGCAGCAAACAGACCGACTACCAGAAGAATCGCTACATGTACAACTGGCAACACAAGGGTGGTCTCGACTCCCGCGTGTTCACCCAGGTGGACTACACCAAGATCAGCGATCCGTACTACTTCCAGGATCTGCAGACCGATCAGATCGGTGTGAAGAGCGCCGACTTCGTGAACCAGCAGGGCTCGGTTACCTATCGTGGCGACAACTACACCGCGCGCCTGAATGCGCAGGCCTACCAACTTGCCACCGTATCGAACATCACACCGTATGACCGTCTGCCGCAGATCACCTTCAATGGTCAGCTGCCGTATCACCCGGAAGGTCTGAACTTCGATTACGAGACCGAGGTCGTTCGCTTCGACCGTGACCTGCAAAATGGCAACTTCGTTAATGAAGACGGCACTGTGGAACGCCGCCTGGACAATAACGTCATCGGCCTGGCCCGTGCCAACGGCGATCGTTTGAACCTGAAGCCAAGCGTCAGCCTGCCGCTCAACTGGACCTACGGTTTCCTCAAGCCATCGCTCAAGTACCAGTACACCCAGTACCAGCTGGATCTGGACGGGACCGGCAAGAGCCAGATCGTCGCTCAACAGAACGCGGCAGCCGCGACCGGCACCCGCTATGTCGGCGGTGAATTCGGCAGCAGCCAGAACCGTGGCGTACCGATCGCCAGCATCGATGGCGGCCTGTACTTCGACCGCAACACCACCTGGTTCGGCAAGAATTATCGCCAGACCCTGGAACCTCGCCTGTTCTATCTCTATGTACCCGAGAAAGACCAGGAAGACATTCCAGTCTTCGATACCAGCGAATACACCTTCAACTATGCGTCGCTGTTCCGTGACAACCGCTTCTCCGGCTCCGACCGCGTCGGTGACGAGAACAAACTGTCGCTGGGCATCGACAACCGCTGGATCGAGGAAGACGGCTTCGAGCGTCAACGCATCAGTATCGGTCAGGCACTCTACTTCAAGGATCGTGAAGTCCAGTTGCCGGGCATTGATCCGAAGACCCGCGACGACGCGCATTCCAATGTTTCGCCGTACGCTCTGGAATACGAGTACCGCTGGAACCGCGACTGGCGCACCACTGCCGATTACAACTGGGATCCGGACAGCCGCAGCCCACGCTCCGGCAGTGCAATGCTCCACTACCAGCCTGAAGACAACCCGAACAAGGTGGTCAACGTCGGTTATCGCTATCGCAACGACCAGGTTCGTTACGACCAGAACACCGGTAAATGGTCGGTGGGCGGCGGTGACTACGGCACACCGGGCCAGCCTGGCTACGTGAAGGACTACTACAAGATCCAGCAGCATGACTTCTCGGTCATCTGGCCGATCGTTCCGCAGTGGAGCGCGATCAGCCGCTGGCAGTACGACTACAACCGCAATCGCACGCTGGAAGCCTTCGGTGGTTTCGAATATGACAACTGCTGCTGGAAACTGCGCCTGATCAACCGTTACTGGGTCAGCTATGACGAATTCAGTCAGAACGCCCCGGAAAACGAAAAAGGCGACCACGGCGTCTTCCTCCAAATTGTTCTGAAGGGACTCGGCGGCCTCACCGGCGCCAAGGTAGAGAGCTTCCTCGACAAAGGCATCCAAGGTTATCGTCAACGTGAAGACCAAGCTTTCTGATTGTCTGCGCCCGCTGATGCTGGGCGCGCTGTTCCTGGGTACCGCGGCCAACGCCGCGGTGCAGTCCATCGATAGAGTGGTGGCCATCGTCGACAACGATGTGGTCATGCAGAGCCAGCTGGATCAACGCGTCCACGAAGTTCAGCAAACCATCGCCAAGCGTGGCGGCGGTCTGCCGCCTCCGGGCGTGCTGGATCAACAGGTGCTCGAGCGCCTGATCGTCGAAAACCTGCAACTGCAGATCGGCGAACGCTCCGGTATCCGCATCACCGATGAAGAACTGAACCAGGCTGTCGGCACCATTGCCCAGCGCAACAACATGACCCCGGAACAGTTCCGTATCGCCCTGTCCCGTGATGGCCTGTCCTATGAGGACGCTCGCGAGCAGATCCGCCGCGAAATGGTCATCAGCCGTGTGCGCCAGCGCCGCGTGGCCGAGCGCATTCAGGTCTCGGAACAGGAAGTGAAGAACTTCCTCGCCTCCGATCTGGGCAAGATGCAACTGTCCGAAGAACTGCACCTGGCCAACATCCTGATTCCGACCCCGGAAAGCGCCAACTCCGAAGCGATTCAGAGTGCTGCCCGCAAGGCGATGGAGGTTTACCAGCAGCTCAAGCAAGGTGCTGACTTCGGCCAGATGGCCGTGGCCAACTCCGCCAGTGACAACGCGCTGGAAGGCGGCGATATGGGCTGGCGTAAAGCCGCTCAACTGCCACCGCCGTTCGACCGTGAACTGAGCAGCATGGCGACTGGCGACATCACTCAACCGGCACGCACTCCGGGTGGTTTCATCATCCTGAAGCTGCTGGAAAAACGTGGTGGCGAGAGCCAGATGCGCGACGAAGTGCATGTGCGCCACATTCTGGTCAAGCCAAGTCCGGTTCGCGACGAAGCCAAGACCAAGGAACTGGCCCAATCGCTCTACAACCGCATCGAAGCCGGTGAAGATTTCGCCGAACTGGCCAAGAAGTATTCGGAAGATCCGGGCTCTGCCCTCAACGGCGGCGACCTGAACTGGATCGACCCGAACGCACTGGTACCGGAATTCCGCGCCGTGATGGCCAAGTCCCCGCAGGGTCAGCTGTCCAAGCCGTTCCAGACCCAGTACGGCTGGCACGTTCTGGAAGTCCTTGGCCGTCGCGCCACTGACAGCACCGAACAGGCCCGTGAGCAGCAAGCGATGACCGTACTGCGTAACCGCAAATACGACGAAGAGCTGCAGACCTGGCTGCGTCAGATCCGTGACGAAGCGTACGTTGAGATCAAACTCCCTGGTGCAGACCAGGCAGCGCAGTGAAACCCAAGCGTTTCGCGCTGACACCCGGCGAACCGGCCGGCATCGGTCCCGACCTGTGCCTGCTGCTCGCCTCGCAAGCCCAGCCACACCCCCTGATTGCCATCACCAGCCGCGACCTGCTCCAAGAGCGGGCCGCGCAGCTGGGGCTGGCTGTCAGCTTGCTGGAAGTGGCGCCTGACAACTGGCCGGACGCTCCCGCGCCCGCCAACAGCCTGTACGTCTGGGACACCCCGCTCAGCGCCCCCGTGGTCGCCGGGCAACTGGACAAGGCCAACGCCGCATTCGTCCTCGAAACCCTGACCCGCGCCGGCAATGGCTGTCTGAACGGCGACTTCGCCGGGATGATCACCGCGCCTGTGCACAAAGGCGTGATCAACGAATCGGGCATCGCGTTTTCCGGTCACACCGAGTTTCTCGCCGACCTGACCCACACCGCCCAAGTGGTGATGATGCTCGCCACCCGCGGTTTGCGCGTGGCGCTGGTCACCACTCACCTGCCCTTGCGCGACATTGCCGATGCGATCACGCCGGAGCGCCTGGAACGGGTCACGCGGATTCTGCACGCCGACCTGCAACAAAAATTCGGCATCGCCCAACCGCGTATCCTGGTCTGCGGACTCAACCCGCACGCCGGCGAAGGCGGACACCTGGGCCATGAAGAAATCGACATCATCGAACCCACATTGGAGCGCCTGCGCGGCGAGGGCATGGACCTTCGTGGCCCGCTGCCTGCCGACACTCTGTTTACCCCCAAATATCTGGAGCACTGTGACGCAGTGCTGGCGATGTACCACGACCAGGGCCTGCCCGTGCTGAAGTACAAAGGCTTCGGCGCTGCAGTCAACGTGACCCTGGGCCTGCCGATCATCCGCACCTCGGTCGACCATGGCACCGCCCTGGATCTGGCCGGCAGCGGCAGGATCGACACCGGCAGCCTGGAAACCGCCCTGGAAACCGCCTACCAGATGGCCGAGACCCGTTTATGACCGAGCAATACCAACACAAGGCGCGCAAACGCTTTGGCCAGAACTTCCTGCACGATGCCGGCGTCATCGACCGCATCCTGCGCTCCATCAATGCCAAGGCCGGCGACCGCATGCTGGAAATCGGGCCGGGCCAGGGCGCACTGACCGCCGGCATCCTCAACTCCGGCGCACAGCTGGATGTGGTGGAACTGGACAAGGACCTGATCCCGATCCTCAACCAGCAGTTCGCCGGCAAGAGCAATTTCAACCTGCATCAGGGCGATGCGCTGAAGTTCGACTTCAACAGCCTGAACGCTGCGCCGAACAGCCTGCGTGTGGTCGGCAACCTGCCGTACAACATCTCCACGCCGCTGATTTTCCATCTGCTGAACAACGCCGGCATCATCCGCGACATGCACTTCATGCTGCAGAAGGAAGTGGTCGAGCGTCTGGCCGCCGGTCCCGGTGGCGGTGACTGGGGCCGTCTGTCGATCATGGTTCAGTACCACTGCCGGGTCGAGCACCTGTTCAACGTCGGCCCGGGCGCATTCAATCCGCCGCCGAAAGTCGACTCGGCGATCGTCCGCCTGGTACCGCACGCGGTGCTGCCGCATCCGGCCAAGGATCATCGCCTGCTCGAGCGCGTGGTGCGTGAAGCCTTCAATCAGCGCCGCAAGACCCTGCGCAACACCCTCAAGCAGTTGCTGAGCAATGCCGAAATCGAAGCCGCCGGAGTCGATGGCAGCCTGCGCCCCGAGCAACTCGATCTGGCCGCGTTCGTACGTCTGGCCGACAAGCTCGCCGAACAGCCGGCGAAAGCACCTGAAGCCGACTGACCGGCAATGATCGCTATCGGGCAGGATGCCAACTCTGGTCTACTGCCCGATACTTGCCTAGACTGAATCCCAATCAGCTACGCCCCGCGTCCCGCTTCGTTTTTAAGGCCTTTTGCATGTCCGATCCTCGCTACCAGGTCGATGTCAGTGTCGTTACCCACTATCTGGCAGACCAATCGCAACCCGAGCACGAGCGCTTTGCCTTCGCCTACACCATCACCGTGCAGAACAATGGCGAGCAACCGGCCCGCCTGATGTCGCGCCACTGGGTGATAACCGATGGCGACGGGCATGTCGAAGAAGTGCGCGGCGCCGGCGTGGTTGGCCAGCAACCGTTGATCGGCGCTGGCAAAAGCCACACCTACAGCAGCGGCACGGTGATGACCACCAAGGTCGGCACCATGCAAGGCAGTTACGAAATGGTCGCCGACGACGGCAAGCACTTCGATGCGATCATCAAGCCCTTCCGCCTCGCCGTTCCCGGAGCCCTGCACTGATGGCGACGTATGCCGTCGGCGACCTCCAAGGCTGCCTCGAACCGCTCAAGTGCCTGCTCCAGCAGGTCGCGTTCGACCCGGCTCTGGATCGCCTGTGGCTGGTCGGCGATCTGGTCAATCGTGGTCCGCAGTCACTGGAAACCCTGCGCTTCCTTTATGGCATGCGCGAGTCGCTGGTGTGTGTTCTCGGCAATCACGACCTGCACCTGCTGGCAGCGGCGAAGAACATCGAGCGCCTGAAGAAGTCCGACACGCTGCGTGAAATCCTTGAAGCGCCCGACTGCGCCGAACTGATGGAATGGCTGCGCCAGCAAAAACTCATGCACTACGACGAGCAGCGCGAAGTGGCCATGGTACATGCGGGCATCCCGCCGCAGTGGTCGCTGCGCAAGGCGCTCAAGTACGCTGAAGAAGTCGAGACCGCGCTGCGTGACGACAACCTTCTTCCACCCTTCCTCGACGGTATGTACGGCAACGAGCCGGCGAAATGGGACAGCGACCTCAAAGGCGTGACACGCCTGCGGGTGATCACCAATTATTTCACCCGCATGCGTTTCTGCACCGCCGAAGGCAAGCTCGACCTCAAGAGCAAGGAAGGCCTCGACACCGCGCCGCCGGGCTACAAGCCCTGGTTCCAGCACAAGGAGCGCAAGACCCGTGGCCTGCGGATCATTTTCGGTCACTGGGCCGCGCTGGAAGGCAACGTCCACGAGCCCGGCATCTGCGCCCTCGACACCGGTTGCGTCTGGGGCGGCAGCCTGACCCTGATGAATGTCGACAGCGGCGAACGGCTGTCATGCAAATGCGACGAACACGGGGCCGCCCTGCCCACCGTCGCACCACTGATCACCGAATCTTCTCCCGTCAGCGCCCCGCGCTAGACTGCGTTTTCAGCCGAGCCAAAGGAGCCCGCCATGAGCGAATTCAAACGTATCCCCCCGGAACAGGCCCAGGCCCTGCGCGAACAAGGCGCCGTGGTCGTCGACGTCCGTGACCCGGCAACATTTGCCGCACTGCACATCAGCGGCTCGAAGCATCTGGATAATCATTCCCTGCATGCTTTCATCCAGGGCGCCGACCTCGATGCCCCGACCGTCGTGGTCTGCTACCACGGCAACTCGAGCCAGGGTGCCGCCGCGTATCTCGTAAGCCAGGGCTTCTCCGACGTCTACAGCATGGACGGCGGCTTCGAACTGTGGCGTACGACTTTTCCTTCGGAAACCGCGCAAGGCACCTCCGAATAATTTTTTTGTAACGTGCAAGCCCCGGCTCCCGTGGGCTCGCGCGGTGGCAGACGAACGGTCTGCCACAACTAATTACGTATCTCGCCTTTACCTCCCGAATTCCCAACTATCCTTAAGCCCAGGCCATCCAAAACAGGGGAGAGCCGGTACACCGGCGCACGGGTCATCGGGAGTGACTTTCGCGATTGTCGATCGCGGAAGGGTTCTGGGGGGTAAACAACAGCTGCCATCGCGGCTGCTGCCAGCATCGACTGAGTGATCCGGCGTCGGCTCCACGTATCGAGCGAGGTGACGTCATGAGTATCTTTAGCCACTTCCAACAACGCTTCGAGTCCACACGCCAGGAAGAATTCTCCCTGCAGGAGTACCTGGAACTGTGCAAAAAGGATCGCAGTGCCTACGTTTCCGCCGCCGAGCGTCTGTTAATGGCCATCGGCGAACCGGAACTGCTCGACACCTCGACCAATTCGAGGCTGTCGCGCATCTTTTCCAACAAGGTGATCCGCCGCTATCCGGCCTTTGAAGACTTCCACGGGATGGAAGAATGCATCGACCAGATCGTGTCGTATTTCCGCCATGCCGCTCAGGGCCTGGAAGAAAAGAAACAGATCCTCTATCTGCTCGGCCCTGTCGGCGGCGGTAAGTCGTCCCTGGCCGAGAAGCTGAAACAACTGATGGAAAAAGTGCCCTTCTATGCCATCAAGGGCTCGCCGGTATTCGAATCGCCACTGGGTCTGTTCAACGCCACCGAAGATGGCGCGATCCTCGAGGAAGACTTTGGCATTCCACGGCGCTACCTGAACACCATCATGTCGCCATGGGCCACCAAGCGCCTGGCCGAATTCGGCGGAGACATCAGCCAGTTCCGCGTGGTCAAGCTGTACCCGTCGATCCTCAACCAGATCGCCGTGGCCAAGACCGAACCGGGTGACGAAAACAACCAGGACATCTCCGCGCTGGTAGGCAAAGTCGATATCCGCAAACTCGAAGAATTCCCGCAGAACGATGCCGACGCCTACAGCTACTCCGGTGCGCTGTGCCGGGCCAACCAGGGCCTGATGGAATTCGTCGAAATGTTCAAGGCACCGATCAAGGTGCTCCACCCATTGCTGACTGCGACCCAGGAAGGCAACTACAACAGTACCGAAGGCCTCGGTGCGATTCCGTTCACCGGGATTCTGCTGGCCCACTCCAACGAATCGGAGTGGCACACCTTCCGCAACAACAAGAATAACGAAGCGTTCATCGACCGGATCTATATCGTCAAGGTGCCGTACTGCCTGCGGGTCAGCGACGAGGTGAAGATCTACGACAAGCTGTTGTTCAACAGCTCCCTGGCCAAGGCCCATTGCGCGCCGGACACCCTGAAGATGCTGGCGCAGTTCACCGTACTGTCACGCCTGAAGGAGCCGGAAAACTCCAACATCTATTCGAAGATGCGCGTGTATGACGGCGAAAATCTCAAGGACACCGATCCGAAGGCCAAGTCGATTCAGGAATACCGCGATGCGGCGGGCGTCGACGAAGGCATGAACGGTCTGTCGACCCGGTTCGCTTTCAAGATTCTGTCCAAGGTCTTCAACTTCGATCCGCACGAAATTGCCGCCAACCCGGTACACCTGCTCTATGTGCTGGAACAGCAGATTGAACAGGAACAGTTCCAGGCCGAAACCCGCGAGCGCTATCTGCGTTACCTGAAAGAGTACCTGGCGCCGCGTTATATCGAATTCATCGGCAAGGAGATCCAGACCGCCTACCTCGAGTCTTACAGCGAGTACGGCCAGAACATCTTCGACCGCTACGTGCTGTATGCGGACTTCTGGATTCAGGATCAGGAATACCGCGATCCGGAAACCGGCGAGATCCTCAATCGCGTCGCCCTCAACGAGGAGCTGGAAAAGATCGAGAAACCGGCCGGCATCAGCAATCCGAAGGACTTCCGCAACGAAATCGTCAACTTCGTGTTGCGTGCCCGGGCCAACAACAACGGCAAGAACCCGACCTGGCTCAGCTACGAAAAACTGCGGGTGGTCATCGAGAAGAAAATGTTCTCGAACACCGAGGATCTGCTGCCAGTCATCAGCTTCAACGCCAAGGCCAGCAAAGAGGATCAGCAGAAACACAACGACTTCGTTACACGAATGGTCGAACGCGGCTACACCGACAAACAGGTACGACTGCTTTCTGAGTGGTATCTGCGGGTCAGAAAATCACAGTAAACCGCGGCCGGTCAGACCGGTTGTCGTCAGCCCGAGGCCTGTGCGCGCATTTTCTGCTACACAGGCCTCTGGAAGGTGTTCGAAAGGCGGTAGCGAGGTGCAGGCAGCACCCAGAGCGCTTGGGGGAGCGTGTACGTCCCTTGGCATTCGGTTCAATGCTGCATGACCGCTCGCCCCTTGGCAGGACAGCTTCTAAGGAGCAGTCATGAGCTATGTGATCGACCGACGTCTCAATGGCAAGAACAAGAGCACGGTGAACCGTCAGCGCTTCCTGCGGCGTTACCGTGACCACATCAAGAAGGCTGTCGAAGAGGCGGTCAGCCGGCGTTCCATCACCGATATGGAGCACGGCGAGCAGATCAGCATCCCTGGTCGCGATATCGACGAACCGGTGCTTCACCATGGTCGCGGCGGCAAGCAGACCGTGGTTCATCCCGGCAACAAGGAATTCACCGCTGGCGAACACATCGCGCGTCCGCCGGGAGGTGGTGGTGGCCGTGGGCCGGGCAAGGCCGGCAACTCCGGTGAAGGCATGGACGAGTTCGTCTTCCAGATCACCCAGGAAGAATTCCTCGAATTCATGTTCGAGGACCTCGAACTGCCCAACCTGGTCAAGCGCAACCTGACCGGCACCGACACTTTCAAGACCGTACGTGCGGGGATCAGCAACGAGGGCAACCCTTCGCGGATCAACATTATCCGTACCCTGCGCTCGGCCCATGCCCGGCGCATTGCGTTATCGGGCAGCAGCCGCGCCAAACTGCGCGAGGTCAAGGAGGAACTGGCGCGACTCAAACGCGAAGAACCGGACAACTTCGGGGATATTCAGGATCTTGAAGCAGAAATCGAACGACTCAGTGCGCGTATCCATCGCGTGCCGTTTCTCGATACGTTCGATTTGAAATACAACCTGCTGGTCAAGCAACCCAATCCAAGCTCCAAAGCCGTGATGTTCTGCCTGATGGACGTTTCCGGCTCCATGACCCAGGCAACCAAGGACATCGCCAAGCGGTTTTTCATCTTGTTGTACCTTTTCCTCAAGCGGAACTACGACAAGATCGACGTGGTGTTCATCCGCCACCACACCAGCGCCCGCGAAGTCGACGAAGAGGAGTTCTTCTATTCCCGCGAGACCGGCGGCACCATCGTTTCCAGCGCCTTGAAACTGATGCAGGAGATCATGGCCGAGCGCTACCCGAGCAATGAATGGAACATCTACGCCGCCCAGGCTTCCGACGGCGACAACTGGAACGACGACTCGCCGATCTGCCGCGACATCCTGATCAACCAGATCATGCCGTTCGTGCAGTACTACACTTACGTGGAGATCACCCCGCGCGAACATCAGGCCTTGTGGTACGAATACGAACGCATCGCCGAAGCTTTTTCCGACACTTTTGCCCAGCAACAACTGGTCTCGGCCGGGGATATCTATCCGGTCTTCCGTGAACTCTTCCAGCGCAGGTTAGTGACATGACCGCCAAGACCGCCAAAGAGCAGAAGCGCCAACCCATTTCCACCGGCTCGGAATGGACATTCGAGCTGATCCAGACGTACGACCGTGAAATCGCCCGTATCGCGGCCCGTTATGCCCTGGATACCTACCCCAACCAGATCGAAGTGATTACCGCCGAGCAGATGATGGACGCCTACGCGTCGGTCGGCATGCCGCTGGGCTATCACCACTGGTCCTACGGCAAGCACTTCCTCAGCACCGAAAAATCCTACAGTCGCGGGCAGATGGGGCTGGCGTACGAGATCGTGATCAACTCGGATCCGTGCATCGCCTACCTGATGGAAGAAAACACCATCTGCATGCAGGCACTGGTGGTCGCGCATGCCTGCTACGGCCACAACAGCTTCTTCAAGGGCAACTATCTGTTCCGCACCTGGACCGACGCCAGTTCGATCATCGATTACCTGGTGTTCGCCAAGCAGTACATCATGCAGTGCGAGGAGCGCCACGGGATCGATGCCGTGGAGGATCTGCTGGATTCCTGCCACGCCCTGATGAACTACGGTGTCGACCGCTACAAACGTCCGTACCCGATTTCCGCCGAAGAAGAGCGGCGTCGGCAAAAGGATCGCGAAGAGCACCTGCAGAAGCAGATCAACGACCTGTGGCGCACCATACCCAAAGGCGCGGACAAATACAGCGACAAGGACAACGCTCGTTTCCCGGCCGAACCGCAGGAAAACATCCTGTATTTCATCGAGAAACACGCCCCGCTGCTGGAACCCTGGCAGCGCGAGATCGTGCGGATCGTGCGCAAGATCGCCCAGTATTTCTATCCGCAGCGCCAGACTCAGGTGATGAACGAAGGCTGGGCGACGTTCTGGCACTACACGCTGATGAACGACCTGTACGACGAAGGCCTGGTGACGGACGGCTTCATGATGGAGTTCCTGACGTCCCACACCAGCGTGGTGTTCCAGCCGGGGTTCGACAGCCCTTATTACAACGGTATCAACCCTTATGCGCTGGGTTTTGCGATGTATCGCGACATCCGGCGCATGTGCGAAGAGCCCACGGAAGAAGACCGCCGCTGGTTCCCGGAAATCGCCGGCAGCGACTGGCTGTCGACCATCAAGTTCGCCATGAGCAGCTTCAAGGATGAGAGCTTCATCCTGCAGTACCTGTCACCCAAGGTGATCCGCGACCTGAAGCTGTTCAGCATCCTCGATGACGATCAGAAGGACGATCTGCTGGTGCCCGCAATCCATGACGAGGGCGGTTACCGGATCATCCGCGAGACCCTGGCCGCGCAATACAACCTGGGCAACCGCGAACCGAACGTGCAGATCTACAGCATCGACCGCCGCGGCGACCGCTCGCTGACCCTGCGCCACCAGCAACACGACCGCAAACCGCTGGGCGACTCCACCGAGGAGGTCCTCAAACACCTGCACCGGCTGTGGGGCTTCGACATTCATCTGGAAACCCTGCAAGGCGACCAGATCATGAAGACCCATCATGTTCCGCCCCGCAGCGAACACAGCGAGGGGGATTACGGTCGACTCGACCTGGCCGTCATTCATCTTTGACTCCGTTGAGACCTCCAGAAGTCCGGCGCAAGGGTTATCCTGTCGGGCCAACGGAGGTTTTTTATGCAGATTTACAAGGTCGGCGGTGCGGTACGTGATCGCCTGCTGGGCAAACCGGTCACCGATATCGATTGGGTGGTGGTCGGGGCGACTACAGAAGAAATGCTCGCCAAGGGATTTCGCCCGGTCGGCGCGGATTTTCCGGTGTTTCTTCACCCGAAAAGTGGCGAGGAGTACGCCCTCGCCCGCACCGAGCGCAAGAGCGGTCGCGGTTATGGTGGTTTCACCTTTCACGCCAGCCCCGAGGTCACGCTTGAAGAAGACCTGATCCGCCGCGACCTTACGATCAACGCCATGGCCGAGGATGATCAGCAAAACCTGACCGATCCCTACCACGGTCAGCGCGATCTCGAAGAGCGGATTCTGCGCCACGTTTCCCCCGCGTTTGCCGAAGATCCGCTCAGGGTCCTGCGTGTTGCACGCTTTGCCGCTCGCTACGCGGAGCTTGGTTTCAAGGTAGCACCCGAGACCCTGGAGCTGATGCGTCAGCTCAGCGAATCGGGTGAACTGGAAGCCCTTACGGCCGAACGCAGCTGGAAAGAGATTTCCCGCGCACTGATGGAAGATCAGCCCCAGGTGTTCATTCAGGTGTTGCGCGATTGCGGCGCCTTGAAGGTGCTGATGCCGGAGGTCGATGCCTTGTTCGGCGTGCCGCAACCGGAAGCCCATCACCCGGAAATCGACAGCGGCCTTCACACCCTGAGCGTACTTGAGCAGTCAGCCTTGCACAAACAACCGCTGACCGTGCGCTGGGCCTGCCTGCTGCACGACCTCGGCAAAGGTCTTACTCCAGAGGAGGAATGGCCACGGCACATCGCCCATGAGCACAAAGGCCTGAAGTTGATCAAAGCAGTCAACGAACGCTTCAAGGCACCGAAGGACTGTCAGGAACTGGCCTTGCTGGTCGGCCAATATCACACCCACGGGCATCGCGCCCTGGAGCTGAAGGCTTCGACCTTGCTCGAGTTGCTGCAAAGCTTTGACGTTTACCGTCGGCCACAGCGTTTCGAAGAGTTCATCGTCGCGTGCGAGATGGATGCCCGAGGCCGCAAAGGGCTCGAGCAACGCAGTTATCCACAGGCGGATTACCTGCGCGGCGCGGCCAATGTGGCACGCGGCGTGGCGGTGCAGCCGTTGCTGGAAAAGGGATTCAAAGGCCCGGAACTGGGCGAGGCACTCAAGCGCGAACGGCTCAAGGCGTTGAAGGTTTACAAGGAATCGGCGGCGTCCTGAAAGCACCTGATCCGCCCTCGCGAGGGCGGATCAAACTGTTCAAGACAGATCTGAAGGCGTGAGCTGAATACCGCGCCACTCGAATCCGACCGGTGCCAGCACCTGATCGATCTGCGCTTCGGCCCACAACGTGGCAAAGCTTTTTCCTGCACCGGGATGCACCCGATCCGGCGCAATCAGCGACAGCGGCCACAGCACAAAGGCATTTTTCAGGATTTCCGCACGAGGCAGGATCAGCCCGTCGAAGTTGCCCGCCAGCTCGCCGTACAACAACACGTCGATGTCCAGCGGCAAGCCCTTGCGATCCGGCGCATAACGACCGTTGTCCGCTTCAATGAACTTCAAGCGGCGATCCAGCTCGATCAACGGCAGATCGGTGAACGCCGACACCACGAAGTTGAAGAACGGCCCGCTCTTGATTCCCACCGGCTGGCTTTCGAACACAGGCGAACAGCGTATATCCACCAGAAACGTGGACAAGGCATCCAGACCGGCCTGCAAATGGGTTTCGCGCTCGATATTGCTACCGAGCCCGAGATAGACCTGGGTCAGCGGCATCCGCGCTCGATCTCCACACCCACACCACCCTTGGCGGCCGGTACGGCACCTGGCTTGGTCAGCTTCAGGCGCACCCAGGTGATCTTGAATTCATTCATCAGCACTTCAACCAGACGCTCGGCGAAGGTCTCGACCAGTTGATACTGGGATTGCTCGGCAAAGGCCTGGATCCGTGTGGACACACTGGCGTAATCGAGCGCCAGGGTCAGGTCGTCACCGGCGGCGGCCGGGCGATTGTCCCAGGCGAAGCTCAAATCAAGACGCAGGCACTGTCGGATGCCGCGCTCCCAGTCGTAGGCACCGATCACGGTGTCGACTTCCAGGCCCTCGATAAACACTCTGTCCAAGCACTTTTCTCCGCTGCACGACAAGGGCGCAATGCGCCGTTAGAATCAGGGCGTCCTCGCCCGGAATAGTTAGCATGTTTTGGTTACTGGCGATCCTCGCCTACCTGCTCGGCTCTCTGTCCTTCGCCATTTTGCTCAGCCGCCTGACCGGGAATCCGGACCCGCGAATGAGTGGCTCGGGTAATGCCGGCGCCACCAACATGCTGCGCCTGGCCGGACGCAAACTCGCGATCCTGACCCTGCTGGGTGATCTGTGCAAAGGCCTGTTGCCGGTGCTGATCGCTTCGGCAATGGGCCTTTCGCTGCAGGATCAGGCGTGGATCGGCGTCTGCGCCGTGATCGGTCACCTGTTCCCGTTGTACTTCCGCTTTCGCGGTGGCAAGGGCGTTGCCACGGCGGCCGGCATGCTGCTGGGCCTGTATCCACCCGCCGCGCTGCTGGCCGTGTGCGCCTGGTTGCTGACGTTCTACCTGACCCGCACCAGCTCGCTGGCGGCGTTGATCGCCACTCCGCTGACCCTGCCGTTGCTGGCCTGGCAGGAACCGGCAGCGCTGTTGCCGATGAGCACGCTGACACTGCTGATCGTCTGGCGCCACCGGGGCAATCTACGCGACCTGTTCGCCGGGCGCGAACGGCATTTTTAAATACCGCATGTGAGCGCTGCTTATCACAGCGCTGACAATTGCTCCATCGGCCAGCGCGCCTGTACGCTGATCGCCAGGCTTTCCTGCTGGCCGGCCTGCAAACGCTGGCAGCCGGCAAACGCAATCATTGCGCCGTTATCGGTGCAAAACTCGGGACGGGCATAGAACACATCGCCCTTCATGTCGCCGAGCATCTTCTCCAGCGAAACACGCAGCGCCCTGTTGGCACTGACGCCTCCGGCGATCACCAGACGCTTCATGCCGGCCTGCTTCAGGGCACGCTTGCACTTGATGGTCAAAGTCTCCACCACGGCCTGCTGGAACGCCAGCGCGATGTCGCAACGGGCTTGCTCGCTGTCGTCCCCGGCGCTGACGCATTGCTGCCAGGTGTTGAGGGCGAAGGTCTTCAGGCCGCTGAAGCTGAAATCCAGACCCGGGCGATCACACATCGGACGCGGGAAGGTGAAACGTCCTGCGACACCCTTCTCTGCCAGCTTGGCGATTTCCGGTCCGCCCGGATAATTCAGGCCCATCATTTTTGCAGTCTTGTCGAAAGCTTCGCCCGCGGCATCATCCAGCGTCTCGCCGAGCAGACTGTATTGGCCGATGCCATCGACCTGAACCAGCTGCGTATGACCACCGGACACCAACAAAGCGACGAACGGAAATTCCGGCGGTTTTGGCTCCAGCATCGGCGCCAGCAAATGGCCTTCCATGTGGTGCACGCCGAGCGCCGGAATGCCCCAGGCAAACGCCAGCGCCTGGGCACACGAAGCACCCACCAGCAGCGCCCCGACCAGGCCGGGACCTGCGGTGTAGGCGATGGCGTCGATTTCGGTCGGCACGCAGTCGGCCTCGGCCAGCACCTGACGAATCAGGGGCAGCATGCGCTTTACGTGGTCGCGCGAAGCGAGCTCCGGCACCACGCCGCCATAGACGCGGTGCAGGTCGATCTGACTGAACAGCGCGTCGGCCAGCAGTCCGCGCTCGCTGTCGTACAAAGCGACGCCGGTTTCGTCGCAGGAAGTTTCTAATCCCAGTACTAGCATGGGTTTGCGCCTTGTTTAGGCTGAATTCGAAGGCGCGCATAATAGTCGCCGCGTGATGCCCCGACCAGCGGTTTTCGATCAGAGGCTTTGCATTCCGAGCGATGAGGGGTTAACATCCGCAACCCTTAAAAACCGACGTCTTCAAGTGCTCTTTTGCCGCGAGGATGTTGACCCCGGTAATGAATGAAGGTAGCTCTGGATGCCAGCCGTCAAAGTTAAAGAGAACGAACCCTTCGACGTAGCTCTGCGTCGTTTCAAGCGCTCCTGCGAAAAAGCCGGTGTACTGGCTGAAGTTCGTAGCCGCGAATTTTACGAGAAGCCAACTTCTGAGCGTAAGCGCAAGGCAGCTGCTGCTGTTAAGCGTCACGCCAAGAAAGTTCAGCGCGAACAGCGCCGCGCCGTTCGTCTGTACTAATACACAGACGATCGTAGCAAGCTTCTGCCAAGCCCGGCCCTCAGCCGGGCTAATGGCATTTGCGTAAAACGCTTGATGCTTCACCGTCGAAGCCGCAGATGCGACCGAGACAAACCCGCTTCACCGCGTCAGGCCTGGCTCTTTTGCCAGCGGTGCACGTCTTTTCTGACGAGCCTTTCAAGGCTACTGACGAGCACACCCACTGATTCCTCTTACGACGATCAGCCCAAGGCACCTGCTTGCGTGCCCGCTTCATGAGCTATCCGAGGCCGATTACAGGCCGTCAGCGGATTCAGCGCAACATTTTCGAATAGTCGAAGACTGATGAACACTAACGTCAGTGGATTTTCGGCAGATACACTTCCCGACAGCGATTACGCAAACGACACCGGTCGAGCCGCCCTACGTGCGTGCATCACTCAATGACCCGCGTCCGGCCGCCTTTCGCATCGGATCCATTACAGCGCAGACGAGAACGCCATGGCCGGGCTGATTCCCCAGAGCTTCATTGACGACCTTCTGAACCGCACCGACATCGTCGACGTGGTCAGCTCGCGCGTGCAATTGAAGAAGGCCGGCAAAAACTACACCGCCTGCTGCCCGTTCCATAAAGAGAAAACCCCGTCGTTCAGCGTCAGCCCCGACAAACAGTTCTATTACTGTTTCGGCTGCGGCGCCGGCGGCAACGCCCTCGGCTTTCTCATGGATCACGACAACCTGGACTTCCCCCAGGCTGTCGAAGACCTGGCCAAAGCCGCCGGCATGGAAGTGCCGCGTGATGAAGGCGGTCGTTCGAACAAACCGCGCCAGCCGACCGACTCACCGCTGTACCCGCTGCTCACCGCCGCCGCCGACTTTTATCGACAGGCGCTCAAAAGCCATCCGGCACGCAAGGCAGCGGTGGATTACCTCAAGGGTCGCGGCCTGACCGGCGAGATCGCCCGCGACTTCGGTCTCGGATTCGCACCACCGGGCTGGGACAACCTGCTCAAACACCTGAGCAGCGACACCTTGCAGCAGAAAGCCATGATCGAGGCCGGCCTGCTGATCGAAAACGCCGAAACCGGCAAACGCTACGATCGCTTTCGCGATCGCGTGATGTTCCCGATCCGCGACACCCGTGGACGGATCATCGCTTTCGGCGGTCGAGTGCTCGGCGACGACAAGCCAAAGTACCTGAACTCGCCGGAAACCCCGGTTTTCCATAAAGGCCAGGAACTCTACGGCCTGTACGAAGCACGCAAGAACAATCGCAACCTCGACGAAATCATCGTCGTCGAGGGCTATATGGATGTCATCGCCCTGGCCCAGCAAGGCCTGCGCAATGCCGTCGCGACACTGGGCACCGCCACCAGCGAAGAACACCTCAAGCGCCTGTTTCGCGTCGTGCCGAACGTGCTGTTCTGCTTCGACGGCGATCAGGCCGGCCGCAATGCTGCCTGGCGCGCACTGGAAGCAACACTGCCCAGCCTGCAAGACGGACGCCGTGCACGCTTTCTGTTTCTGCCCGAAGGCGAAGACCCGGACACATTGATTCGCGCCGAGGGCACTGACGCCTTCCGCGCCCGGATCAATCAGCACGCGCAGCCGCTGGCGGACTACTTCTTCCAGCAACTGACCGAAGAAGCCGACCCGCGCTCGCTGGAGGGCAAGGCCCACATGGCCACGCTCGCAGCACCGTTGATCGACAAGGTCCCCGGCGCCAACCTGCGCATCCTGATGCGCCAGCGCCTGACGGAAATCACCGGCCTGAGCAGCGAGAGCGTCAGCCAGCTGGCCCAGAGCGCACCGCAGGAAGCGCCGCCGGCCTACGACCCAGGCATCGATTACGACGCCATGCCGGACTACAGCGACTACCATCAGTCGCAGGCACAGGACATGTATGTGCCGCAGCAGGAATGGACGCCGAAGAAATCCGGTGCCGGCGGCAAGAAATGGGACAAGAAACCGTGGGACAAAAATGGCAAGCGTGGCGGTGATCGCGATCAGCCCCGTGCCCCACGCGTGCCGGCCGCCGTCGAACCACCGACCCTGGCCGCCCTGAGAACTTTGCTGCATCACCCGCAACTGGCGGAAAAAGTCGAGGACGCCGGGCACTTCGCGGACGAGAACCAGACCAACGCACAGCTGCTGGTGGCACTGCTCGAAGCCGTACAGAAGAATCCCAAGCTAAACTCATTTCAGTTGATCGCGCGATGGCACGGAACCGAACAGGGTCGCCTGCTCAAGGCGCTGGCGGAAAAGGAATGGCTGATTGACGGAGACAACCTTGAACAACAGTTTTTCGACACCATTACTAGCTTGTCAGCCCGCCAACGCGAGCGAAATCTGGAACAACTGCTCAGGAAAGCGCGTCAAAGCGAACTGAGCGCCGAAGAGAAAAATCAACTGCGCGACCTTTTAAGTCGCAATGTTTCCGCATCAAACCCGACCTCAACTGGCGCGTGAGGTCATAGCTCAGGTATAATCCTCGGCTTGTTTTTTGCCCGCCAAGACCTTCAGTGGATAGGGTGTTATGTCCGGAAAAGCGCAACAGCAGTCTCGTATTATTGAGTTGATCAAACTGGGTCGTGAGCAGAAGTATCTGACTTACGCCGAGGTCAACGACCACCTGCCCGAGGATATTTCAGATCCGGAGCAGGTGGAAGACATCATCCGCATGATTAACGACATGGGGATCCCCGTACACGAGAGTGCTCCGGATGCGGACGCCCTTATGCTGGCCGACGCCGATACCGACGAGGCCGCTGCGGAAGAAGCAGCCGCTGCGTTGGCGGCGGTGGAGACCGATATCGGTCGCACCACTGACCCGGTGCGCATGTACATGCGTGAAATGGGTACGGTCGAGCTTCTGACTCGTGAAGGCGAAATCGAAATCGCCAAGCGTATCGAAGAAGGCATCCGTGAAGTGATGAGCGCCATCGCGCACTTCCCTGGCACGGTTGACCATATTCTCTCCGAGTACACTCGCGTCACCACCGAAGGTGGTCGCCTGTCCGACGTTCTGAGCGGTTACATCGACCCGGACGACGGCATTACGCCGCCTGCCGCCGAAGTACCGCCACCGATCGACGCGAAAGCCGCGAAAGCGGATGACGACTCCGAGGACGATGACGCCGAAGCTTCCGATGACGAAGAAGAAGCCGAAAGCGGTCCGGATCCGGTCATTGCCGCACAGCGCTTCGGTGCTGTCGCCGACCAGATGGAAATCACCCGCAAGGCCCTGAAAAAGCACGGTCGTCACAACAAGGCGGCAATTGCCGAACTGTTGGCCCTGGCCGAGCTGTTCATGCCGATCAAGCTGGTGCCGAAGCAGTTCGAAGCCCTGGTCGAGCGTGTTCGCAGCGCCCTGGATCGCCTGCGTCAGCAAGAGCGCGCGATCATGCAACTGTGCGTACGTGATGCACGTATGCCTCGTGCCGACTTCCTGCGCCAGTTCCCGGGCAACGAAGTCGACGAAAGCTGGTCCGACGCCCTGGCCAAAGGCAAGAGCAAGTACGCCGAAGCCATCGCCCGCGTGCAACCGGACATCATCCGTTGCCAGCAAAAGCTGACCGCGCTGGAAACCGAGACCGGTTTGACCATCGCCGAGATCAAGGACATCAACCGTCGCATGTCGATCGGTGAGGCGAAAGCCCGCCGCGCGAAGAAAGAGATGGTTGAAGCGAACTTGCGTCTGGTGATCTCCATCGCCAAGAAGTACACCAACCGTGGCCTGCAATTCCTCGACCTGATCCAGGAAGGCAACATCGGTCTGATGAAAGCGGTGGACAAGTTCGAATACCGTCGTGGTTACAAGTTCTCGACTTACGCCACCTGGTGGATCCGTCAGGCGATCACTCGCTCGATCGCCGACCAGGCCCGCACCATCCGTATTCCGGTGCACATGATCGAGACGATCAACAAGCTCAACCGTATTTCCCGGCAGATGCTGCAGGAAATGGGTCGCGAACCGACCCCGGAAGAGCTGGGTGAACGCATGGAAATGCCTGAGGACAAGATCCGCAAGGTATTGAAGATCGCCAAAGAGCCGATCTCCATGGAAACCCCGATCGGTGATGACGAAGACTCTCATCTGGGTGACTTCATCGAAGACTCGACCATGCAGTCGCCAATCGATGTCGCCACTGTCGAGAGCCTGAAAGAAGCGACCCGCGAAGTGCTGTCCGGCCTTACTGCCCGTGAAGCCAAGGTACTGCGCATGCGTTTCGGTATCGACATGAACACCGACCATACGCTTGAAGAAGTCGGCAAACAGTTTGACGTGACCCGCGAGCGGATCCGTCAGATCGAAGCCAAGGCGCTGCGCAAGCTGCGCCACCCGACGCGAAGCGAGCATCTGCGCTCCTTCCTCGACGAGTGATACCAGAACCCCCGGCCCAGGCCGGGGGTTTTGTTTATATGGCAGATTAAATACTCAGCTCCGCCCTCCCCCGCGCACAGCCCGTCTACACTCGAAACATTCCCCCCGAGCCATAACGAGACCGTTATGCCCAGACTGGCGTCCGTGCTTTTTTTGCTGCCACTGATGATCTGGACCGCAACGGCTGACGCGCTGACTCTGAACGATGAAGAACGTAGCTGGCTGGCGGCTCACCCGGATTTGCGCCTGGGTGTCGATGCGTCGTGGCCACCCTTCGAGTTCCGCGACGATCAGAGCCGCTATCAGGGCCTGGCTGCGGACTATATCGATGTGATTCGCCAACGCCTGGCGATCAAACTCACGCCCATCGAGCCGGTGAGCTGGACGGTAGTGCTCGAACAGGCGAAAAACGGCACGATCGACCTGCTGCCGGGGATCATGTCTACCCCGGAACGCCAAAGCTACCTCTCATTTACCCGCCCTTACCTCGACTTTCCGATCGTCATCCTGGCCCACGTCGGCGGCCCGCAACCACACAAGCTCGAGGATCTTTACGGCCTGAAAATCGCCGTGGTCGAAAACTACGCGCCCCACGAACTGCTGCGCACCCATCACCCCGACCTCAACCTGGTGGCGATGCCCAACGTCAGCTCCGCGTTGCAGGCCCTGGCTACCGATGAAGTCGACGCCGTGGTCGGAGACCTGGCATCCAGCGTCTGGAGCCTGCGCCAGCTCAAACTGGATGGTTTATATGTCAGCGGCGAAACCCCTTACCGCTACCAACTGGCAATGGGCGTCCCGCGGGACAACAAAATGCTGGTGGGGATTCTGGACAAGGTGCTGGCCGACATGTCCCCGGAAGAAATCAGCAGCATCCAGGAGCATTGGGTCGGCAACGTCCTCGATCACCGGACATTCTGGTCGGATCTGCTGATTTACGGGTTACCGGGCCTCTCGCTTCTGGTCATCGTGCTGGCGGTGGTGATCCGCATCAACCGTCGTCTGAGCTCGGAAATTGCCCGACGCATCGACCTCGAACAGGAGCTGCGCAGCAGCGAATACCATTATCGCGGACTGGTGGAGAGTCTTTCGGCCATCGCCTGGGAAGCGCGGATCAGCGATTTCACCTACAGCTATGTTTCGCCCCACGCCGAAGACCTGCTCGGTTATCCACTGTCCCATTGGCTGATTCCGGGCTTCTGGCGCAACATCATTCACCCGGCAGACCTGACTCGTGCTCAGAGTTTCTGCGATCATGAAGTGCTGGCCGGGCGCGACCACAGCCTCGATTACCGGGTGATCACCGCTGACGGACGTTGTTTGTGGGTGCGCGACATTGTCAGCCTGATCGAACACGGCCACGAACCGGTGATGCGCGGCCTGATGATCGACATCAGCGAAACCAAGCGCACCGAAGAGGCGTTGCGCCTGTCAGAACAAAAGTTCGCTTCAGTGTTCCAGCAATGCCCGGACATTCTGGTCATCGCCCGGCTCTCCGACGGCTGCCTGCTGGAGGTCAACGAAGCTTTTGAAGAACAGATCGGGCTCAAGGCCGAAGAAGTGATTGGCCAGACCGCCACCGAACTCAACATCTGGGGCATTCCCGGAGTCGGCCCGGGCCTGCTTCAGCGCCTGCAAGCCGGCAGCATTCGCAACCTGGAGATGCCCTTTCGCCGCAATAATGGCCAGGTGTTCACCGGGCTGATTTCCGCCGAACCCTTCGAACTCGACACCACACCGGCGCTGGTCGTGGTGGTGCGCGACATTACTCAGCTCAAGGAAACCCAGCAGCAACTGCAAACCTCCGAAGAAAAGTTCGCCAAGGCCTTCCACGCCTCGCCGGACGGCCTGCTGCTGTCGCGCCAGAGCGATGGCCTGTTGCTGGAGGTCAACGAAGGCTTCAGTCGTATCACCGGTTTCAACAGCGCCATGTCTGTAGATCGCTCGGCGCTGGACCTGGGCATCTGGGTCAACCTCAACGAACGCAAGCAAATGCTCGACCTGCTGCACCGCGACGGGTTCGTTCGTGACTTCAGCTGCCACATCCGCCGCAGCGACGGGCAGATACGCCTCTGCGAGGTGTCCAGCCGTCCGCTGCCGATCGGCGACGAAGACTGCATGTTGACCATCGCCCGGGACATCACCGAACGCCACTTGATGCAAGAAAAGCTGCAACAGGCCGCGACCGTGTTCGAAAGTACCGCCGAAGGCGTGTTGATCACCGACACTCAGCAACACATCAGCGCCGTGAACCGGGCCTTCACCGAAATCACCGGTTACAGCGAAAGCGAAGCGCTCGGCCACACCCCGCGCCTGCTTGCGTCCGGCCTGCACGACAGCGCGTTCTACGCAGCGATGTGGCATCAATTGACCGATGAAGGTCACTGGCAGGGAGAAATCTCCAACCGGCGCAAAAATGGCGAGCTGTACCCGAGCTGGCTGACTATCAGCGCCGTGCGCAACCGCGACAAGTTCATCACTCACTTCGTTGCGGTGTTCGCCGATATTTCCAGCCTGAAGCACGCCCAGGCCAAACTCGACTATCAGGCGCATCACGACCCGCTCACTGGCCTGCCGAACCGCACGCTGTTCGAAAGCCGTCTGTTGACGGCACTCAACAGCCAGCAGGAAAACGGCGGCCAGGGCGCAGTGCTGTTCCTCGACCTCGACCGCTTCAAGCACATCAACGACAGCCTCGGTCATCCGGTCGGCGATTTGTTGCTCAAGGGCATCGCCGTGCGCCTCAAGGAGCAACTGCGGGATATCGACACCGTCGCGCGGCTGGGCGGCGACGAATTCATCATTCTGCTGCCCGGCCTGCAGCAACCCGGCGATGCCGACAACATCGCCACCAAACTGCTGAACTGCTTTGGCGCGCCGTTCCAGGCTGGCGAGCATGAGTTCTTCATCAGCGCCAGCATCGGCACCAGTCTCTACCCGCGCGACGGCTGCGATGTCGCAACCCTGATCAAAAACGCGGACGCAGCGATGTATCGCTCCAAGGCCAAGGGCCGCAACCGGGTCGAAAGCTACACCCGCGATCTCACCGCCCAGGCCAGCGAGCGTGTGGCGCTGGAGCACGAACTTCGCCGCGCCATCGAGCGCGAGGAGCTGTACCTC
Organism: Pseudomonas sp. B7; assembly: GCF_016735645.1. Taxonomy (NCBI): domain Bacteria; kingdom Pseudomonadati; phylum Pseudomonadota; class Gammaproteobacteria; order Pseudomonadales; family Pseudomonadaceae; genus Pseudomonas; species Pseudomonas sp. B7. Next base: position 58,845 of record NZ_JAERRE010000004.1, read on the forward strand.
TATTACCAACCGAAAATCAGCCTCGACGATCACAGCCTGGTCGGCGCCGAAGCCCTGATCCGCTGGCGTCATCCGAACTTCGGCGAAGTACCGCCAGAGCATTTCATTCCGCTGGCGGAAGAAAACGGGATGATTCTGCAAATCGGCGACTGGGTGCTGGAAACCGCCTGCCGGCAGATGTTCGAGTGGGGCCAGATCTATGAATCCCTCGGCCCGCTGTCGGTCAACCTCGCCGGCGCGCAACTGCGCCAGCCGAACCTGCTGGGACGCATCGAGCAACTGCTCAAGGACAACCGCCTGCGGCCGGAATTACTGCAACTGGAAATTACCGAAAACTTCATCATGAGCCAGGCTGAAGAAGCGCTGGCGGTGCTGCACCAGCTCAAACACCTGGGCGTGCAACTGGCCATCGACGACTTCGGCACCGGTTATTCCTCGCTGAGCTACCTCAAACGCCTGCCACTGGACATCCTCAAGATCGACCAGTCTTTCGTCCGCGGCCTGCCCGATGACCCGCACGACGCGGCGATTGTCCGCGCCATCATCGCCCTGGGCCGCAGCATGCAATTCACCGTGATCGCCGAAGGCGTGGAAACCCAGGCCCAGCAACAATTTCTCGCCGCCGAAGGCTGTGAGCAGATCCAGGGCTACATCGTCAGCCTGCCGCTGCCACCCGAGGAATTCGCCGCGACGTTTCTTCGCATATCCGTATCGGATTTTTCGGATAGCACAGCCGAGAAACCGTCGCTATAATCCGCGGCCTACTGAGGGCCTATAGCTCAGTTGGTTAGAGCAGAGGACTCATAATCCTTTGGTCCACGGTTCAAGTCCGTGTGGGCCCACCAAACATGAAAAAGCCGCGCTTATGTGCGGCTTTTTCGTATCTGCGTTCCCCCCCTCAGACAACGCATAAACGAGACCGCACAGTCTCTACAATCCGGCGATTGTCGTACCTCCCATCTCGATGCTGCCGGCTCACGCCGCGATCTGATTCACAGGATCATATAGCTCATCTGTTTGCTGCCGAGTTTGTGCATGCAATCGCTGTTCTCCTTGGTTAAAACCGCCAAAACAATGTAACGAAAAATTAATTATCACAAGTTATCGCAGACGCCCCTTTTACAGTCAGAAACTACCAAGAGTTGACAGACAATAGATCAGAAACACAATATGGAAATGCTGGAAAGAATCATTAGTATTAATAATATGGAGCTAAAAATATGGAAATTAAGGCTGCTGCAGGTATCGCTGCACTCATACTGGGTGCCTCCATCTTGAATGCACAGGCTGCGCAAACCAAAGACGCTATAACTTCGGGCAGCGAACCTTTGACAACAGTCATGGGTAAGAAAACCGTCGCATCGGGCACTACAGCCATGATTGGAATCATGTGTTCTGATGGCCGCATTGTGTTCTCCAAGCCTCGCTGCAACTAAGTAAACTCCCAGGTTGCAGCACCGCTGCCCTGGGATTTTCATTTCGATCAGAGAAGCAATATGGACAGTGCAGCAATCGATTTTTATCTAAAGGATGAACAAGGAAACGTTTTGGGCTTGATCGCCCCCTCGACTTTTTTTGCCGAAACAGATAGCGGCTTGTTGATTGATGGCCCTAAAAGCACAGTCAGAATCAATCAACGATCAATTGCCGGTCTTGCAAAAGGCTTGGTCGAAGCTGGCTCACTTGCAACCGGCACCCTCGAAGAACTGGCCCAAATCCATGCTTTATTAGAAAACCCGGCAACGAGCAGAACGACTAGTTACTTTCTGTGCGGGACATCGTCTTGCAGCGCAATCATCGAAGACACGAACACCATCGAAAAAAGTACCGCACTGGTTGTTGGCTGCGGAGGGATCGGTAGCGTGACTGCGATGGTGCTGGCAGGTTGCGGCATTAAAAAATTTATATTGGTGGACGCCGACGCCATTGAGGAAAGCAACCTCAATCGGCAGCTGTTCTGGACGAGGGCAGACATAGGCCAGCCTAAAGTCTCGACGTTGAAGTACGCCATTGAAGCGCGTTTTCTGAATACAACGATCGAAACTCTAGCGATAGAAGCGGACAAATTCGCTATCGAGAACCTGCAGCGTCAATACGACGCCAACATCATTATCATCACCGCAGATAATCCGTCCTCTCTGGCTGAAGACGCGGCAGGCATTGCTCAGGCAAGTGGAGTTCCTGTTGTGAGTGGAGGCTACAACCACTCCAATTGTAAGGTTTACCTGCATTCCGGTGAACAGGTTGAAACCTTATCCGCCACGACCGAAATCACACCCTGGCAGCGGCTCCCACACTCAATCATGCCCAGTTTCGGCCCGCTAAATGTAAATATGGCATCGCTGTTGGCTTCCGGATCTATCGCAATGCTAGCCAAACGGAGTTTCGAGTCGAACAAAGATCACACTATCGAATGGGACGCTTGCCACTTTCCTTTAAACTTCCAAACTGAAACTTATTGACCGGTCAATATTGGATAAATAAATGAGCTGCATTTTCTGCGATATCGCATCAGGCAAGGCACCTGCACACGTAATCTGGGAAAGCGAAAGCCATCTGGCATTTCTGTCAATATGTCCTAACACCCCGGGGTTCACCGTTGTCATCCCTAAAGCACACGCGTCCAGTTACGCGTTTGCACAGTCAGATCAGGCACTCACTGAGTTGACCCTGGCTGCAAAAGCCGTTGCTTTATTACTCGATAGCGCCCTTCCAGATGTTGCACGCACAGGAATGATGTTTGAGGGTTACGGTGTGGATCATCTTCACGCAAAACTGTTCCCGATGCACGGCACCGGTAATAGCAGCGAATTCAAACCTATCAGTTCAAATATCGATAAATATTTTACTCGCTATGAGGGATATATCTCATCGCATGACTGGAAGCGTGCCGATGATCAGGAATTGGCCGAACTTGCGAGAAAAATCAGAAATCACGCATCTCTGTAACTTACTCGACGATTTGCATCGTGTTGCCGGGCTCGATATTGGCAATAGTCGCGCGCCCTCTCCAATAGACAGGAGGTTTGATAGATGCGCTAATTGACTGATTCGCATACGTCGAAGCACGTAGGCAGGCCAATTCCGAGATAACCCATGTCCAAAATCGCCTCCACAGGTCTTGATGAAATCGACCGCCAGCTGATCGCAGCCCTGCAAATCAACGCCCGCGAAAGCGTGGCGATGCTGGCCCGGCAATTGGGGATCGCCCGCACGACCGTGACTTCACGACTGGCGCGGCTGGAAAAGGCCAAAGTCATCACCGGCTACAGCGTGCGTCTGGGCCAGCGCGTGGTGGACGGCGGATTGCAGGCTTACGTCGGGATCAAGGTGCAGCCACGCTCCGGCAAAGAGGTGTTGCGCCGTTTGAGCGCAATGGCTCAGGTGCAGCAATTGTGCGCGGTGAGTGGCGAATTCGATTATGTGGCGTGGCTGCGGACCGATTCGCCGGAGCAGCTTGATCAACTTCTGGATCAGATCGGCAGCGTAGACGGTGTGGAGAAAACCACGACCTCGATCATTCTCAGCAGCAAGATTGATCGCGGCCATCCAGTCTGACCAATAAAATCGTCAGATTGCAGCATATGCACTCAAAACGACGACACATTGCGTCTTATTAACGTGTTCTACGCTCCCTAGAATGGCTGGCATCTTTTCCTATACTCAGACGCGCCTCCAGCGTCGGGTCGCCAGCAAGGTCAGCCATGAACAAGAACAATCGCCATCCTGCAGACGGTAAGAAACCGATCACCATTTTTGGCCCGGACTTTCCTTTCGCCTTCGACGACTGGATCGAACACCCGGCCGGTCTCGGCAGCATTCCCGAGCACAACCACGGCGCCGAAGTGGCCATCGTCGGGGCCGGCATCGCGGGTCTGGTGGCGGCGTATGAGCTGATGAAACTCGGCTTGAAGCCGGTCGTTTATGAGGCCTCGAAGCTTGGCGGTCGTCTGCGTTCGCAAGCGTTCAACGGTACCGACGGCATCGTCGCCGAGCTCGGCGGCATGCGTTTCCCAGTGTCGTCCACCGCGTTCTATCACTACGTCGACAAACTCGGCCTCGAGACCAAGCCCTTCCCCAACCCGCTGACCCCGGCCTCCGGCAGCACCGTGATCGACCTGGAAGGCAAAACCCATTACGCACAGAGCCTGAAGGATCTTCCTGCACTGTTCCAGGAAGTGGCTGACGCCTGGGCCGACGCTCTGGAGGCCGGCTCACAGTTCGCCGATATCCAGCAGGCGATCCGCGACCGTGACGTGCCGCGCCTGAAAGAGCTGTGGAACACGCTTGTTCCTCTTTGGGACGACCGCACCTTCTACGACTTCGTCGCCACGTCGAAAGCCTTCGCCAAACTGTCGTTCCATCACCGCGAAGTGTTCGGCCAGGTTGGTTTCGGTACCGGCGGCTGGGACTCGGACTTCCCCAACTCGATGCTGGAAATCTTCCGTGTGGTGATGACCAACTGCGACGATCACCAGCATCTGGTGGTCGGCGGCGTCGAACAAGTACCGCAAGGCATCTGGCGTCATGCGCCGGAGCGGTGCGTACACTGGCCGGCAGGTACCAGCCTCAAGTCGCTTCACCACGGTGCCCCGCGCTCCGGGGTAAAGAAAATCGCCCACGCGCCTGACGGTCGTTTCGCGGTCACCGACAACAATGGCGACACCCGCGAATACGCCGCCGTACTGACCACCTGCCAGAGCTGGCTGCTGACCACCCAGATCGAATGCGACGAAAGCTTGTTCTCGCAAAAGATGTGGATGGCCCTGGACCGCACGCGCTACATGCAATCGTCGAAGACCTTCGTGATGGTCGACCGCCCGTTCTGGAAGGACAAGGACCCGGAAACCGGTCGCGACCTGATGAGCATGACCCTCACCGATCGCCTGACCCGTGGCACCTACCTGTTCGATAACGGCGACGACAAGCCGGGCGTGATCTGTCTGTCGTACTCGTGGATGAGCGATGCGCTGAAGATGCTCCCGCACCCAGTGGAAAAACGCGTGAAGCTGGCACTGGATGCGTTGAAGAAGATCTACCCGAAAGTCGACATCGCCGCGCGGATCATCGGCGATCCGATCACCGTGTCGTGGGAAGCCGACCCGCACTTCCTCGGTGCGTTCAAGGGCGCCCTGCCCGGCCACTATCGCTACAACCAGCGCATGTACGCGCACTTCATGCAGGACGACATGCCGCAGGAGCAGCGCGGGATTTTCATCGCCGGCGACGACGTATCATGGACGCCTGCGTGGGTCGAAGGTGCGGTGCAGACCTCGCTCAATGCAGTCTGGGGAATCATGAAGCACTTCGGCGGGTCCACACATAAAGAGAACCCTGGCCCGGGTGATGTGTTCAACGACATCGGCCCGATCGCCCTGCCCGAGTAAGAGGAATCTTCAATGCGTGTAGCCCTTTACCAATGTCCACCGCTGCCACTGGAACCCGCCGCCAACCTTCAGCGCCTGCACCAACTGGCGAAGGAGGCCAAAGGCGCCGACCTGCTGGTGGTGCCGGAGATGTTCCTGACCGGCTACAACATCGGCAAGGAGGCGGTCGCGACATTGGCCGAGGTCTACAACGGTGAGTGGGCGCAGCAAGTCGGACGGATCGCCAAGGCTGCCGGTCTGGCGATCCTTTACGGTTACCCTGAGCGCACCGCCGAAGGGCAGATCTATAACGCCGTGCAGTTGATCGATTCGAGCGGCGAGCGCCTGTGCAATTACCGCAAGACGCATCTGTTCGGCGATCTGGATCGTTCGATGTTCAGCCCCGGCGATGGCGAGTTTCCCATCGTCGAGCTCAACGGCTGGAAGCTCGGTTTCCTGATCTGCTACGACCTGGAGTTCCCGGAGAATGCCCGGCGCCTGGCCCTTGAGGGCGCCGAGCTGATTCTGGTGCCGACCGCCAACATGATTCCTTTCGATTTCATTGCCGATGTTTCCGTGCGCTCCCGTGCCTTCGAAAACCAGTGCTACGTGGCTTACGCCAACTACTGCGGCCACGAAGGCGACACCCATTACTGCGGACAAAGCAGCATTGCCGCGCCGGATGGCAGCCGCATTGCTCAGGCCGGGCTGGATGAAGCCTTGATCGTCGGCGAGCTGGATCGCCAGTTGATGGTCGACTCGCGCAGCGCCAACCGTTACTTCAACGACCGCCGTCCCGAACTTTACGACGCGCTCAACAAGCGCTAATCCGCTAGCATTGGCACTTCACTGTTCTGGAAGTGCCCATGCCTGCGCCGACCCATCCCCGTCCCCACACCGAAACCCTGGCCAACGGCTTGCGCGTGACCCTGCGCCACGTGCCCGGCCTGAAGCGCAGCGCCGCGGCGTTGCGGGTGGCTGCCGGCAGTCATGACGTGCCGTTGGCGTGGCCGGGGCTGGCGCATTTTCTTGAGCATTTGCTGTTCCTCGGCACCGAGCGTTTTCCCGCAAGCCAAGGCCTGATGGCCTACGTGCAAGGTCACGGCGGCCAGGTGAATGCCAGCACCCGTGAGCGAACCACCGATTTCTTCTTTGAATTGCCGCCGCCGTCCTTCAGCGGTGGGCTGGAGCGTCTGTCAGACATGCTCGCCCGTCCGTGTATGAATCCGGACGATCAGTTGCGGGAACGGGAAGTGTTGCAGGCGGAGTTTGTCGCGTGGTCGCAGGATGCTGGAGCTCAGCAAAAAGAAGCGCTGTTCGCAGGGTTGTCAGCAGCGCATCCGTTGCGCGGCTTTCATACCGGGAACCGCGACAGTCTGCCGGTAGAACACGCGGATTTTCAGCAGGCGTTGAAAGACTTTCATCAGCAGTTTTACCGCACCGGACAGATGATCCTGAGCCTGGTCGGGCCGCAAAGTGTTGAAGAGCTGCGCACGCTGGCCGAACAGTTTGCCGCCGCGCTGACGGCTGGGGATCAAACTTCACAGGCAGCCCCCGTTCGCTTGATGGACACTCCACAGGCAAGTTATCAACAGGTCGGCGAACGGAACGGCAATCTGTTGTTTGCGTTGGAGGACTTGCCGGAGTCGTCGGCCGAAGCGCTGGCGTTTCTCTGTCACTGGTTGAACAGCGCCAAACCCGGTGGGCTGCTCGCTCACTTGCAACAGCAGGGATTCGCGGAAGGCTTACAGGCCTGTGTGCCCTATCAATTTGCTGAGCAGGCAGTTCTGCATCTTCAGTTCACTGGGGCATCCGGGTCACTCGACGCTCTCCGCGCGCAGTTTCTCGACTGGTTGAGCTTCTTCACAGCGCAGCGGGACTGGCCAGCGTTGCGTCAGGAGTATGCAACGCTGCTTGAACGGCAGCAGCAGGTCAGCGGCGCGTTTCAGCTGGCGCGACTCGACAGCGAACGACGTGAAAACGGCCTCTGCGATTCGGCCGTTGCGGCGCTGAAAGTGATTCTCGGCAAAATCGGCACTGTGGATAACTTCAGCAGCCACTGGCATCTGCCTGCCGCCAATCCGTTCCTGCGCACAGCCAAGCCGCTGGCCAACGCCGGCCTGATCCGCGGCCAGACCAGCGCCCACCGTGGCCTGCGCACGTTCGCTCAGGATCGCTCGCGCAGCCGTCGCGAACGCTCGCCGATGCAATTCAGCCAAGCGCTGCCGGATAACGGTGACGAAGGTGCGGTATATGTTCGCTGGCAGACGGAAGCAGCGGCCACGGCCGAGCTGCAAGCGAAACTGCAACGCAGTCTGCGGGAGGTTTCCGACGACGCGCGTCAGGCCGGGGTCGAGTTGTCCTTCAGCGCCGCAGCTAATCAGTGGCTGCTGAAACTCACTGGCCTGCAGGACACGCTGCCCGTTGTGCTGGAGCACGCGCTGAAATCTCTGACACAAGTGGGCGCCGACTCCGCGAAAGGCGAGCCGCAACCTGCGCTGATACCGATCCGCCAACTGCTCAAGGCATTGCCCGAAAAGTGCCTGACAGCGGTAGGCGAATCCGATGACGCCGCGCAGCTGTGGACAACTTCCCGCTGGGACGGTCTGGCTTTGGGGCTAAACCAACAAACCCAGTCAGCCATGGGCCTCGCCCTGAGCCGTATCCCCGGCATCCCGGACAATCAAATTCCCCCACCGTCGACAATCAACTCTGGATACCTGTGGAGTCAGATCGACAGCGCGTCCAGCGAACACGCCTTGTTGCTGTTCTGCCCAACCGCCAGCCACGAAATCGCTGACGAAGCCGCGTGGCGCCTGATCGCCCACCTGTGCCAGACGCCGTTCTACCAACGCCTGCGCGTTGAATTGCAACTCGGTTATGCGGTGTTCAGCGGCCTGCGCCAGCTCCACGGCCAGACCGGATTGCTGTTCGGTGTGCAATCGCCCACGGCCACCGCCGCGCAATTGCTCGACCACATTCAGCAGTTTCTCGATGGCCTGCCAGCCCTTGTCGAACAGCTGGATGCCGCCAGCCTCACTCAGCAACGCCAGACGCTTGCCGATCAGTTCGATGACAACGTCCTGTCCGGCAAAGATGCGGCCGAACTCCTGTGGCAGGCCCGCCTCGCCGGCCACTCGTCGGATTATCTGCTGCAATTACGCAGCGCAGTCGCTCAACTGGATCGCCCGGCGTTGCTGGCCGCCGCACAACGTCTGATCCGCGCCGAGGGCGGCTGGCACGGCCTGGCCAACAGCCCTTCGCCGGGCGCGCCCTGGCACGCGGCTAAATGATCATTACCGGGGCTGCAAGGAGCTTTCTCAAAGATTCACGGGCAAAGCCCCTGAAATTTTGAGTAACATAGCCACCTAACTATTTGGAACATCCCCGCGCTGCCGTGGACTATACCTATGGATAGCGCTATCTCACCCACCTGAAAAAGGAGTCACCCGATGGCTTGGACTAAACCTGCTTACACCGACCTGCGCATCGGCTTCGAAGTCACCATGTACTTCGCCAGCCGCTGAGTCCTGCCTCAAGCAGAACACTGCAGTGCAACGCCTCGGCTCGCCGGGGCGTTTTATTTTCAGCGTTGAAATGATGGAGCGTTCATGTTCGTCCAGATTCTGGGTTCGGCCGCCGGTGGCGGTTTTCCGCAGTGGAACTGCAACTGCGTCAATTGCGCCGGTTTTCGCGATGGCAGCCTGAATGCCCAGGCCCGTACCCAATCGTCCATCGCGATTTCCGATGACGGCGTGAACTGGGTGCTGTGCAATGCCTCGCCGGACATCCGCGCGCAGCTTCAGAGCTTCGCCCCGATGCAACCGGGCCGGGCCCTGCGCGACACCGGCATCAGCGCGATCATCCTGATGGACAGCCAGATCGACCACACCACCGGCCTGCTCAGCCTGCGCGAAGGCTGCCCGCATCAGGTCTGGTGCACGGACATGGTCCACGAAGACTTGAGCACCGGTTTCCCGCTGTTCACCATGCTCAAGCACTGGAACGGCGGGCTGGACTGGAACCGCATCGAACTCGACCAGAGTTTCACCGTCGCCGCATGCCCGAGCCTGCGCTTCACCCCGCTGCCGTTGCGCAGCGCCGCACCGCCCTACTCGCCACACCGCTTCGACCCGCATCCGGGCGACAATATCGGCCTGATCGTCGAAGACCTCGGCACCGGCGGCAAATTGTTCTACGCGCCGGGTTTGGGCAAGGTCGACGCGCCATTGCTGGAAATCATGGCCGGCAGCGACTGCGTGCTGGTGGACGGGACGATGTGGGACGACGATGAAATGCAGCGTCGTGGCGTCGGCACCCGCACCGGCCGCGAAATGGGCCATCTGGCGCAGAATGGCCCTGGCGGCATGCTCGAAGTGCTGGAACAGCTTCCCGAGCAACGTAAGGTGCTTATCCACATCAACAACACCAACCCGATTCTCGACGAAGACTCGCCGGAGCGCGCGGAACTGGTTCGACGCAATGTTGAAGTGGCGTATGACGGCATGAGCATCGTCCTGTAACGAATGCCCGGAGAACCGCAATGACCGACACCCCGCTGTCCCCCGCCGAATTCGAAGCGGCCCTGCGCGCCAAGGGCGCCTATTACCACATTCATCACCCGTATCACGTGGCGATGTATGAAGGCCGGGCCACCCGTGAGCAGATACAGGGCTGGGTCGCCAACCGCTTCTACTATCAGGTGAACATCCCCCTGAAAGACGCGGCGATCCTCGCCAACTGCCCGGATCGCGAGATCCGTCGCGAGTGGATTCAGCGCCTGCTCGACCACGACGGCGCGCCCGGTGAAGATGGCGGCATCGAAGCCTGGCTGCGCCTCGGCCAGGCCGTCGGTCTCGATCCGGATCAATTGCGCTCCCAGGAACTGGTGCTGCCCGGCGTGCGTTTCGCCGTCGACGCCTACGTCAACTTCGCCCGCCGCGCCAGTTGGCAGGAAGCCGCCAGCAGCTCGCTGACCGAGCTGTTCGCGCCGCAGATCCACCAGTCGCGCCTCGACAGCTGGCCGCAGCATTACCCGTGGATCGACCCGGCCGGCTACGAATATTTCCGCACCCGTCTCGGCCAGGCCCGGCGCGATGTCGAGCATGGTCTGGCGATCACGCTGGAGCACTACAAGACCCGCGAAGGCCAGGAACGCATGCTGGAAATTCTCCAGTTCAAACTGGACATCCTTTGGAGCATGCTCGATGCCATGAGCATGGCCTACGAACTGAACCGCCCGCCGTATCACAGCGTCACCGATCAACGGGTCTGGCATAAAGGAATCGCCTTATGAGTTTCGACCGCAGCAAGACCCCGACCTGGCGTCCCGGCTACCGTTTCCAGTACGAACCGGCGCAGAAAGGCCATGTGCTGCTGTACCCGGAAGGCATGATCAAACTCAATGAAAGTGCCGCATTGATCGGCGGCCTGATCGACGGTGAGCGGGATGTCGCGGCGATCATTGCCGAACTCGACAAACAGTTCCCCGGCGTGCCCGAGCTCGGTAACGACATCGAGCAATTCATGGAGGTTGCCCGTGCGCAGCACTGGATCACCCTTGACTGATCTGCCGCCCAAGCCTGAGGTCGGCCTGCCGCTGTGGCTGCTCGCCGAGCTGACTTACCGCTGCCCGCTGCAATGCCCGTACTGCTCCAATCCGCTGGATTTCGCCGAGCAGGGCAAAGAGCTGAGCACCGAGCAGTGGATCAAGGTGTTCCGCGAAGCGCGGGAGATGGGTGCGGCGCAACTGGGCTTTTCCGGGGGCGAACCGCTGGTGCGCCAGGATCTCGCCGAGCTGATCCGCGAAGCGCGCCAGTTGGGTTTCTACACCAACCTGATCACCTCCGGCATCGGCCTGACCGAGCAGAAGATCAGCGACTTCAAGAAGGCCGGGCTCGATCACATCCAGATCAGTTTCCAGGCCAGCGACGAGCAAGTGAACAACCTGCTCGCCGGCTCGAAAAAGGCCTTCGCGCAGAAACTGGAAATGGCTCGCGCCGTGAAGGCTCACGGCTATCCGATGGTGCTGAACTTCGTCACTCATCGGCACAACATCGACAAGATCGACCGCATCATCGAACTGTGCATTGCGCTGGAGGCCGACTTCGTCGAACTCGCCACCTGCCAGTTCTACGGCTGGGCGCAGCTCAATCGTGTCGGCCTGTTGCCGACCAAGGAACAACTGGTTCGTGCCGAACGCATCACCAACGAATACCGCGCAAAACTGGAAGCCGAAGGGCATCCGTGCAAGCTGATTTTCGTCACCCCGGACTACTACGAAGAGCGCCCGAAAGCCTGCATGAACGGCTGGGGCAGTCTGTTTCTGACGGTCACACCGGACGGCACCGCCCTGCCCTGTCATGGCGCCCGACAGCTGCCGGTACAATTTCCCAATGTGCGCGACCACAGCATGCAGCACATCTGGTACGACTCGTTCGGTTTCAACCGCTTTCGCGGTTATGACTGGATGCCCGAGCCGTGCCGCTCCTGCGACGAGAAAGAGCAGGACTTCGGCGGCTGCCGCTGCCAGGCCTTCATGCTCACCGGCGATGCCAGCAATGCCGACCCGGTGTGCAGCAAGTCCGAACATCACGGCGTGATCCTCAAGGCCCGCGAAGAAACCGAGCACGCCACCCAGACCATCGAACAACTGGCCTTTCGCAATGAACGAAACTCGCGACTCATCGCCAAAGGCTGAGCCTTTCAGCGCCACCGCTGCGGTTGCTGCCGGCGTGGATTTCGCCGAATTGCAACTTGGTGCCCATGGCTTGTTCTGGAATGAATATCGCCCAACAGACGCCGCGTGCCGGATCTGGCACTGGCGCGATGGCGCGGCGAAATGTCTGACGCCTACGGGTTTCAGCGTGCGCAGCCGGGTGTACGAATATGGCGGTGGGGCGTTTTGCCTGACGCCTGACGGGGTGGTTTTCGTCAACGAGGCGGATCAACAGCTGTATCGCCAGACGCTGGACGGCGAGCCCGTGGCATTGACGTCTGGCGAGTGTCGTTATGGCGATCTGAATTACGCCGACGGGCAGGTGCTGGCCATTGAAGAGAACGGTGATCGCCATCGGCTGGTGGCTATCGATCTGGCGAATGGCGAGCGTCATAGGCTGATTGAAGGCGCGGATTTTTATGCATCGCCGATCATCAGTCCGGACGGCCAGCGCTTGGCGTGGATCGAGTGGAGCCGTCCGTATCAGCCGTGGACATCCACACGACTGATGCTCGCCGAGCGCTCGGATAGCGGGTTTTCCGTCCCACGCTGTGTGGCGGGTGAAACCCTTGAAGAGTCGATCCAGCAACCGCGTTTCGATGCCAATGGCCGACTGGGCTGTCTGACCGATCGTGGTGGTTATTGGCAACCGTGGGTCGCGTCGGCAAACGACTTGCAACCGTTAGCTAGCGCCAAAGCCGATCACGCACCAGCTCCATGGCAACTTGGTGGCTGCACTTGGCTGCCCACCGACGAAGGCTTTTTGGCGAGCTGGAGCGAAGGCGGTTTCGGTCGTCTGGCGCTCAACGGTGAAGACTTCACCGGCGACTACAGCCGCTTCCGTCATCTGGCTGTCGATGATCAATTTATTTACTGCATTGCCGCCTCACCGATCAGCCCTTCAGCGGTGATCGCCATTGATCGCGAATCGCGTGAAGTGAACATCCTGGCCGGCGGAGTCGCACCGCTACCCGCCGAGCGCATCAGCCGCCCGCAAACTCTGCGCTATCCCAGCGGTTCGGGTGAAGCCCACGGCTTCTTTTACCCGGCCACGAATGGTGATGTGAAGCCGCCGCTGGTGGTGTTCATTCACGGCGGCCCGACGTCGGCCTGCTACCCGATGCTCGACCCGCGCATTCAGTACTGGACGCAGCGTGGCTTCGCCGTCGCCGATCTCAACTACCGAGGCAGCAGCGGTTATGGCCGGGAGTATCGGCAGGCGCTGCATCTGAGTTGGGGCGCGGTGGACGTCGAGGACGCGTGTGCGGTCGTGGCCTACCTTAATGATCGCGACATGATCGACGGTGATCGTGCATTCATCCGTGGCGGCAGCGCCGGTGGTTACACCACGTTGTGCGCCCTGGCGTTCCATCAGGTATTCCGCGCTGGCGCCAGTCTGTACGGAGTCAGTGACCCGGTGGCACTGGCCCGCGCTACGCACAAGTTTGAAGGCGATTATCTGGACTGGCTGATCGGCGATCCAGAGAAAGATGCCGAACGCTACGCCGCCCGCACGCCGTTGCTGTACGCAAGCAACATCCGCGTACCGGTGATTTTCTTTCAGGGCGAACTGGACGCCGTAGTCGTGCCGCAACAGACCCGCGACATGGTCGCGGCCCTGGAGCAAAACGGCATTGAGGTCGAAGCGCATTACTACGCCGATGAACGCCACGGCTTCCGCCGGGCCGCCAATCAGGCCCATGCGCTGGAGCAGGAATGGCGGTTCTACCGGCGAGTGATGGGTTTGACGGACTGAGACTCAGCGTTTGGCGATGATGTACACCGCATGCACGATCCCCGGGATGTAACCGCACAACGTCAGCAGAATGTTCAGCCAGAACGCGCCGCCGAACCCGACCTGCAGAAACACACCCAGAGGCGGCAACAGAATGGCAATGATGATGCGGATAAAGTCCATGGGGCAGCTCCTGATTGGGGGTTGGCTCACCTGAGCCATACAAGCTAATCGACCTGTGCCGTTTGTCAGGGTTCAGTGCAAACCGCAATCTCGCCATCTGATTGCCATTATCCGGCCACAAAAAAACGCCCCACGCCAAAAGAATCAGGAGTGGGGCGTGCGTTATACCGCGAGACGGTTCTTGAATTCGGGTGGGAAATTTCAGCTCAGACGGCAATCCCTTTGCGGCATTGCAGTTGCGCGGTGCGTACCCGGGAGAAGGCGCGGGCCAGGCGCAGGAGCATTTCGTCGATGTTGGCCTTGCTGACGTTGAGCGCCGGTGTGAAGCGCAGGCAGTCGGCTTGTGGGGCGTTGAGCAGCAAACCTTCGTGAAGCGCGGCTTTGACAACGGCCTCGGCGGAGTCTTCCGACAGGCTCAGTCCCCAGAACAGCCCCTGCCCGCGTAACTCGCCATGCTCATAACGATAGGCCAGACGGGCGAGCCCTTCGCGCAGATGCTGGCAGTTGTCGCGGATCTGTTCGAGGAATGCACGGTCCTGCACGCTGTCGAGCACCACCAGCCCTGCGGCGGTCATTAGCGCGTTGCCATGATGAGTACCGCCCAGCTCGCCAGAATCGAAACAGCAGGCCTTGCCTCGCGCCAGCAGCGCCGCCAGTGGAACACCGCCGCCGAGGCCTTTGCCGAGCACGACGATATCGGCGCGCACGCCGTAGGACTGTTCGGCGAGTAAGGTGCCACAACGGCCGATGCCGGTCTGAACCTCGTCGAGAATCAGCAGAATCCCCAGCTCACGGCAGAGGCGCTCGACACCCTTGAGGTAATGCTCGGTCGCAGGGATTACTCCGGCATCGCTCTGGATCGGTTCGAGCATGATTGCTACGGTCTGCGCATCCACTGCTGCATGCAGCGCCGGCAGGTCATTGAACGGTACCGGATCGAAACCGGGCAGCAACGGTGCGAAACGGTTGTGCAGGTTGCAACTGTCCGACGCCGAAATCGTCGCCAGACTACGTCCGTGACAGCCTTGTCTGGCGACAATGATCCGCGAGGCGCCGCCGCGATGCAGCTGGCCCCATTTGCGCGCCAGTTTGATCGCCGCCTCACAGGCTTCGCTGCCACTGTTGAGCAGGTATGCCTGATCACTGCCAGTGCTCGCACAAAGACGTTCGGCAAGGCTGAGCATGCCGCGGTTGTGCAGATTGAAACCGGGATTGATCAGGGCCTGGGCCTGGTTGGCAATGGCTTTGACCAGCGCCGAAGGGCTGTGGCCGAGGCTATTGGCGCCTCCGGCCTGGGAAAAGTCCAGGTAGGCGCGGTCATTGCTGTCCCATAGCCAGGAGCCTTGACCGCGAACGAATACCTGCTGCGGACGCTCGACGCTGGGCATCAGACGTTCGGCATTCAGGCCATCAGCGGCATCCGATTCTTGGGTTTCAAAAGCCAGGTCATCGAGGCTCGGCGTCTGGCGCCGCAAACTGAACAGATTCATTGAAAAAAACCTCGATCGAGGTTTTTTGAACTGCCTATGCAAACACTTTCAAAACAAACGCTGGTCATTGCGCTTTCCGGCCCTGTAAGCCTTGTGAATGCGGTTAGACTAGGCCGGTTCACGGCGTCAAGCCATTTCGATTTCCCAGCATTTTCGATAAGTGTTACTTATGGATTTCAAACAACTGCGTTATTTCGTCGCGGTCTACGAAGAAGGGCATGTCGGACGCGCCGCCGAGCGCCTGTCGATCTCTCAGCCCGCGCTGTCCCAGCAGATTCGCCAGCTGGAACAAAACCTCGACGTCACCCTGTTCGAACGCAGCAGCAAACGCCTGCTGCCGACCCTCGCCGCCCACACCTTGTACAACCACGCCTTGCCACTGCTCGACGGCATGCAGCGGGCGCGTGAGGCGTTGGGTAACTTCAAAGGGCAGGCACTGCGCACATTGGCGATCGGCGTGCTGCAAACCGTGCACACCAGCCTGGTGCCGCAAATGCTGGAGAGAGTGCGCAAGGCCCAGCCGCATCTGGTGGTGCAGATTTATGAACTGACGGGGCTTGAGATCGAGCGGCGACTGCTCAACGGCTCGCTGGACATCGGCATCAGCTATCTACCGCCACGCCAGCCGGGGCTGCACGGCGTGATGTTGTACGAAGATGAACTGACGCTGGTCATCCCGGCGGATCATCCGCTGCGGGAATTCAAGAAAGTCTCGATGAGTCAGGCGGCCGAATTGCCGATGTTGCTATTGGGCGAAGAATTTCAGATCCGCCAGATCTGGCAGGCGCAACTGGCCAACCTCGGACGTCGTCCGCAAGTGCAGGCCGAATTGAACAATATGGTGGGGATTCTCGACAGCCTTCCGCATACCCGTCTGGCGACGGTGCTGCCCGGTCGTTCGCAAAAAGAGTACGACGATCAGGATCTGCTGTGGAAACCGTTGAGTGAGCCGCGCGTGCCGTTGAAGGTCGGGCTGGTGTGTCGCGATGTGCAACGCCAGCAGGCGCCATTGGCCTTGCTGCGAACGTTGCTGGAAGAGGTGATGCAGCGTGAGGACAAACCGCTGAAAGGGGCGCCGCCGCTGGACGCGCTGAGCTGAAAACTTTTCTGCGGGCATAAGAAAACCCCGCCGAAGCGGGGCTTTGCAGACTGTTTCCCTGACATCCATTTCACTCCGCCACCCTGGCAGAATCCTACGTGTCCGTGTTGTTGCTTTGCGCTTCCTGCGCGACGTCCATGGAAAGTAGATTAGCTGTGGATCCAATCTACGCCTATGGGAGAACAGCAGCACGTCATGTAAGAGATCGCTTACATGACGTTACCTCATCAGAACTGCGCAGCGTCCAGCAGGAACAGCGACTCGCTGCCGGCCTTGACCGACGCGCTCAACGAGTGAATCCGCGGCAGCAGACGGGCGAAATAGAACCGCGCCGTGCCGAGCTTGCTCGCGTAGAAATCGTCCTGCGCTTCTTTGCCCAGCGACGCCTTGGCCATCAGCGCCCACATGTACGCGTAAGCGGTGTAGCCGAATACTTGCAGATACTCGACCGACGCCGCGCCGATTTCGTTCGGGTTGGTTTTCGCCCGGTCCAGCAGCCATGAGGTCAGCTCGTCGAGGGTGTCGACGGCGTCATTCAGCGGCTTGGTGAACTCGCCCAGATCGGCACTGGCGGTTGCGGTGAAATGGCGGATCTCGTCGGCGAACAGTTTGTAGAACGCGCCGCCGCTGCCGACGATCTTGCGCCCCACCAGGTCCAGCGCCTGAATGCCGTTGGTGCCTTCGTAGATCTGGGTGATGCGCACGTCACGCACCAGTTGCTCCTGGCCCCACTCACGGATGTAGCCGTGGCCGCCGAAGATCTGCTGGCCGTGGACGGTGGTTTCCAGTCCCAGATCAGTCAGGAACGCCTTGGCCACTGGCGTCAGCAAGGCCACCAGATCTTCCGCACGTTTGCGGGTCGCGGCGTCTTCGCTGAACTTGGCGGTGTCGAGCTGCATCGCCACGTAAGTGGAGAACGCACGGCCGCCTTCGTTCGAGGCTTTCATGGTCAACAGCATACGACGCACGTCCGGGTGGACAATGATCGGGTCGGCCACCTTGTCCTTGTTCTGCGCGCCGGTCGGCGAACGACTTTGCAGGCGGTCACGGGCGTATTCGATGGCGTTCTGGTACGAGCGCTCGCCGGTGGCCAGGCCCTGGATACCGACGCCCAGACGCTCGTAGTTCATCATGGTGAACATCGCGGCCAGGCCCTTGTTCGGCTCGCCGACCAGGTAACCCACGGCTTCGTCGAAGTTCATCACGCAAGTGGCAGAGGCCTGGATGCCCATCTTGTGTTCGATCGAACCGCAGTTCGCCGGGTTGCGCGCGCCCAGGCTGCCATCGGCATTGACCATGAACTTCGGCACCAGGAACAGTGAAATGCCTTTCGGCCCCGCTGGTGCGTCCGGCAGTTTGGCCAGTACCAGGTGGATGATGTTTTCGGTCAGGTCGTGCTCACCGCCGGTGATGAAGATCTTGGTGCCGCTGACCTTGTAGGAACCGTCGGCCTGAGGTTCGGCCTTGGTGCGAATGATGCCCAGGTCGGTGCCGGCGTGTGGCTCGGTCAGGCACATGGAACCGGCCCAGACACCGGCGTACATGTTCGGCAGGTAAGCGGCTTTCAGCTCTTCGCTGGCGTGGGCGTTGATCGACAGGCAAGCGCCGGCGGTCAGCATCGGGTACAGACCGAAGGATAGGCTGGCGGAGTTGACCATCTCTTCGACCTGGGCCGAGACGGCTTTTGGCATGCCCATGCCGCCGTAGGCCGGATCACCGCCAACACCGACCCAGCCGCCTTCGGCATACGTCTGATAAGCCTGTGGGAAACCGGCCGGCGTAGTGACGGCACCGTCGGCCCAGTGGCAGCCTTCTTCATCGGCGGCACGGCTCAGGGGCGCAATGCTTTTGCTGGTGACCTTGCCGGCCTCTTCGAGAATGGCTTCAACGGTTTCCGCGTCCACCGTCTCGGCCAGGGCCGGCAGTTCGGCCCAGAGTTTGGCGACTTCGAACACTTCATTGAGGACGAAGCGCATATCGCGCAGCGGCGCTTTGTAGTCAGCCATGGCAAACCTCGCAAAGATCTAAACAGGTGATTCGTGGAAGGGTGTTTTCGTTGAGCTGGAGTGTAACCCAACAACTTTTGCGACACATAGGGTCAGGCGGTGACTGATTTGTTATTTTTAGTCACCAGCAATCAACTATAAAGAAGCCCGCAATCAGCGGGCTCTTTTGTTTAACAGTGGCGTGTTACAGCAAGAACAACTGCGCCGGCAGTTTCATCAGGCAATCGCTACCCGCCTCGATCGCCGCACGATGCGCAGCGGTGCGCGGCAGCAACCGCTTGAAGTAAAACTCGCACGTCGCCAGTTTGCCCTGACAGAAATCGCCATCACCCTCCCCCGACTCCAGCTGAGTCTGAGCGACCAGCGCCATGCGCAGCCACAGGTAGCCGAGAACGATGTAACCGCTGTACATCAGGTAATCCACCGAAGCCGCGCCGACTTCATCCGGGTTCTTCATCGCGGCCATACCGACCTTCATGGTCAGCTCGCCCCATTGCTGATTGAGGTCATCGAGTTGCGCGACAAACCCGCCCAGTTGCGCATGACCGGCATTGGCAGCACAGAACTTGTGAACGATTTTGGTGAAGTTGCGCAGCAGTTTGCCCTGGCTGCCGAGCACTTTGCGCCCGAGCAGATCCAGCGCCTGAATGCCGTTGGTGCCTTCGTAGATCGGTGCAATGCGGCAATCGCGAACCAGTTGCTCCATACCCCACTCGCGGATAAATCCATGGCCGCCGAACACTTGCATGCCGAGGTTGGTCACCTCCAGGCCGGTGTCGGTCATGAACGCCTTGCAGATCGGTGTCAGGAACGCCAACAGGTCTTCGGCCTCGTGACGCACCTCGGCGTCCGGGCTCAGGTGCGCGACATCGAGCATCTGCGCGGTGAAATAGGTCAGCGCGCGGTTGCCTTCGTTGAAGGCTTTCATGGTCAGCAGCATGCGTCGCACGTCCGGATGGACGATGATCGGGTCGGCCGGTTTGTCCGGGGACTTGGCACCGGTCAGGGCCCGCATCTGCAAGCGGTCGTTGGCGTATTTGATTGCGCCCTGGAAGCTTGCCTCGCCCAGACACAGGCCCTGCATCCCGGTGCCGAGGCGCGCGTGGTTCATCATGGTGAACATGCAATTCAGGCCTTTGTTCGGCTCGCCGATCAGGAAACCTTTGGCGTCGTCGAAGTTCAGCACGCAGGTGGCCGATGCCTTGATGCCCATTTTGTGTTCGATCGAGCCGCAGGAAACGCCGTTGCGCTCGCCCGCTTCACCGGAGGCGTCCGGGAGAAATTTCGGCACGATGAACAGCGAAATGCCTTTGGTGCCCGCCGGTGCGTCCGGCAGTTTGGCCAGCACCAGATGAATGATGTTGTCACTCATGTCGTGCTCGCCGGCGGAGATGAAAATCTTGCTGCCGGTCACCGCATAACTGCCGTCGGCCTGCGGCACCGCGCGGGTCTTGATGATGCCCAGGTCGGTGCCGCAATGGGCTTCGGTCAGGCACATGGTGCCGGTCCACTGGCCTGCAGTAAGTTTGCGCAGATAGGTGTTTTTCTGTTCTTCGGTGCCGTGGGCGTGGATCGCCGACATGGCGCCGTGGGTCAGGCCCGGGTACATGCCCCAGGAGGTGTTGCTGGAGGCGACCATTTCGCTGATCACCAGCCCCAGCGAACTCGGCAGCCCCTGGCCACCGTAGGTCGGATCTGCCGCCAGACCGTGCCAGCCACCTTCCACGTATTGTGCGAAGGCCTGCTTGAAGCCTGTAGGCGTTGTCACCACACCATTGTCGAAATGGCAGCCCTCTTCGTCGCCGCTGCGATTGAGCGGTGCCAGAACGTTCTCACAGAACTTCGCGCCCTCGTCGAGGATCGCGTTGATCATGTCCGTGCTGGCGTCGTGGGCGCCGAGGGCCGCGTACTGAGTGTGGAAGTCAAAGACGTGGTCGATCAGAAAGCGCATGTCGCGCAGGGGAGCTTTGTACTCGGGCATGGTGGCTTCTCCTTCAGCAGATTGCTTCAACCTACTGCCGGCCACCCTGCCCCACAATCACTGTCCAGACGCTGAATGCGCCGTCATCACTCAACCTGCGGCGTTGTCCATGCGCACCGCGCCACGGCGGTTCTGCCCGAACGCCATCACACAGTTTCGCCCTGCGCCCTTGGCGCTGTAGAGCGCCTGGTCGGCGGATTTCAGCACTTCTTCCGGGGTGCGCTGCTCCAGACGCTCGGCCACGCCGATGCTGACCGTGACCGACACGCTGGACGCCCCCGAACCCGAGCGGCGCTGACGGCCCTGCTGATCATCCTGCGGGCGACTTTCCTGATTGCGCAGCTGAATGTTGTAGGACGCAATCGACTCGCGGATGACTTCCAGGTGCGGCATGCACTCTTCGAGGGTCTTGCCCGCAAACACCAGGGCGAATTCCTCACCGCCATAGCGATACGCCCTACCGCCGCCGCTGATTTTGGACAGCTTGCTGGCGACCAGACGCAACACCTGATCCCCCACGTCGTGGCCGTGGGTGTCGTTGAATTTCTTGAAATGATCGACGTCGCTCATCGCCAGCACATAGTTGCGACCCAGACGCTGCATGCGCTCGTTGAGTGCGCGGCGGCCCGGCAAACCGGTAAGTTCGTCGCGAAAGGCCATTTGATACGCCTCGTGCGCTACCGCTGCCGCAATCATCAGCATGACCTGGCTGCACATGATGTTCAGGGTGAACGGCAGGATGAAGGTTTTCGGCAGCATCCAGAACACCCCGAGCAACCCCACCAGTTGCGCCGCGTGCAGCGGACGCGGGTTGCGCCAGTATTGCCAGGCCAGAAGCAGGAACGCCGAGATGAACACCGGATACGACAACTGGATCAGGCTCATCCACGCGCCGTGCAGCGCCGGCCAGCGGATCTCGGAAAGCCACATCAGCAAGGCCTGCGGGTAGCTTTGCTCGAGCCCCAGCGCCACGCTGCCAAAGGCCAGCAGCACGGCGAAGCGCGCGATCATGTCCTGAAACAGATGCGTGCGTTCCTGCCATGCGGCGAACAGACCGAACAGCAACGGCAGCAACAGACAGACCAAGTGGAACACCACGGCCGCATCTTCGCGCACCTTGCCGTTGTCGCGGTAATAGTCAGTCTGGGTGTCGAGCAGGAAGTAGGCGATGTACACCGTGACCATCAGAAACAGCTCGCGCTGGCGTCGGTAAACCGCACAGTACGAACCGCCCAACAGCAGCACCAATGTCGGCAACACGTTAAACAGCGAGGTGAAGAACACGTTGAGGTCTTTGACGTACGCAGCCGCTAACCCCGCGAGCAACAACAGCAGTGACGGCAGGAAATGACTGAAACGTACAGCGGAAGAACGCGGCAAGGGTAAAAGCTCCGACCCGTCATGGCAAAGAGATGGCATTGTGCCTGCAATGTGGCCAGTTAAGCACACACAATGTGATCCAGATCACAGGCTGTCTCTTTAACGGCCGAAATCGGCAGTTGCTGAGTAATTCAGTAAGGTTTTTTGCGCAATGGCCGCTAGACGGCCACCATGGCCATCATTCTTGATGGCCATGGTGTGTTTTTATGCTCAGAGATCGTTGTAGAACGGCTGCAATGGCCCCTCTGCCGCCGGCCGGCCTTCAGCACCGTAAGGCTTGAGATTGAGCGATGCGTCCATCGCCTGACGGGTCGTGACTTTCGGACTGGCCGGACGCTGGGTCACGGCATTTTCATCGCCGATGTGGCCCTGCGGAATCACCAGCGACGGATGATCGAACGGTGCGCGCTCCCATGCCACGCGAGGATCGGTCAGGCCGACCTCCATGAATTTCACCAGCGCGTCGATTTCATCGGGCGTCAGGTTCAGCGCCGTCATGTCCGGGTCGAGGTTGGAAGTGTTGTGCTGGTTCACCGCCGGATGCTCAAAGCCGCTGGTGTTGTTGGCATCTTCACCGCGCCGGTCACCGCCACGGTTGTAGAACTCCATCACCTGCTTGAGCGTCGAGCGGCTGCCGTTGTGGAAGTACGGCCCGGTCAGGGCGATGTTACGCAGGGTCGGGGTCTTGAATGCGCCGTCGACCGAGTCGCGGAAACCGACATTCGGTTTGAGCGTGGCATCGCACGGAATCGCCGCACTCAACGGTGCCTCGAACGTGCAGACATCGACGTCCAGCGGATCGACCGAGCGACCGCCCTGCAACACGCTGTTGTACTGCCGGGTGAACGACCATGGATTGCCCCAGGCATCCGCGCCGCCGAGGGCCAGGTCTTCCGAGGTCGGGCGCACACCGGTGTTGTAGAAGCCGTTGTCGTAAAGGGTGGTCAGGTTGTCGGCCATCACCATCCGCTCAATGCGTTCGCGCGGGTGCATCAGCAGGCGGCTGGCGGCGTTGGTCAGCTCCGGACCGCCGTGGCAATTGACGCATTTGCCCTTGCCGAGAAACAGGTTCATGCCCTCCACCTGTTGCGCGTTCATTGCCGTGTGATCGCCCTGCAGGTAAGCATCGATCGGCGCCTGATCGGACACCAGCGTCGCCTCATACATCTGGATCGCCAGGCCGAAAAACAGCGGGAAGTTGGCCTCCATCTGGGTGTACGGCACGCCGCCCACCAGAACGTTTTGCGTGGCGTTCCACAGCCGGGGCTGGAAGGCGTTCTTGATCAGTTCGCGATAGGTCGGCCGCCGTGCGCCCGATACTGGAGCCAGCACCGAGTCGGTGGATGAAATCCTTTGCTGCTTTAGCATCAGCGTGTCGAGCATCCTGCGGCCGATGTCGGCAAAGGTACGGCCACCGCAGGACATTTCCACCGGGCTGCCGGGCGGGCCGACGGCTTGCGAGGCGGCAGACGCATCGTTGAGCGCCAGCCGCACTTTGGTCGCAACCGTGCTGCGTTCGCTGGTCACGTAGATCCCGGCATCCGGATCGCGATTACCGAACGGCGAGAAGCCGTTGAACACGTTGTTGGCCCGACCGTCCCAGAAGTTGCGCACGTTGAACGCGGCATTGATCACCGACGGCGCATTGCGCCCGGTGCTGCGACGCACGTTGATGCCACCGACCTGGAAAATACCGTCCGGCTGCTGAGTACATTTGTCGAAACGCGCCTGATTGGGTTTGACGAAGTTGGCGTCGAACACGCCTTGCGAGCCGACCACATCGTCCGTCGAGTACACGATGGGCGAGTTGCGCTCCAGCGGATTGCTCAGCACGTGGGTCGGGAAGTCGGTTTTCTTCAGCGTGTAGTTCGGGCCGCCCTTGCCGCCGGACAACGTCGCGTAGGACGCCACATCACCGGGAATGTCCGAGGCTACAAACGGCTTGTTGAAGATCGACGCGACATTGGCGTTGGTATGGGCCTGGCCGGGGTTGAGCTGGTTGGTGATGCGGTGGTCGACGCCGGCGTGGTAGTGGCAGGAAGCGCATGCCGTGGAGCCGTCGCTGCCGATCTCCATGTCCCAGAACAGCGCTTTGCCCAGCAGGATCGCGGCCTGGCGATTGAGCACGTAGTCGGTCATCAGGTCGACCTTGCGCCCGCCTTCGGTTCCGGACGGATCGGGGGGCACCATCCCGCGCAGTGATTGCAGCGAAGGCACCTCCGGCACGGGAGGATCGACCACGGCGGGGTCGGCGGCCCATGCGCTGTGGACTGACAGCGCGATGGGTAACCAGAAGGTCAAACGAGCGAGTCGACTGATGTTCATAGGCTTCACCCTGACTGTTGTTGTTAAGTGCCGGGCGTCTTGCTTCTTTGAGCAGGCAGTTCTGGTTAGCACCGGTAAATCGGGCAGTGCAATTAATTGGCCAGTCCTCTGGAAACATTTTGAATCAATAAGCGCAAGGGGTCGGCTGAGCAGCGACCTCATCAATGCTGGGGAATCAGCCCCGGGATTGGGGAAATCCGGGCACAAAAAAACCGCTGCCCCCGAAGGAGCAGCGGTTTTTCGAAAGACCGCGTTAAGGCTTAGTAGCCCAGTGCGAAGTCTTCTTCTTTCATGTCCATCAGGTTGTTGGCGCCCGACAACATGGTGGCCACGTGCGTACGGGTACGCGGCAGGATGCGCTGGAAGTAGAAGCGCGCGGTTTGCAGCTTGGCGGTGTAGAACGCCTCGTCGGTGGTGCCGGCAGCCAGTTTTTCGGCAGCCAGACGCGCCATGTCAGCCCAGAAGTAGGCCAGGCAGGCGTAACCGGAGTACATCAGGTAGTCCACCGAGGCCGCGCCGACTTCTTCGCGATCTTTCATTGCAGCCATACCGACCTTCATGGTCAGCTCGCCCCACTCTTTGTTCAGTGCAGCCAACGGTGCGACGAATTCCTTGACGGCTTCGTTGCCTTCGTTGTTCTGGCAGAACTTGTGGACGATCTTGGTGAAGCCTTTCAGCGCCTCGCCTTGAGTCATCAGCACTTTACGGCCCAGCAGGTCGAGTGCCTGGATGCCGGTGGTGCCTTCGTACAGCATCGAGATGCGGCTGTCGCGAACGTTCTGCTCCATGCCCCACTCGGCGATGAAGCCATGGCCGCCGTAGATCTGTACGCCGTGGTTGGCGGATTCGAAACCGACTTCGGTCATGAACGCTTTGGCGATCGGAGTCATGAAGGCCAGCAGTGCGTCGGCTTTCTTCTTCTCTTCTTCATCCACGCCGTATTTGACGATGTCGACCTGTTTGGCGGTGAAGTACACCATCGCACGGTTGCCTTCGGCAAATGCCTTCATGGTCAACAGCATGCGGCGTACGTCTGGGTGAACGATGATCGGGTCAGCGGCCTTGTCCGGCGCTTTCG
Organism: Pseudomonas sp. B7; assembly: GCF_016735645.1. Taxonomy (NCBI): domain Bacteria; kingdom Pseudomonadati; phylum Pseudomonadota; class Gammaproteobacteria; order Pseudomonadales; family Pseudomonadaceae; genus Pseudomonas; species Pseudomonas sp. B7. The sequence continues at coordinate 84,206 of NZ_JAERRE010000004.1, forward strand.
GGCCAGTCAGGGAACGCATTTGCAGGCGATCGCGAGCGTATTTCAGGCCGCCCTGGAAACCGATTTCGGCGTGGGCCAGACCTTGCAGTGCGGTACCCAGACGTGCGGTGTTCATGAAGGTGAACATGCAGTTCAGGCCTTTGTTCGCCGGGCCGATCAGGAAACCGGTCGCGCCGTCGAAGTTCATCACGCAGGTCGCGTTGCCGTGGATGCCCATCTTGTGTTCGATCGAACCGCAGGTCACGGCGTTACGGGTACCGACGGTGCCGTCGGCGTTCGGCAGGAACTTCGGAACGATGAACAGGGAAATGCCTTTGGTGCCGGCCGGTGCATCCGGCAGGCGGGCCAGTACGATGTGGACGATGTTGTCGGCCATGTCGTGTTCACCGGCCGAGATGAAGATCTTGGTGCCGGAAACTTTGTAGGAACCGTCGGCCTGAGGTTCGGCCTTGGTACGCAGCATGCCCAGGTCGGTGCCGCAGTGCGGTTCGGTCAGGCACATGGTGCCGGTCCATTCGCCGGAGACCAGTTTGGTCAGATAGGCTTCCTGCTGCTCTGGGGTGCCGTGTTCGGAGATGGTGTTCATCGCGCCGTGCGACAGGCCCGGGTACATGCCCCACGACCAGTTGGCTTCGCCGACCATCTCGCTGACAGCCAGACCCAGCGACTCAGGCAGCCCCTGACCGCCGTGCTCGACGTCATGGGCCAGACTTGGCCAGCCGCCTTCGACGAATTGCTTGTAGGCCTCTTTAAAGCCGGTCGGGGTTTTCACGCCGGACTCGCTCCAGGTGCAGCCTTCGGTGTCACCCACGCGGTTCAGCGGTGCCAGCACTTGCTCACAAAACTTGGCGCCCTCTTCGAGAATGGCGTCAACCATGTCCGGCGTTGCTTCTGCGCACGCTGGAAGGCTCTGATAGTGCGCTTCGTAGCCGAGCAGTTCGTCACGAACGAAGCGAATATCACGCAAGGGGGCCTTGTAGTCAGGCATAGCGATAAACCTCTGCTGATGTAACCGGGAATGAACGACCGCATTGATTTGTTGTGACGGTCAAACAGTTGTTTGAAACATACGTTTACGCCGAAATCTTGTCAAGCGTCGTTCTTTTGCCATTCGTCATCACATTTTCCGAACGCCGGACACAGCAGCGCGACATGTGCCCGACCGAGCCATGTGCACTGAAAAAAGATTAGTTGAGGGAGAAGGACTTACAACGAAAAACGCCGCGAACAGTCGCGGCGTCTGGCAAAGCGCGGATCAAAAAATCAGGCGAACGTATCGATGATCGTACCGAGCATTTCATCGGAAGCCTTCGCGACTTTCGTGCCCAGCTCCACTTGAAACTTGCCTTGGGCCATCTCGGCCATGGCGCTGCCCGGATCCATTTGCTGGCTGCGATCCACTCCGCGCAGGCGATCGATCTGGGCTTCGGAAGACTGGCTGGTGACCGAGCGCTCGATGGTGTTGTTGGCGATCTGGCTGGCGGCCTGATCGACGCGGTTCTGCCCGGTCTGGATGGTGCTCAGACCTGCATAAAAAGCTGTGTTTCCGGAGATTTCCATGGGAGCTCTCATCCTTGGGAAGGATCGATGGGTGCCATTGAACCAGAGGCGTCAGAAAAACACCCGTCAAAAACACTAATGGCACAGTGCCTTGTCATAGCCAAAATCAGTCGAGCAGATCCAGTTGCAAGTGATCGGCGACCGCTTCAGCGCTAACCGCCTTCAGCTTCGGCACCCGCCCCAGGCACGGCGCCGGAATCCGCTCGGCGAGTGTCGCGAGGTTTTCCTCCAGCCGCGACGTCTTCGGATCAATGATGTTCGCCACCCAACCGGCCAGTTGCAGCCCGTCACGAGCGATCGCTTCAGCGGTCAACAGCGCGTGGCTGATGCAACCCAGACGCACGCCGACCACCAGAATCACCGGCAACTTCAGCGCAATCGCCAGATCCGACAGATTGTCCTGATCCGCCAACGGCACCCGCCAGCCGCCTGCGCCTTCGATCAGCGTGAAGTCGGCGTTCATGGCCAGAATCTCGCGCATCGGCCCCAGCAACGATTGCACGGTCAGCGCCACACCCGCCTCACGCGCTGCCAGATGCGGCGCGATCGCTGGCTCGAACGCCACCGGATTGACCTGTTGATACGTCAGCGGCAACGAGCATTCGGCCTGCAACGCCAGCGCATCGGAATTGCGCAGACCTCTGGTCGTCACCACGCAACCGGACGCTACCGGTTTGCCCGCCGCCGTACTCAGCCCCGCCGACCGCGCAGCGTGCAGCAACCCGGCGGCGACGGTGGTCTTGCCAACGTCAGTGTCGGTTCCGGTGATGAAATAGGCTGCGCTCATAAGGGTTTCTCCAACACGGCGTAGACCACCTGGTAGGTCGCCGGCAATCCCGCAGGCTGACGGAACTGCTCGTAGGCCTCGACCAGCCCCAGAATCCGCGCCCGCCCGGTCAATCCACCCGGCCGGCCAGGGTTCAGGTTATGCGCGCCCAAGGCCTTGAGTTCATGGGTCAGGCTGCGCACATCCGGGTAATGCAGCACATGCGGCCGGTTCTCCAGACAAACACTGCGCAAACCACTGGCCGCGCACAATTGCTCGTAGCGGGCGAATTCGCGGAAGCGGTTGACGTGCACCAGACCATCGACCTGACGCCAGCTATCGCGCAATTCGTAAAGCGTCCCTGCACAAAGACTAGCAAACGCGAAAATCCCCCCCGGCTTCAGCACCCGAAACGCTTCACCGAGCACCGCTTCAAAGTCCGCGCACCACTGCACGGCAAGGCTGGAGAAGATCAGATCGCAGGTCGAATCCTGTAATGGCAAACGTTCGGCATCGCCAGCAATAAAGTGCATGGCCCCACCCAACGGCCGCGCGTGATGGAGCATGCCCTCAGCGATATCCAGTGCCAGCCCCTCACCAAATCGCTCGGCCAGCGCCCGAGTGAAATACCCGGTGCCACAGCCCAGATCCAACCAGCGTGCCGGGCGAAAATCCACCGGCAAGCGATTCATCAACTGCGTACCGACATCGCGCTGCAACTCGGCGACGCTGTCGTAGCTGGCCGCTGCGCGAGAAAAAGAAGCCGCGACCTGGCGCTTGTCAGGCAAGCCGCCGGGCAACGCCGCAACAGACAAATCAGTCATCACCGCACTCACTTAAAAACGCCTGGATAGCACCCGCCACACCGTGGGGATCCTCCAGAAGAAACGCATGGCTGGCCTGCTCGATCAGGCCGACCTCGACATCCGCCAGCAACGCGAACAGCTCGCCCGCGGCCTCCGCCGGCACCAACCCGTCCAGCCCGCCGAACAGATGCAATTGCGGGCCACGAAACGCCTGCAAGGCAGCGCGCGTATCGATCTGCGCCAACAATTCCAGACCGGCCATCAACGCGGCCGGCGAGGTATTCGGCGCGCCGCCGAGCAACAGCCGCGACAAGCCGCGCGCGTCTTGCGCGCCCTGGGCACACAGCAGAGAGAATCGCTTGAGGGTCGTGCGCGGGTCGGCGCTGCAGCCGGCCAGAAACGCATCGAAAGTCTCGCCGGGCATCGCGCTCGGCCATTGTTCATGGGCGACAAACGAAGGATTGCTCGCCAGGGTCAGCAAGCCGCAGCAATGTTCGCCACGCCGCGCCGCCAGCTCGGAAGCGAGCATCCCGCCCAGTGACCAGCCGCCGAGCCAGGCATCTTCGGGGATGCGCTCATCGAGCTCGTCGAGCCAGTCGTTCAGATCGCTGGAGTCCAGCTCCGGCAACGGCTCGATGTCGACCTGCAGGTGCTCGTCGAGTCCGCGTAACGCAGCGGCCAGCGGCTCCAGCGGCGAAACGCCGAGGCCCCAGCCCGGTAGCAGAATCAGGCGATCACGCATGGCTTGGCTCCGACTTGAGTTGCGCAAAGCAATCGGCCAGTCCTTCCAACAATAGCTGCACCTGTGCCTCGCTGTGAGCGGCGGTCAGCGTCACCCGCAACCGCGCGCTGCCGGCAGGCACGGTCGGCGGGCGGATCGCGGTGACCATCAGTCCACGCTCGCGCAGCATCTGCGACAGACGCACGGCGCGACCGGCATCGCCGATCAGGATCGGCTGAATCGGCGTGAAGCTGTCCATAAGTTCCAGACCGATCTGTTCGGCGCCGTGGCGGAATTGACGAATCAGCGACTGCAAATGCTCGCGACGCCAGTGTTCGCTGCGCAGCAGCTCCAGACTCTTCAAGGTTGCGCAGGCCAGCGCTGGCGGCTGGCTGGTGGTGTAGATGTACGGACGGGCGAACTGGATCAGGCTTTCAATCAGCTCTTCACTGCCGGCGACGAACGCCCCCGCCGTGCCGAACGCTTTACCGAGCGTGCCGACCAGCACCGGCACATCTTCCTGGCTCAAACCGAAATGCTCGACGATCCCGCCACCGTTTGCCCCCAGCGGGCCGAAACCGTGGGCGTCATCGACCATCAGCCAAGCGCCTTTGGCCCTGGTTTCCCGGGCCAGCGCCGGCAGATCGGCGAGATCGCCGTCCATGCTGAACACGCCGTCAGTGACCACCAGCGTATTGCCGGTGGCTTTCTCCAGACGCTTGGCGAGGCTGTCAGCGTCGTTGTGCAGATAACGATTGAAGCGCGCGCCGGACAACAATCCGGCATCCAGCAACGAGGCATGATTGAGCCGATCTTCGAGCACCGTATCGCCCTGCCCGACCAGCGCCGTGACCGCGCCGAGATTGGCCATGTAACCGGTGGTGAACAACAGCGCGCGCGGCCGTCCGGTGAGGTCTGCCAGAGCTTCTTCCAATTCGTGATGCGGGCCGCTGTGGCCGATCACCAGATGCGAGGCACCGCCGCCGACGCCCCACTTCGAGGCACCGGCGCGCCAGGCTTCGATCACTTGCGGATGATTGGCCAGCCCCAGGTAATCGTTGTTGCAGAACGCCAGCAGCGGCTGACCGTCGACCACCACTTGCGGCCCTTGCGGGCTTTCAAGCAGCGGTCGCTGGCGATAGAGATTGTCGGCACGACGGGCAGCAAGGCGTGCGGCGAGATCGAAAGACATGCAAGCCTCACGGGTGGCAAATGAATCAGCAGGCACAGCCCGAGGCAGCGCCTGAGAAGAACGGGCGATCAGACCGCCGCGTTGTAGAACTGCTCGCTGCTCTTCTGCTCCACCAGCGCCTGTTCGATGGCAGCCTGATGTACTTCGTCAGCATGCTCTTCGCGTGCTTCCGGCTGAATGCCCAGACGTGCGAACAGCTGCATGTCCTTGTCGGCCTGCGGGTTGGCGGTGGTCAGCAGTTTGTCGCCGTAGAAGATCGAGTTGGCGCCGGCGAAGAACGCCAGGGCCTGCATCTGCTCGTTCATCGCTTCGCGTCCGGCGGACAGGCGCACGTGGGATTGCGGCATCAGGATCCGCGCCACGGCGAGCATGCGGATGAAGTCGAACGGATCGACGTCGTCAGCGTTTTCCAGCGGCGTACCGGCGACTTTCACCAGCATATTGATCGGCACCGATTCCGGGTGCTCCGGCAGGTTGGCCAACTGGATCAGCAGGTTCGCGCGGTCATCGAGGGACTCGCCCATACCGAGGATGCCGCCGGAGCAGATTTTCATCCCCGCATCGCGCACATAGGCCAGGGTCTGCAGACGCTCGGCATAGGTGCGGGTGGTGATGATGCTGCCGTAGAACTCCGGCGAGGTGTCGAGGTTGTGGTTGTAGTAGTCGAGGCCGGCCTTGGCCAGCGCTTCGGTCTGATCCTGATCGAGACGACCGAGGGTCATGCAGGTTTCCAGGCCCATGGCCTTCACGCCTTCGACCATCTTCAGCACATAAGGCATGTCCTTGGCCGACGGGTGCTTCCACGCCGCGCCCATGCAGAAACGGGTCGAACCGATGGCCTTGGCGCGTGCAGCCTCTTCGAGGACTTTCTGCACTTCCATCAGCTTTTCTTTTTCCAGCCCGGTGTTGTAGTGACCGGACTGCGGACAATATTTGCAATCTTCCGGGCAGGCGCCGGTCTTGATCGACAGCAGAGTGGAAACCTGGACGCGGTTGGCGTCGAAATGCGCGCGGTGCACCGTCTGCGCCTGGAACAGCAAGTCGTTGAATGGCTGAACGAACAGTGCTTTGACTTCGGCCAAAGTCCAGTCGTGACGCAGGGTGGCAGTGGTGCTGGCGCTCATGGGCGTTTCCTTGGTTATGCTTGGCTGGCGCCTGGGGAAACGGAATACCCACAGGCACGACACGGATGTTCGGCATATTTAAGGAAGAGTCATGCGCTGTCAACCAGACTACGAAAGACCGGTTTACATCTGGTTAAAAAACAAACAACACTGCTTGTTGTGTGACGAACCGGCAGACGCGCAAATCCCGATCTGCACCGCTTGCGAAACCGATCTGCCGTGGCTGGGCGATCAATGCCTGACCTGCGCCCTGCCCTTGCCCGCTTACGGCCTGACCTGTGGCGGCTGCCTGCAGGAACCGCCGGCCTTTGAAACGGTGGCCGTGCCCTGGACTTACAGCTTTCCGGTGGACACGCTGATCACCCGTTTCAAACACAACGGCAAATGGCCGCTTGGCCACTTGCTCGCCGACGTTCTTGGCCAATTCCTGCAACATCGCTTCGAAGAAGACCTGCCGCGCCCGGACGCCCTGCTGCCGGTGCCGCTTGCACCCAAACGCTTGCGCCAGCGCGGCTTCAATCAAGCGGCGATGCTGGCGCAGTGGCTGGGCAAGTCACTCGACCTGCCTTGCGAGGAGCACAGCCTTTTGCGCGTGCAGGATACCGACGCCCAGCAGACCCTCAACGCCAAGGCGCGTAAACGCAATCTGCGTCACGCCTTCGCCTTGAGCCCCGATGCCCTGGTGCAAGGCCGGCACCTGGCTCTGGTCGACGACGTGCTGACCACCGGCGCCACCGCTCAGGCACTGGCCCGTTTGCTGATGGACGCCGGCGCCGCGCGGGTGGATGTGTACTGCCTGGCCCGCACGCCAAAACCCGGCGACGCGGCTTGACGGATACGCTTCGAGCCGCCAACGTCCTCCCTCAACCCTTCAGCACAAAGCGTCCGCCATGGCCCTGCCCTCTTTGTTGTCCCAGCACATCGTCCGCCGTCCACAGCGCATAGCCTTGCTGCAACACATCGCCGAACAGGGTTCGATCACCCGCGCCGCAAAAAGCGCCGGCCTGAGTTACAAGGCGGCGTGGGATGCCATCGATGAGCTGAACAACCTTGCGCAAAAGCCTCTGGTCGAGCGCGCGGTCGGCGGCAAGGGCGGCGGTGGCGCCAGACTCTCGAGCGAGGGCGAGCGAGTGCTGCGCCTGTATCAAAAGCTGCAAGCCTTGCAGGCTCAAGTACTGGAAGCAGCCGAGGACGCCAGCGATCTGGACCTGCTCGGTCGGCTGATGCTCAGGACCAGCGCGCGCAATCAGTTGCACGGCAAAGTCGTGCTGATCGAAGGTCAGGGCCGCAACGACCTGATCCGCCTCGAACTGGCCGAAGGCCTGTCGATCGACGCGCAGATCACCCACGACAGCACCGTGCACCTGGAGCTGCAACCGGGCACCGAAGTGGTGGCACTGATCAAGGCCGGCTGGCTCGAACTGCTCGCTCCACAGGCCACACCTGCCGTTGGCCAGAATCTTTTGAGCGGCCGGATCGAGGCGATTCTCGACGCCGAAGACGGCCCGAGCGAAGTGCGCATCGCCCTGCCCAACGGCCAGACCCTGTGCGCGCTGGCCGAACCGCTGGACTTGCGCACCCGGGGCCTGACGGTCGAGCAAGCGGTGCAGGTGCAGTTTTCCCCGTCGAATGTGCTGCTCGGAACACCGCTCTAAACAGCGCTGCAACGAAAGCGTCATCGACCCGCATTAAGGTGGCTGCCAAAACCATGCAGGGAGCCTGATGTGAGCCTATTAGAAGAAAACCAATCCACAGACCTGGAAAAAATGGTCGGCCTGAGCCGTCGCGGGTTCATCAGCGCCGGCGCGCTGTGCGGCGCGGCGATGTTCCTCGGCGGCAACCTGCTGAGCCGCAGCGTGCTGGCCGCCAGTGTCAGCGCCGGAAACAGCCGTCTGCTCGGCTTCGACAGCATTCCGGCGGCCACCACCGACACCATCAGCCTGCCCAAGGGCTACAAGTCGTCGGTGCTGATCAGCTGGGGCCAGCCGCTGCACAAGAACGGCCCGGCCTTCGACCCGAGCGGCAATGGAACCGCGGCCGCACAGGAAGTGCAGTTCGGCGACAACAACGACGGCATGAGCCTGTTCGAATTCCCGGGCGAGAAAAACCGCGCGTTGATGGCGATCAACAACGAATACACCAACTACCGCTACCTCTACCCGCACGGCGGCATGCCGCAGTCGGCCGAGGACGTGCGCAAGGCTCTGGCCTGCGAAGGCGTGTCGGTGATCGAAGTGCAGCGCAAGAACGGCCAGTGGCAGTTCGTCCAGGGCTCGCGCTACAACCGGCGCATCCACGGCAACTCGCCGCTGCGTATCAGCGGCCCGGCCGCCGGTCACGAGCTGATGAAAACCAGCGCCGACAAGCACGGCAAGAAAGTCCTCGGCACCTTCCAGAACTGCGCCAACGGCAAAACGCCGTGGGGCACTTATCTGACCTGCGAAGAGAACTTCACCGACTGCTTCGGCAGCAGCAACGCCCAGCAACAATTCGACCCGGCGCAGAAACGCTACGGCGTGTCGGCCGCCAGCCGCGAGATCAACTGGCACCTGTTCGACCCGCGCTTCGACATGGCGAAGAACCCCAACGAGCTCAACCGTCACGGCTGGGTCGTGGAGATCGACCCGTTCGACCCGCAATCGACCCCGGTCAAACGCACCGCGCTGGGCCGCTTCAAACATGAAAACGCCGCACTGGCCGAGACCGACGACGGTCGCGCCGTGGTGTACATGGGCGACGACGAACGCGGCGAGTTCATCTACAAATTCGTCAGCCGCGACAAGATCAATCACCGCAACGCCAAAGCCAACCGCGACATCCTCGATCACGGCACGCTGTACGTCGCCAGGTTCGATGCCGGCGACGGCAATCCGGATCACCCGAAAGGCCAGGGCCAGTGGATCGAACTGACCCACGGCAAGAACGGCATCGACGCCAGCAGTGGTTTCGCCGATCAGGCCGAAGTGCTGATTCACGCACGTCTCGCCGCCAGTGTGGTCGGCGCCACGCGCATGGACCGTCCGGAATGGATCGTGGTCAGCCCGAAAGACGGCCAGGTTTATTGCACCCTGACCAACAACGCCAAACGCGGCGAAGACGGGCAACCGGTGGGCGGGCCGAACCCCCGCGAGAAGAACGTCTACGGGCAGATCCTGCGCTGGCGCACCGACCGCGACGATCACGCGTCGAAGACCTTCGCCTGGGATTTGTTCGTGGTCGCCGGCAACCCGAGCGTCCACGCCGGTACGCCGAAAGGCGGCTCTTCGAATATCACCCCGCAGAACATGTTCAACAGCCCCGACGGCCTCGGCTTCGACAAGGCCGGGCGGTTGTGGATCCTCACCGACGGAGATTCGAGCAACGCCGGTGATTTTGCCGGGATGGGCAACAACCAGATGCTCTGCGCCGATCCTGCGACCGGGGAAATTCGCCGGTTCATGGTCGGGCCGATCGGCTGTGAAGTCACCGGGATCAGTTTCTCGCCGGATCAGAAAACCCTGTTCGTGGGGATTCAGCACCCGGGCGAGAACGGCGGTTCGACCTTCCCCGAGCACCTGCCGAACGGCAAGCCACGCTCATCGGTGATGGCGATTACCCGTGAAGATGGCGGGATCGTCGGCGCCTGATCGGGCGACGCTCTGCTCGTTCCCGTGCGCTGCGCGGGAACGATCCCACTCAAGACCGCCCGTCTGCGCTACCATGCTGAGCCGGACGCGGCAGCCTGCTGCGCGCAGGAGTCAGCATGGCCCACCCGTTTGAAACCCTCACCCCAGACCTCGTGCTCGATGCCGTCGAAAGCATCGGCTTCCTGAGCGACGCGCGCATTCTGGCGCTCAACAGTTACGAAAACCGCGTCTATCAGGTCGGCATCGAAGACTCGGAACCGCTGATCGCCAAGTTCTATCGCCCACAGCGCTGGACCAACGAAGCCATTCTCGAAGAACACCAGTTCACCTTCGAACTGGCCGACGTCGAGATCCCGGTGGTGGCGCCATTGATCCACAACGGCGAAACCCTGCACGAACACGCCGGATTTCGTTTCACTCTGTTTCCCCGTCGCGGTGGCCGGGCGCCGGAACCGGGCAATCTCGACCAGTTGTATCGCCTCGGCCAATTGCTCGGGCGCATGCATGCAGTCGGCGGCACCAAACCGTTCGAACACCGCGAAGCACTGGCGGTGAAGAACTTCGGCCATGACTCGCTGACCACTTTACTGGAAGGCAACTTCATTCCCAGGAGCCTGCTGCCGGCCTACGAGTCTGTCGCCCGCGACCTGCTCAAGCGTGTGGAAGATGTCTACGCCAACACCCCGCACCAGAACATCCGCATGCACGGCGACTGCCACCCCGGCAACATGATGTGCCGCGACGAGATGTTCCACATCGTCGACCTCGACGACTGCCGCATGGGCCCGGCGGTGCAGGACATCTGGATGATGCTCGCCGGCGATCGTCAGGATTGTCTCGGGCAGCTGTCGGAGTTGATGGACGGCTACAACGAATTCCATGACTTCGACCCGCGCGAACTGGCGCTGATCGAACCGCTGCGCGCCTTGCGCCTGATGCATTACAGCGCCTGGCTGGCCCGGCGCTGGGACGATCCGGCGTTCCCCCGCAGCTTTCCGTGGTTCGGCAGCGAGCGGTATTGGGGCGATCAGGTGCTGGCGTTGCGTGAGCAGCTGGCGGCGCTGAACGAAGAGCCGTTGAAGCTTTTCTGACACGACACGTCTATACAACTGCCCGTACAATCGCTGCTTTGTTAGCTGCCTAAGCAAGGATTCTGCATGCAAGCCGCCAACCCGCGTCGCGGGTACATTCTGGGCCTCAGCGCCTACATCATCTGGGGACTGTTCCCGCTCTACTTCAAAGCCATCGCCGAAGTGCCGGCGGTGGAAATCATCATTCATCGAGTGCTGTGGTCGGCGCTGTTCGGCGCGCTGCTGTTGATGGTGTGGAAGCATCCCGGCTGGTGGCAGGAACTGCGCGACAACCCGAAACGCCTGGCGATTCTTGCGCTCAGCGGCACCTTGATCGCGGCCAACTGGCTGACCTACGTGTGGTCGGTGAACAACGGCCGGATGCTGGAAGCGAGCCTCGGTTATTACATCAACCCGCTGGTGAACGTGCTGCTGGGCATGCTGATCCTTGGCGAACGCTTGCGCCGCATGCAGTGGCTGGCGGTCGGTCTGGCGGCTATCGGTGTGGCGCAGCAGGTGTGGCAGGTCGGCAGCCTGCCGTGGGTATCGCTGGTGCTGGCGCTGACCTTCGGTTTCTACGGGCTGATCCGCAAGCAGGCGCCGATCAAGGCGTTGCCGGGGCTGGTGGTGGAAACCTGGATGCTGGTGCCGATCGCCCTCGCGTGGCTGCTGTTCAATCCGACCGCCACCAGCGCTCAGGCCGAGTTCTGGACCACCTCCGAAGCCTGGTGGCTGGTGGCAGCCGGTCCGGTGACGCTGGTGCCGCTGGTGTGCTTCAACGCGGCCGCGCGGCATCTGCCTTACACCACCCTCGGCTTCCTGCAATACCTGGCGCCGACGCTGGTGCTGCTGCAAGCCGTGCTGCTGTTCGGCGAGCACTTGTCGTCCAGCACACTGATCGCCTTCATGTTTATCTGGGCCGGTCTGGCGGTGTACAGCGTCGATGCTTGGATGAGTCTGCGTCGGCGCAGCTGATCAAAAAACGCACAAACCTTCACAGGCCACGGTTCTCGTGGCCTGTATCGTTCCTTCCCAAGGTTATCCACAGCGTGATCCCCGCCGTTTGTGCGCAAGTCACTGAATGCTGGCGGTTTTTTGATCAATCTTCGGCAAGCCACGGCGGACGTGGCCTGGCGCTCAGTCTCTACAGGTTATCCACAGGCAGGTGCACGTTTAAACTGGATAACCCGATCCGTCTTCACAGGTCGGTGCGCAGCACCAGTTCCACCATCAAGTCATCGGCCAGGGTTTCCAGGCGCGATTGCAGCACGTCCAGCGACAAAGTCAGCGGCACCGCGAGAATCGCTTCGGCATGGAACAGCGGTTCACTGCTCATCGGTGCCGGACGTACTTCGGTCACCAGCCGTTCGAGATTCACGCCCTGCTCGCTCAGCAGCCGGGTGATGTCACGCACGATCCCCGGACGATCATTGCCCACCAGTTCCATGGCGATCGGTTTCCAGGTGCAGGCCTGTTCGATACCGCTTTCGGCCACCAGCACGCGAATCCCCTGTGCCGACAGTGCTTGTAAGGCATCGACTAATTCGTCGTAAGCCTCCGCCGGCACGCCGACCCGCAGGATCCCGGCGAACTGCCCGGCCATGCGTGACATGCGGCTTTCCAGCCAGTTGCCGCCGTGTTCGGCGATGCATTGGGCGATGCGCTCGACCTGCCCGGGCTTGTCCGGTGCGAAGACGGTGAGTACGAGGTGATCCATGGCGCAGCCCTCTTGTCATAACTTTTGTTATAGAAGAGCAAGTATAGGCAAGCGTTCGACAGACGCCTCAGACGCTCGAAATCACAAATCGTGTACAACTTTTTATATTTAGCTGGAACAATCCATTGGTTTTTTGAGAACATCCCGTTCCGCGCCGTGACCGCAATGCGTCATGGGGTCGCAGAACGACGTAATTAGTCCGATTTTCACAACCGCAACTCATCATGTAGTATGCCGCAGCGCGCACTACATAACGCTGGATCGATGTCTGCCCAAGGCACGTTCGCAACCCTGAAAGCCCCGTCAGCAAGGCCCCCAAGCCGTTGATTGGTCCCAGCCCAGCCGCCAGCGATGGCATGTACTGGTCGAGGGGTTTGTGGTTTAAATGGCCAGAGGCTTCATTGTTAAATTGAAGAGCTGAAAAGCGAAATAGCTGAGCAGAGTGAGGCAAGCAATGACTGAACACGTTCAAGTCGGTGGCCTGCAGGTCGCCAAAGTCCTGTTCGACTTCGTGAACAACGAAGCCATTCCCGGTACCGGCCTCACCGCCGACAAATTCTGGGAAGGTGCCGACAAGGTCATTCACGACCTGGCGCCGAAGAACAAAGCCCTACTCGCCAAACGCGATGACTTCCAGGCTCGTATCGATGGCTGGCACCAGAGCCGTGCCGGTCAGCCCCACGACGCCGTGGCCTATAAAGCCTTCCTGCAAGAGATCGGTTATCTGCTGCCAGAAGCGGCTGATTTCCAGGCAACGACGCAAAACGTCGATGACGAAATCGCCCGTACCGCCGGCCCGCAACTCGTGGTCCCGGTGATGAACGCCCGCTTCGCCCTCAACGCCTCGAACGCCCGCTGGGGTTCGCTGTACGACGCCCTGTATGGCACCGACGCCATCAGCGAAGCCGGCGGCGCGGAAAAAGGCAAAGGCTACAACAAGGTGCGTGGCGACAAAGTCATCGCCTTCGCCCGTGCGTTCCTCGACGAAGCCGCGCCATTGGCGACCGGCTCCCACGTCGATTCCACCGGCTACAAGATCGCTGACGGCAAACTGGTCGTCACCCTCAAGGGCGGCAGCACCAGCGGCCTGCGCAACGACGCACAGCTGATCGGCTTCCAGGGCGATGCCAATGCGCCGATTGCGATCCTGCTGAAGAACAACGGCCTGCATTTCGAAATCCAGATCGACGCCAGCACCCCGGTCGGCCAGACCGATGCCGCCGGCGTCAAAGACATCCTGATGGAAGCGGCGCTGACCACCATCATGGACTGCGAAGACTCCGTCGCTGCCGTCGATGCCGACGACAAAGTGGTGATCTACCGCAACTGGCTCGGCCTGATGAAGGGCGATCTGGCGGAATCCGTGTCCAAGGGCGGCCAGACCTTTACCCGCACCATGAACCCGGACCGCACCTACACCAAGGTCGACGGCAGCGAACTGACCCTGCACGGCCGTTCGCTGTTGTTCGTGCGTAACGTCGGTCACCTGATGACCATCGACGCGATCCTCGACAAGCATGGCAACGAAGTGCCGGAAGGCATCCTCGATGGTCTGGTGACTTGCCTCGCGGCGATGCACAACCTGAGCGGCAACACTTCGCGCAAGAACACCCGCACCGGTTCCGTGTACATCGTTAAACCGAAAATGCACGGCCCTGAAGAAGCGGCGTTCACCAACGAGCTGTTCGGTCGCATCGAAGACGTGTTGGGCCTCAAGCGCAACACCCTGAAAGTCGGGATCATGGACGAGGAACGCCGCACCACGGTCAACCTCAAGGCCTGCATCCAGGCGGCCAGCGAGCGCGTGGTGTTCATCAACACCGGTTTCCTCGACCGCACCGGCGACGAAATCCACACCTCCATGGAAGCCGGCCCGATGGTGCGCAAGGCTGACATGAAGGCCGAGAAATGGATCGGCGCCTACGAGAACTGGAACGTCGATATCGGTCTGAGCACCGGCCTGCAGGGTCGTGCGCAAATCGGTAAAGGCATGTGGGCGATGCCCGACCTGATGGCAGCGATGCTCGAACAGAAAATCGCTCACCCGCTGGCCGGCGCCAACACTGCCTGGGTTCCGTCGCCGACCGCCGCTGCGCTGCACGCGCTGCACTACCACAAGGTCGACGTGTTCGCCCGTCAGGCCGAGCTGGCCAAGCGTGCCCGCGCTTCGGTCGATGACATCCTGACCATCCCGCTGGCGGTCAACCCGAACTGGACCCCGGAGCAGATCAAGAACGAACTGGACAACAATGCCCAGGGCATTCTCGGTTACGTGGTGCGCTGGATCGACCAGGGCGTGGGTTGCTCGAAGGTGCCGGACATCAACGACGTCGGCCTGATGGAAGACCGTGCGACGCTGCGTATCTCCAGCCAGCACATCGCCAACTGGCTGCGCCACGGTGTCGTCACCGAAGCGCAAGTGATGGAAAGCCTCAAGCGCATGGCGCCGGTGGTGGACCGTCAGAATGCCAACGACCCGCTGTACCGTCCGCTGGCCCCGAACTTCGACAGCAACATCGCCTTCCAGGCGGCGGTCGAACTGGTGATCGAGGGCACCAAACAGCCGAACGGCTACACCGAGCCGGTCCTGCACCGTCGTCGTCGCGAGTTCAAGGCTGCCAACGGCCTTTAACCTGCGCGGATGCCGGACACGAAAAAGCCCTGATCTTTCGATCAGGGCTTTTTTTGTTTGCGCCGGATTGGCTAGGGCTCGATCCCCAACTCATGCCTGACCAGTCCAAGCAATTTGGCGGTATCGATAGGTTTGAGCAGGAAATCCACTACGCTCAAATGCATCGCCGCAATCGCATCCTTCACGTCGGCATCACCGGACACAATGATGATCGGCAGCGCCGCCCTGACGGATTCGCGCACCTGGCGGATCAGCTCCAGGCCATCGACGTTGCCCATGCGCAGGTCGGTGATCACCAACCCGATCGAAGGTTTTTCCGCGAGCATTTTCAGCGCGGTTTCGCCGCTGGCCGCGGTCAGGCAGCGAATGCCATCCAGTGCCAGGATCTCCGACAACAACTCGCGGGCATCCTTGTCGTCGTCGACAATCAGTACCCGCTGCGGCGGCAGGTCGGGTTCCAGCATGACGGCGCTGAGCGCTTCCCGCTCGGCGTCGCTCAAAATATCGTGGTCGGACATGGCGTTCTCTACGTTTTCAATTCGATCCCCTGGCACAGTGGTCAGACATCGCTGGGCAGAGCTTCAATGTGCACTTCGTCGGATTTTTTTCCAAGGGGCGAACCGAAGAATTTCCGACTGATTTTGTAGGGCATATCCGAAAACTCCCCAACGGCATGCCCAACCTAGACTTACGTCCAATGGGCACCCCGCGCGATGGGGTCGACCATGGCTGCAACGATCCGACAACAACAATTCGAAAAAGACTGCGGTAATGGTTATGAGTAAAGCGGACGCCTTCACCCAGGCAGGGAAAACCGCGGTGTTGCAGAACATTCAGGGCACTTTGCAATTCCTCCAGCGCTTCCCCCCTTTCAATCAAATGGAACACGCTCACCTGGCCTATCTGGTGGAGCAATGCCAGCTGCGCTTCTACGGTCAGGGCGAGAGCATCATCAAACCCGCTGACGGGCCGGTCGAACACTTCTACATCGTCAAGCAGGGCCGGGTGGTGGGCGAGCGTCCGCACACGGCCAAGGGCGGCACCGAAACCACGTTTGAAATTACGACCGGCGAGTGTTTTCCCCTTGCCGCGCTGCTTGGCGAACGGGCAACCCGCACCGAGCATCTGGCCGGTGAAGACACCTTCTGTCTGCAACTGAACAAACTGGCGTTCATCAAGCTGTTTGCTCTCTCCAACACCTTCCGCGATTTCGCCCTGCGCGGGGTCAGCAGCCTGCTCGATCAGGTCAACCAGCAAGTCCAGCAGAAAGCCGTGGAAACCCTCGGCACCCAGTATTCGCTGAACACCCGTCTCGGCGAATTGGCCATGCGCCATCCGGTGACCTGCAGCTCTTCCACCCCACTGCGCGAAGCAGTGAAGCTGATGCACGAACAACAGGTCGGCAGCATCGTCGCGGTGGATGAGCACAAGGCGCCGCTGGGGATTTTCACCCTGCGCGATCTGCGGCATGTAGTGGCTGAAGGGGTTGACGATTTCAGCGAGCCGATCGACCGTCACATGACCCGCTCGCCGTTCTATCTGTCGCCGGATCACAGCGCCTTCGACGCGGCGATTGCCATGACCGAACGGCACATCGCCCACGTCTGTCTGGTCAAGGATCGGCGCCTGTGCGGCGTGGTCTCCGAGCGGGATCTGTTCTCGCTGCAGCGGGTGGATCTGGTGCATCTGGCGCGGACCATTCGCAGCGCCCAGCGGGTCGAACAACTGGTGACCCTGCGCGGCGAGATCGGCCAACTGGTGGAGCGCATGCTGGCTCACGGCGCCTCGTCGACCCAGATCACCCACATCATCACCCTGCTCAACGATCACACCGTGTGCCGGGTGATCGAACTGACCCTCGCCGAAAAAGGCGATCCCGGTGTGCCGTTCAGTTGGCTGTGCTTCGGCAGCGAAGGCCGGCGCGAGCAGACGCTGCACACCGATCAGGACAACGGCATTCTGTTCGATGCGCGGGATGCGGCCCATGCGGCGGAGATTCGCGGCAAGCTGCTGCCCATCGCCCAGCAGATCAATACCAGCCTGGCGCAATGCGGTTTCACCCTGTGCAAGGGCAACGTCATGGCCGGCAATCCGCAGCTGTGCCTGTCCCGTGCCGAATGGGCCCGACGCTTTGCCGCGTTCATTCGCGAGGCGACGCCGGAGAACCTGTTGGGCTCCAGCATCTATTTCGACCTGCGCGTGGTCTGGGGTGATGAACAGGGTTGCGAACAATTGCGCCGGGGGATTCTCGATCAGGTCGGCGACAATCGTCTGTTCCAGCGGATGATGGCCGAGAACGCCTTGCGCAACCGCCCGCCGGTCGGAAGATTCCGTGAGTTCGTGCTGACGAAAAAGAACGGCGAGAAAGCCACCCTGGACCTGAAGATTCAGGGCCTGACCCCGTTTGTCGACGGTGCGCGCCTGCTGGCGCTGGCCCATGGCATCGACGCCAACAACACCCTCGAACGCTTCCGCCAGCTGGTGGATAAAGAAGTCATCGACCGGCTGGATGGCGCCGCGTACGAAGAGGCGTACCACTTCATTCAGCAGACGCGCATGCAGCAGCATCAATTGCAGACCCGGGAAAACCTGCCGTACTCGAACCGGGTCGATCCCGACAGCCTCAATCATCTGGACCGGCGCATCCTGCGTGAATCCCTGCGCCAGGCCCAGCGCCTGCAAAGCAGCCTGACCCTGCGGTATCAGCTATGAGCCTGTTCTCGTGGCTGCGTCCGGCCAGCCCCGTTGTGCCGGACGACCTGCAACAGCGCCTGACGAAACTGCCGGCCATCGGCGAACTGCGCGAGTGCAGCCTGCGCGAGCAGCGCTGGGTAGTGCTGGATCTGGAAACCACCGGGCTGAACCTGAGCAAGGATCGGGTGCTGTCGATCGGCGCGGTAGTGATCGAGGACGGTGCGATCGACTTCAGTCAGCAGTTCGAACGCACCCTGCAATGTCACGAGTTGAAACTCGGCCCGAGCGTGTTGATTCACGGCTTGGCCCCGAGCGCGATTGCCGCCGGCAGCGAGCCCACCGAAGCTTTGGTCGAGCTGCTGGAGTTTATCGGCGACAGTCCGGTGCTGGCGTTTCATGCTTCGTTCGACCAGCACATGCTCGGCCGCGCACTGAAGGAGCACCTGGGGCACAAGTTGCAGACGGTGTTTCTCGATGTGGCGCAGATCGCCCCGCTGGTTTGCCCGCAGGCGCACATTCGAGAGGCGGGGCTGGACGAGTGGATCGACTGGTTCAAGCTCGAAGTGTTCGAGCGCCACCATGCGAGTGCCGATGCCCTGGCCACGGCGGAACTGGCGCTGATCCTGTTCAGCCGGGCGCGCCAGCAGCAGATCCACAGCCCGCTGAATCTGCAGCAACGCCTGAGTCAGTGGAAGCGCCGCCAGCAGACGCATTCGTTCTGAATCCGGGTTGTCGCCCGACAACCCGACCGGTGGCCAATTGCTAACCATTCCCACCTCTGCCACAATCGCGAACAATTCTCGTTAGTTAACACTTCCCAATCGGTGTCGTCGTGTCTTCAGCCCAAAGCCCTCACAGCGAGCTCGTCGGTGCGTTGTATCGCGACCACCGTGGCTGGCTGCTGGCCTGGCTGCGCCGTAACGTGGCTTGCCCACAACGGGCCGAAGACCTGAGCCAGGACACTTTCGTCCGCCTGCTCGGCCGCGACGAACTGCTGACACCGCGCGAACCCCGGGCATTTCTGGTGGCGATCGCCAAAGGGTTGTTGTTCGACTACTTCCGCCGGGCGGCGCTGGAACAGGCGTATCTGACCGAACTGATGCTGATCCCCGAGGGCGAACAGCCCTCGGTCGAAGAACAGCAACTGATCCTCGAAGACCTCAAGGCCATCGACCGCATGCTCGACAAGCTGTCGACCAAGGCCCGCGCCGCTTTCCTCTATAACCGCCTCGACGGCCTGACCCACGCCGAAATCGCCGACAAACTCGGCGTGTCGGTCCCCCGCGTGCGTCAGTACCTGGCCCAGGGCATCCGCCAGTGCTACATCGCGCTGTACGGTGAGCCGACATGAGCCCGGCCAGTTCTAGACCGGTCCCGGCCCATGTGCTGGACGCGGCGATTGCCTGGCAATTGACCCTCGATTCCAGCACGCCGCTGGAGCGCGAAGAGTTTGCCAAATGGCACGCGGCCAACGAAGAACACGCTCGCGCCTGGCGTCAGCTGGGCATGCTCGACCAGCGTTTCAGCGTGGCCAAGGGCCCGGCACGCAACGCGTTGCTGCAATCGCGCGAAGGCATCCGCCGTCGGGTACGCAAACTGGGCAGCGGGCTGGCCAGTGTCGTGGCAGTGGTCGGTCTGGCGTTGTTTGCCGGCGAACGTTATCTGCCGCTGGATTACTGGCTCGCCGATCAACGCACCGCCACCGGTGAACAGCGCACCGTGCGGCTGGCCGACGGCACCGTACTCAATCTGAATACCCACAGCGCCGTAGATGTCCGCTTCGATGACAAGCAACGCCTGATCGTGTTGCAGGAAGGCGAAATCCTCGTCGAAACCGGTCACGGCGATGCACGGCCGTTCATCGTCGAAACCGCCGAGGGCAGCATGCGCGCCCTCGGCACGCGGTTTCTGGTCAAGCGCGAAGACGCCGGCACGCGCCTGAGCGTGTTGCAGTCGGCGGTGGCGGCGCATCCGCAATCCGATCCGCAGGAACAGATTCTGCGCGAAGGCCAGCAAGTGCTGATCCGCAATAACGGTCTGGATTCGGTGGTGGCGCTCACCCCCGGCGCCGATGCCTGGACCCGCGGTATGCTGGTAGTGGACAACGCACGCCTGGAAGACCTGGTGCATGAACTCGGCCGTTATCGTCGCGGCCATCTGGGCATCGCGCCGGAAGTCGCCGACCTGCGCATTACCGGCAGCTTCCCGCTGCACGACACCGACAAGGCGCTGAACGCCCTGCTGCCGACCCTGCCGGTGCAGATCGAACAGCACACGCCATGGTGGGTGACCGTGGCCAAGGCGGATCCGAAGCCCTGACATTCGCTGCTGCCTGCCCGCGACAGGCCACCTGCCCCCCTGAAAACGGACTTTCTGCTGACTTGCACAGCGATGCCGTTCGTTAATCGAAATTATTTTCATCCAGCCCTATTACTTTTCGAATCTCGTCCGGCACACAGGCAATTGAGAAATATTTCCATTCAGGAGCCGCCGTATGTCCCGTTCGCTAGACACCTTGTTGCGCCCCAGTTTGCTGGCGGTCGCCATTGCCCTCTGCACCCCGCTGGCCAGCAGCCAACTGATCGCCGCTGAACAGGCGTCGAGCGTACGCGCCTACAACCTGCCGGCGGCTCCGTTGTCGACCACCCTGAACCAGATCGCCAGCCAGGGCGGCCTCACGCTGTCGCTGAACCCGTCGCTGGCGGCGGGCAAGACCTCGGCGCCGGTCAACGGCCAATATGACGCGGCCGGCGCCCTGCGCGCGGCACTGCGCGGCACCGGTCTGCAACTGGAACAGAGCGGCGCCGGCACCTACACCCTGGTCGCCGTGCCGGAAGGCGTGATGGCCCTGCCGGAAACCTCGGTGATCGGCGTGGAAAACTATGAAAGCGCCTGGGGCCCGGTCGAAGGCTACACCGCCACCCGCACCGCCGCCGGCACCAAGACCGACACCGCGCTGGTCGAAGCGCCGCGTTCGATTTCGGTCGCCACGCGCCAGCAAATGGAAGACCGAGGCGTGCACAGCCTCGATGACGCCGTGCGCTACATGCCGGGCATCACCGCCAGCAGCTATGGCAGCGACACCCGCGCCGACTGGCTGCGCGTACGCGGCTTCGAACCGACCCAGTTCCTCGACGGCCTGCCCCTGCCAAAAGGCGTGTACGCCAACCCGAAACAGGAAACCTGGAACCTCGACCGCCTCGCCCTGCTGCGCGGCCCGGCCTCGTCCGTCTACGGCCAGACCCCGCCGGGCGGCCTGCTGGACATGGTCAGCCGTCGTCCGAGCGATGTGCAGAGCAGCGAAATCCAGCTGCAATACGGCAGCGACAACCACCGCCAGATCAACTTCGCCAGCACCGGCAAGATCGATGACGCTGGCCAGTTTCTCTACGGCCTCAGCGGTGTGGTACGTGACAGCGGCACGCAGATCGACCACGTCGACAACAAGCGCTACAACATCGCGCCGAGCCTGACCTGGAACATCGACGACGACACCAGATTCACCCTGCTGACCCAGTTCACCCGCGACGATACCGGCATCACCAGCCAGTTCCTGCCGGTGCAGGGCACCAAGATCGACATGCCGTTCGGCAAGGTTTCCCATCACAAGAACCTCGGCGATCCGGACTGGGAATACTACGACCGCACCTACTACGCGTTGGGCTATGCCTTCGAACATCGCCTGAACGATGTGTGGCAGTTCAAGCAGAACCTGCGCTACACCAAGTCGGATCTGTCGTTCCAGGGCATCACCGTCGGCTCCTACCCGTTCACTCAAGTGGACAATGACGGCAACGTCGGCCGCACGACCACCATCGTCGACGAAGACATCAGCCAGTTCGCCGTGGACAACAACTTCCAGGCCGACTTCGCCACCGGCGACATCCGCCACACCCTGCTGCTGGGTCTGGATCACCAGCGCAGCAACACCAACTACACCTCGATCTTCGGCAGCGCGCCGGAGATCAACGTGAACAATCCGATCCATGGTCAGCCGATCGTGCGTCCGGCGCGCTCCACCGCGTTCTATGACTACAACCAGAAGACCTACCAGACCGGCCTCTACGTTCAGGACCAGATGGCCCTGGACCAATGGCGCCTGACCCTGGGCGGTCGTGAAGACTGGGTGCACACCAGCACTCAATTCATCAACAAGGGCGACGCCACCAACACCCAGCGTGACAAGGCGTTCAGCGGTAACGCGGCGATCAGCTATGTCTTCGACTCCGGTTTCGTGCCGTACCTGTCCTACGCCGAATCGTTCCAGCCGACCACTGGCGCCGACGCCTCGTCGACCGAATCGCTCAAACCGACCGAAGGCAAGCAGTGGGAACTGGGCATCAAGTACCAGCCACCGGGCAGCAAGACCCTGCTGACGGCGGCCGTGTATGACCTGACCCAGAAAAACGTTTCGGTCAGCTCGTTCGTCAACGGCGTATCGATCACCAGCCAGACCGGCGAAGTGAAGGTCAAAGGCCTGGAGCTGGAAGCCGTCTCCGACGTCACCGATAACCTGAAGGTCATCGCCGCGTACACCCTGGCCAAATCCGAAGTGCAGAACGGCGCCGACAAGGGCAACCGCCTGCAACTGATGCCGAACCAGCAAGCCTCGCTGTGGGCCGATTACACCTGGCACAGCGGTGTGCTCGACGGCTTCGGCATCGGCGCCGGCGCGCGCTACACCGGCAACACCTACGGCGACAAAGCCAATACCTGGCTGGGCAAGGCGGACGCGTACACCGTGTTCGACGCCGCCGTGCATTACGACCTCGGCCGTCTGGACAACAGCCTCAAAGGCGCGTCGCTGGCACTCAACGCCACCAATTTGCTGGACAAGGACTACATCTCCACTTGCGACAGCTTCTACTGCTACTACGGCGACCAGCGCAGTGTCGTCGCCAGCGCCACTTACAAGTGGTAAGCGCCTGAGCTGAACAGGCCCTGCAACCAGGCCGTCCCTCGTGGACGGCTTGGGTGTTTTTGAAGGTCATGAAATGAAAAGTAAAACAATTCGCCGCTGGTCCTTCGTCCACACCTGGACCAGCCTGATCTGCACCGTGTTTTTGCTGCTGCTGGCCCTGACCGGCCTGCCGCTGATTTTCCATCACGAGATCGACCACCTGCTGGGCGATGCGCCCGAGTTGCGGGTGATGCCGGCGGACACGCCGCATCTGAACCTGGCGCAACTGGTCGAAGCGGCGGAAAAGCATCGGCCCGGCGAGGTCGTGCAGTATTTCGGCTTCGAAGACGACGAGCCGAATGCCGTGCTGACGATCATGGCCAGGACCGCCGGCACCGAGCCCAATTCCTCGCACACCTTCATGCTCGACGCGCGTACCGGCGAAGCCCTGGAAATGCCGTCGGCCAACGGTGGGCTGATGCTGTTCATCCTGCGCCTGCACGTCGACATGTTCGCCGGGCTGCCGGGCAAGCTGCTGCTGGCTTTCATGGGTTTGCTGTTCGTGGTCGCGATCGTGTCCGGCACGGTGTTGTACCTGCCGTTCATGCGCCGCTTGAAGTTCGGCACCGTGCGCCAGGACAAGTCCACCCGCCTGCGCTGGCTCGACCTGCATAACCTGATCGGCGTGGTCACCTTGACCTGGGCGCTGGTGGTCGGCGTGACCGGGGTGATCAGCGCCTGCGCCGATTTGATCATCGCTGCATGGCGCAACGATTCGCTCAACGCCATGATCGCGCCCTACCGCGATGTCCCGCCGCTGATCCACCTCGCCCCGGCCACGCGACTGCTGGATTTCGCCAACGAAGTCGCACCGGGCATGAAACCGGACTTCATCGCCTTCCCCGGCACCCGTTTCTCCAGCGAGCACCATTACTCGGTGTTCATGAAGGGCGGCACCCACCTGACCTCGCACCTGCTGACCCCGGTGCTGATCGACGCCAGCACCCTGCAAGTGACAGCGGTGGCAGAGCGACCGTGGTACATGGACGCCATGGGCATGTCGCAGCCGCTGCACTTCGGTGACTACGGCGGCATGCCGATGAAAATCCTCTGGGCCACGCTGGACGTGCTGACCATCATCGTCCTCGCCAGTGGCGTGTACCTGTGGGTGGTGCGGCGCAAGGCCGCGAAACCGGTGTTGGAAACGGCAGAGGCCGCTGCATGAAACCGCGTCAGTCGAATTTCTGGAAAGTCTTCAGCACGCCGCTGGTGATCGCGCTGCTGAGTGCGGCGGGCCTGTTCGCGGCGCTGCTGGGCGACGGGATCTGGGATGGCTTGAGCTGGATTGGTCTGGGCGTTCCGGCCGCCATTGCCCTGCGTGGATTGCTGCAACGCCGCTGAACGGCTTGAGCCTGACGGGCAACGCGCTATGCTGCCCGTCTTGCCCTTGACCGAGACCCTGCCAATGTCCGCTCCCAGCATGACCCTGTTCCACAACACCCTGTCCCCGTTCGTGCGCAAAGTCATGGTGCTGTTGCACGAGACCGGCCAGCAGGATCGCGTCGCGCTGCAGGACTGCGTGCTCAGCCCTGTCAGCCCGGACGCCGCGCTCAACGAAGACAACCCGCTGGGCAAGATCCCGGCCCTGCGCCTGGCCGACGGCAATGTCATCCATGACAGCCGGGTGATCCTTGATTATCTCGACCACCAGCACGTCGGCAACCCGCTGATCCCCCGCGACGGCTCGGCCCGCTGGCGGCGCCTGACCCTGGCCTCGATGGCCGACGGGATCATGGACGCCTCGGTCATGGTGCGTTACGAGCAAGTGCTGCGCGCCCCGGAAAAACACTGGGACGAATGGCTCGAAGCCCAGCGCGAGAAGATCCGCCGCGCCCTCGCCTTGCTGGAGCGCGACGCGATTGCCGAACTGACCTGCCACTTCGACGTCGCCGCGATCAGCGTGGCCTGTGCACTGGGTTATCTCGACCTGCGCTTCCCGGATCTGGGCTGGCGTGACGCCAATCCGCAACTGGCCAACTGGTTCTTTGAAGTGAGCCAGCGGCCGTCGATGATTGCGACCATGCCGAAGGCTTGACGCACCGGGCGGGAGGCAACGAGGCAAAGATCAGCGTCATCAACACCTCGGCCTCCCGCTGCTCCTCACGCAATCCCACAAACCGGCTCATTGCACCGCTCCGATATCGAATTCCAGCGGTTTGGCCGGTTTCTGCCCGATCCCGTACCAGTCCAGATTGCGGGTCAGCACCATGAACACACCGAGCAGACCGAACAGCAGCAGCGAACCCATCAGCAGCGCGTAATCCTCGGCGCTCAGCAAGCCGTAGAGCAAACCGTACAACGCCGCCAGCCCCGCCGAAAAACTCAAGCCATGCCGCACGCTGCGCAGCACGTGGCAGACATAGAACCCGATCAACAGCACGCAACCGCTGGCCGACAACAGATACGCCAGGGCAAACCCGATGTGCTCCGACAACGACAGCAGCAACAGATAAAAGAACGCCAGCGCCACGCCCACCAACGCGTATTGCACCGGGTGCACCGCCAGGCTTTTCAGCACTTCGAACAGGAAGAAACCGGCGAACGTCAGGACGATGAACAGCAGCGCATATTTGATCGCCCGGTCGCTCTTCAGGTATTGATCCACCGGATCGATGAAGCTCACGCCGAAACTGCGCCCGTTGAACGCCTCGCAATCGTTGCCCGACACGCAGCGGCTCATCGCTTCTTGCAAATTGGTGGAGAAAAACGAGGTCTGCCAATCGGCGGTGAAACCCTGATCGTTGATCTCGCGTTTGGCCGGCAGAAAGTTGCCGATGAAGCTTGGGTGCGGCCAGTTGGCAGCGAGGTTCACCCGACTGGTCTTGCCCACCGGCAGCACCTGCAACGAACCGGTGCCTTGCAGGCGCAGGTCGAAGCCGAAGGCCAGTTCCGTGGTTTTGCTGGTGTCCAGCGCCGGCAGTGTCACTCGCACACCCTCACCCAGCCAGCCGACCTGAGTGCCAGGCACGAAGTCCAGGCGTTGCGCGCCGAGTTCCAGCTTCAGGGCATTTTCGATCCCGCGAATGTCGCTGATGCCGACCGCCAGGAACGGCGCATCGAAGGTGTAATCGGCAAAATCTTCCTTGATCCCCAACTGCGCCGGCAGCGAGAAATGGCCACTGATACGGTTATCGGCATGGAACAGCCGCGCCTCGTAAATGCCCCGGGCGCGCAGTTCGGTCTGTACCTGGCCATCGAGTTCAAAACGCTCCGGCAGGAAATACAGGCGTCCGCGCTCTTCTCCGATTTCCTGGTAGCGCTCGTCGCTCTTCTCTTTGGTCTTCCAGGTGCGCACCACTTTGCGATACGGCACAACCATCACCGGCCCGCTGAGTTGCTGGCTGTAGCTTGAGCTTCTGGCGATGTCTTCGAGCACACCGTCACGCAGTTGCTGGCGATCGTCGATGATGCCGTCGATCATCAGCAGCGGCACCAGCAATACCAGGATCAGCAGGGCAATGGCCCCGAGTTTGAATGTCAGATTTCGGTTCATCGGAACGCTCCCTTGTTGGAATGGAGCGAGTCTGCAAACGCTGTATGGATTTGTTATGGAGGTTGTGTGGGCTTTACGTGGAAATACCTGTAAAACGCTTTTCCACAAAAGCTACCACCCGCCCTTCCGGGCACCGACGGACAAGACTGGAATAAAGGACTATCGGATTGCGCAACAACTCATTTGATCTGGTCAGGCACGTTGCCGCGATATTGGTACTGGTCAGCCATCACTTTGCCCTGAGCGGATTGCAGGAACCGGGCATCACTGGCTACAACTCGCTGGGTGGCATTGCGGTCATTGCCTTCTTTTCGATTTCCGGCCTGCTGATCACCCACAGCTTCCTCAACGCCAAGGGCATCACTGACTATCTGAGCAAACGTGTCGCGCGGATCTTTCCGGCGCTGATCGTTTGCGCCTTCCTCATGACATTTGTGGCCGGTGCGGTGTTTGCCGACGGCTATGTGACGAGCCCCGCCGCCCTGATCGATTTCCTGCGCATCTCGCTGTTCGGCCGCGCGAACATCGAGCCCGTCACTGACGGGTTTATCTTCAGCGAGTCGTTCAACGGCAGCCTCTGGACGCTGAAAATCGAATTCGCTTTCTATCTGCTGGTGGCGGTGGTGCTGAGTCTGCACCGACGGGCGACGGCAGCGGCTGCTTTGCTTGTGTTGTTCTGTGTGGCGACCTTTGTACTGGGCAACGGCCCGGCTACCGCACTGACTCAGAAACTGGCGGTGTATGGATGTGCCGGCATCGCATTTTTTGCCGGATCGCTGCTGGCCTTCTACAAGCAACTGCTGGGCGACAGACGCCGATTGGCAATCATGCTGGCGGTCTGTATCGGGATTGCTTCGCTGGCGATCGGGACACCGATGGCCGGGGTGATCGTCACTCTGTGCGTCTGCCTGGCCACCCTGGGTGTCGGCCTGCTCTACGTCGATCGCACCATCCGCGGTCGATTCGACCTGTCCTACGGCATCTACCTGTATGCGTTTCCCGTCCAGCAGTTGGTGATCAACAAGACATCGCTGACGTTCGTACCGTCCATGATGCTGTCGGCGCTGATCGTGATCGTGCTGGCCATCGCCTCCTGGCACTGGGTCGAGCGACCGGCGCTGCAATGGGCGCATCGCCGAAACAAGGCTCGACTCAACGAGGCCGCAACGCCGTCCTGAGCGGGCGACGGTTTGCCGGGCGGGTCACGGCAGTTGCACCTGCACCTGCACGCCGCCTGCGAGGTTCTCGATGCGCAGAGAACCACCGTGCAACTTGACCACTTCCTCAACGAAATTCAGCCCAAGCCCTGTGCTTTTGCGCCCGCTGTCAGGACGCGGCAATGAGTAAAAGCGCTCGGTCAGACGCGTCAGCGCGTAATCGGGAATGGCCGCGGCCTCGTTGAACAGACGAAACACAATCTCCTCGCCAACCCGCTCGGCATCGAATCGCAACAAGCCCTTGGCTGGCGTGAAGTCCAGCGCGTTTTCCAGCAGATTGCCCAAGGCCTGGCGCAGCAGAAACGGCTCGCCGAGCAACGCCAGATCGGCGGGGATGGCCCGTTCGATTCTCAATTGCCGCCCTGCAATCCGTGCGGTCTGTGCCTGCAAGACTTCATCGACCAGCGCCACGAGCGGCACGGCGACGCGCTCTTCAAGACCCTGACGCTGCTCCACCTGAGCCAGATCGAGCAGGCGCTCGATCAACTGCTGCATCCGAGCACTTTCACTGTCGATGTTGCCGACAAAACGCAATCGCTGATCCGCCGACATCTCGTCCTGCAACAACTCGGCGGCACCACGAATGGCGGCCAGCGGGCTCTTCAATTCATGGGTCAGGGTGTGCACATAGCGCTCGACGTAGGCCTTGCCTTCGAGCTGGGTGCGCATCTGCTCGACGGCGGTCGCCAACTGCTCCAGCTCGCCGCCGCGATAGTGCGGCACCGCCACCCGACGACCCTCGCTCACGGCCTGGGCGTACACGGTCAAGCGGTGCAGCGCGCGGCTCAGCCACCACGACAGCACGGCGCCGAGCAGCAGGCCGAGGACGATCAATCCGGCGCCGTAACCGAGCAAGCGGCGCTCGGTGCGATCGACATAGGGTTGCAGTGAACTGTTGGGTTTGGCGACCGTGACCACGCCGATGATCGCGCCGTTGTCGCGGATCGGCGCGCCGACGTGCATCACTGAAGAATTCGGATCATTCGGGTCACTGCGGCTGGAGCGTGCGCCGTATTCACCGCGCAGGGTCAGGTAGACGTCGTTCCAGCGCGAGTAGTCCTGACCGACCGCAACACCGCTGGAGTCCAGCACTACGATGCCCTTGGCGTCGGTAACGTAGATCCGGTGGTTGACCTGGTTTTTTGCCAGGCCCCAGATCGTCGCCTTCGGCTGGCGTTCGCCATAGGCGCGAAGCAGCTGCGGCCAGCGATTCTGGTTGAGGGTGCCGGCCTTGAAATCGTCCCGCAAGATTTCTGCCATCAGGTTGGCGGTGTCGACCAGGGTTTCTTCGGTGGACTGGCGCACGCCCGGGCGGATTTCTTCCATCACCGTGTTGAGCACGAAATACCCGGTCAGGCCGATGAACAGGACGTACACCAGGAAAATCCGCAGCCCCAGCGACATCAGCTGTGCCCCGGACTGTAGCTGTAGCCGAGGCCGCGGTGGGTCTGGATCGGCTCGGCCTCGGCGCGTACGAGACGCAATTTGGCGCGCACGCTTTTGATATGGCTGTCGATGCTGCGCTCGTATCCGGCATCCGCCGCCACGCCCAACGCATCGAGCAATTGCTCGCGGCTGAATACCCGCTCGGGTTGCTCGAGCAGGCATTGCAACAATCGGAATTCATGGCGGGTCAGGCTCAGGGGCTGGCCGCGATAGCTGATCTGCACGCGTTCGGGATCGATGCGAAACAGCGCCGAGGATGCTTCGATGACCGGGCGTGGCGCCATGCGCTTGAGAATCGCCCGGACCCGGGCCGCCACCTCTCGCGGTGAAAACGGTTTGACGACGTAATCGTCGGCTCCGATTTCCAGGCCCACCACCCGGTCGATTTCGGCATTGCGCGCGCTGAGGAACAGCACCGGTACTTCACTGAAGCGACGAAGCTGTTTACAGGTCTCGAAGCCGCTGATGTCCGGCAGGCCGATGTCGAGGATGATCAGATCGGCCGGAGTCTGACGCTGATGCTCCAGCGCCGCCGCGCCCAGGCTCAGCCAGGTCGTGGTGAAGCCCTCGCCCTGCAAGGCAAAAATCAGCGTGTCGGCAATCGCCGCTTCGTCTTCGACAATCAGGATATGAGGCATGGCGTCCGAGCCTGTGGGTTAAGTGCGCGAACGGTGCCCCAAGCCCGGCGTTACGTCAATGAGACCACTTGGTTTAGCAGTCCGGCTTGTCCGCCGTGAAGCGCCGCGCCGGGTTCACCGCCGCGCCGAACTCGCGCAGGGCCTTGGCACCGATCAGCAACGGGTAGTTGAAGTTGCTGCGGTCGGTCAGGTTGACCTCCACGGTACGCTTGACGTCGCCCAGGCACAGCTCCAGATCGACTACCGGGCGCTTGGCCACTTCGGTGCTTTCGCCCTCGTCTTCTTCATCCGAGCGACTCTTGATCTTGCTGATCCGCGCAATCTTGTGCTCGTACACCTTGTTGCTGGCGTCCTTGGTGGCCAGACGGAAACGCACCCAGTCTTCGCCGTCGCGTTTGAACGTCTCGATGTCCTTGGCCGACAGCGAGGCGGTCAGCGCGCCAGTGTCCATCTTGGCCTTGAGCACTTCGCCGCCGATTTCCGGCAGTGCGATGTATTCATAGCGTCCGTAAAGGGTCGGCTCGGCTGCCAGGACCGGCAGGGCGACGAGGGAAAGCAGTGCAAGGAGGGATTTCACGTAAGGGGCTTCCTTGGGAAATGGGGGCGTCAGACGCGAGATTTTAGACCGTTGTTCGCATGAACGTTCCCGGCAGGTTATCGCGCCACAGGTGAAACATTCGTCACCGGCGGATTTGGCCTGCCGGCCGAAGCCACTTATCATGGCGCGCCCATCCGTTTTCCAAGAGTTGCTTATGCGCCGCCTGCTCACCGGCTGTTTCGTCACCCTGCTGCTGTTGTCCAACACCCTCGTGCTGTTCGGCCCGCTAATGGTGTTCGCCCTGCTCAAGCTGATCCTGCCGGGGCGCTTTCGCGACTACGCTTCGTGGGCGGTGATGTGGATCGCCGAAACCTGGGCGGAAATCGACAAGCTGATCTTCCGCCTGTGCATCCCTACCCAATGGGACATTCGCGGCGGCGAAGACCTGCGCAGCGATACCTCCTACCTGGTGATCAGCAACCATCAGTCCTGGGTCGATATCCCGGCGCTGATCCAGACCCTCAACCGGCGTACGCCGTTCTTCAAGTTCTTCCTCAAGAAAGAGCTGATCTGGGTGCCGTTCCTGGGCCTGGCCTGGTGGGCGCTGGATTACCCGTTCATGAAGCGCTACACCAAGGCGTTCCTGGCGAAGCACCCGGAACTGGCCGGCAAGGATCTGGAAATCACCAAAGCCGCCTGCGAGCTGTTCAAGCGCCAGCCGGTGACGGTGGTGAATTATCTGGAAGGCACCCGTTACACCGCCGCCAAAAGCACTCAGCAGCAGTCTCCGTTCAGTCACCTGCTCAAGCCCAAGGCGGGCGGCGTGGCGTTCGTGCTGGCGGCGATGGGCGAACAGCTGGACGCGATTCTCGATGTGACCGTGGTTTATCCACAGCAGAAGATTCCGGGGTTCTGGGACCTGATCAGCGGCAACGTGCCGCGCGTGATCATCGACATCCAGACCCGCGAGCTGGATCCGGCCCTGTGGCAGGGTGATTACGAAAACGATCCGGTGTTTCGCGAAAAGGTCCAGAACTGGGTCAACCAGCTCTGGACCCTCAAGGATCAGCGCATCGCCGAACTCAAGGGCGAGCGCCGCTGAGTCAACCGTTGGTGCCGGTGCCCCAGATGCTGCCCAGGCTTTGCAGCAACGAACCGCCGACACCCTGCTGACCGAGGTATTGCAGGAGGATCGGGGCAAACTGGCCGACCATCCCGCTGTCCATGCCCAACGCACCAAAGGCGTTGTTCAGGTCATTGGTGTCCTTGACGTTGCCCAGCGCATTCTCCAGCCCGGCGGACTTGCCCGAAGAGCCGAGCAAGCCGCTCAGCGCCGCCAGATTGCCAGCGCCGCCCGACAGCTTGTCGATGCCCGGCACTTCCTTGGCCAGCTCGGAATAGTCCGTGTTGCTCAGCTGGTTCTTCGCCAGTCCCAACATCGCACTGGTGCCGCCGACCGCTTGCTGCGGCGTGACGTTCAGCGCGCTCAAGGCACTTAACAGACCGGCGGTTTCCGAGGTCGGTGCCGCGGCGGCGGCCTTGTCCCCGCCCTGCATGCCCGATACCGCACCGGCCACGTCATTCAAACTGAAACCGGCAAACACCGGCCCTGCCGCCAGGGTCAGGAGCGATGCCAGGGCAAAACCGCGTGAAATCTTCATTCAGACATCCTCTTGTGGCATGAAACCCTTCGTCGACGAAGGGGAAAACTGCCGGTTTGACCGAGTATCCGCCGGCATGTTCCGAGCGTAGCGCATCCATTCTGAACCCGGCCGCGTATATGAAACGTGAAACCCCGGATACCCCATGATGAATGGCACGAGCGCTGTAGCTGAACGAGCCTGTGAACTACCCGAAACCAGCGCCTGCGCTGTCTGGAGACTTGTCATTCCCCTCGCCGACACCGATCTGCTCCGGCAACTGCTGGCCCAGTGCTCACTGGGCGACCGCCGTGCCTTCGAAACGCTGTACCGCAGCATTGGCCCGCGCTTGCACGGTGTTGCCTTGCGATTCATGGGGCGCCCGGATCTGGCCGAGGAAGTGTTGCAGGAAAGCCTCGCCAGCCTCACCGAAACGTTGCCGGAGGTTCCGGTGCCGGAGCGCGTGTGGCATGGCGTTACCGCGCGGATCGAACCGAAAGTACTGCATGTGCCCGAGAAGCGTCCGTTCTGGAACTGGCTGCGGGTGACGGCGGCACTGGCCTCAATCGTGGTGCTGGTGTTCCTCGGCTCGCTGTACACCCACGACGATGCCCGCTACCGCGCCACCCTGCTGAGCGCCGACGCGCAACCGGCGCTGAAGGTCGAGGCGCATGATGATTACCTGCAAGTCGAACCGCTGACATTGGCGGCTGTCGATCCTCAGCGCAGTCTGGAGCTGTGGGCGATTCCGGCTGATGGCAAGCCAATTTCCCTGGGCGTGATCCCGGCGGGCGGCAAAGGCAAGGTTGAATTGAGCGACGCGCAGAAGGCGCTGATAGGCAAGCCGATTGCGTTGGCAGTCAGTCTTGAGCCGAAGGGTGGATCGCCGACCGGGCAGCCGACGGGGCCGGTTCTTTATCAAGGAGCGTTGGCGGCGTTGTAGCCAAATCGAATATAAAAGACCCCAATCATTGCTAAAAAAGAATAAAAACCTGTCAGAACTGACAGTATGCAATACGCATAATTGAGGCGAACATCGTTACTCCATCCTGTAACGGAGTAAAAACGATGAAGCTGAAACTTGCCACAGGCACCTTGGTTTTTCTGACTTTGTTGAGCAATGCCTATGCGGAAAACTGCCCAACTGTCTCTCTCACCACTAGCAGCGGCGCCGAAGACGGTAAATTCACAGCTGCACGCATCAAAGACGGAGGCACCGCCAACTCAGTCGTTGTTTGCCAGTTTGAAGGCGAAGGCGATCTCGGCATCTCTGTCGCTCAAAGACCCGAAGCTCCGGTTACCGGCACTGGACCGAACTGGAAGAACAATGAATGTTCAGTCACCGACGGTGACGCCAGCAAGTGCCCCTATAAGCGGTAAGTCAGATTGACCAACGTACTTCGATCAGACAAAACTGGCCTATCGAAATCTTTCAAAAAAACGGCGCTAAAAAGCGCCGCTTTTTTATTGCGAGAGTGTTTACGCCGCGCTGAACAACTTATGCGGATCAATCACAAACTTCTTCGGCACGCCGGCATCGAACTCGCCGTAACCTTCCGGCGCCTGATCGAGGCTGATGACTTGCACGCCCACCACTTCGGCAATGTTGATGCGGTCCCACATGATCGCCTGCATCAGCTGACGGTTGTACTTCATCACCGGAGTCTGGCCGGTGTGGAAGCTGTGGGATTTGGCCCAGCCCAGGCCGAAGCGAATGCTCAGGCTGCCCATTTTCGCGGCGGCATCGACAGCACCCGGATCTTCGGTCACGTACAGGCCCGGAATACCGATCTTGCCGGCTACGCGCACCACGCCCATCAGCGAGTTGAGCACGGTGGCCGGGGCTTCGGATTTGACGCCGTCGTGACCATGACCACGGGCTTCGAAGCCCACGCAGTCCACCGCGCAATCCACTTCAGGCTCGCCCAGCAGCGCGGCGATCTGTTCGTGCAGCGGGGTGTCTTTCGACAGGTCGACGATTTCGAAACCCTGAGCCTTGGCGTGGGCCAGGCGGATGGTGTTGACGTCGCCGACGATCACCACCGCGGCGCCGAGCAAACGGGCGGAGGCGGCAGCGGCCAGACCGACCGGGCCTGCGCCGGCAATGTAAACGGTGCTGCCCGGACCGACGCCAGCGGTAACGGCGCCGTGGTAACCGGTCGGCAGAATGTCGGAGAGGCAGGTCAGGTCACGGATTTTCTCCATGGCCTTGTCGCGGTCCGGCAGTTTCAGCAGGTTGAAGTCGGCGTACGGCACCAGCACGTATTCGGCCTGGCCGCCGGTCCAGTCGCCCATGTCGACGTAACCGTAGGCACCACCGGCACGGGCCGGGTTGACGGTCAGGCAGACGCCGGTGTGTTGCTCCTTGCAGGAACGGCAGCGCCCGCAAGCCACGTTGAACGGAACGGAGACCAGGTCGCCGATTTTCAGGCTTTCGACGTCGCTGCCCTTCTCGATCACTTCACCGGTGATCTCGTGTCCCAGCACCAGACCGACCTGAGCGGTGGTGCGGCCGCGCACCATGTGCTGGTCGGAGCCGCAAATGTTGGTTGAAACCACACGCAGGATGACACCGTGCTCGATCTTCCTGCCGCGCGGATCCTGCATTTTCGGATAGTCGATTTTCTGTACTTCGACCTTGCCAGCGCCGAGATACACCACACCACGATTGCCAGACATGCTTTCACCTCGCTGTTGTTTTTATGGAACCGCGCCGCCCAGGCAGGTAGCGCGTTAAGTGCTCGGGTTATTGCTTGTTGGTTTTGCGTTGCTTGTGACTCAAAGAACGACGGTGCGATTGGCGTTCAAAAACACCCTCCGCTCAATGTGATACCCCACGGCCCGGGCCAGGGTCAGGCCTTCGATGTCGCGGCCCTTGGCAATCAGGTCTTCGGGGTAATGACTGTGATCCACCGCCTCGACGCCTTGGGCGATGATCGGCCCCTCGTCCAGGTCGTTATTGATGTAGTGCGCGGTGGCGCCTACCAGTTTCACGCCCTTGTTGTAGGCCTGGTGATACGGCTTGGCGCCCTTGAAGCCCGGCAGCAGCGAGTGGTGAATGTTGATCGCCTTGCCATCGAGCTTGCGGCACAGTTCCGGCGACAGCACCTGCATGTAGCGGGCGAGGATCACCAGTTCAGCGCCGGCCTCTTCGATCACCTGCCACACCTGCCGCTCCTGGGCCGGTTTGTCGTTGGGGTCGAGGGGGAAATGGTAGTAGGGAATCTGGTGCCAGTCGGCCAGCGGCTTGAGGTCCGGATGGTTGGACACCACCGCCGCCACGTCCATCGACAACTGGCCGATGCGCTGGCGATAGAGCAAGTCGTTGAGGCAGTGATCGGCCTTGGAGACCATGATCACCACTTTTGGCCGGTAGTTCGGCGCAGTCAGCTCGAAGATCATGCCGAACGCCTGACCACGCTCGGCGAGGCCGGCGCGGAAGGACTGTTCGTCAAAACCGTCGGGCTGACGGAACTCCACCCGAATAAAGAAGCGGCCCGAGAGCCGGTCATCGAACGAGTGATGCTCGGTCACGTAGCAACCTTGCTCGAACAGAAAACGCGTCACCGCGTCCACGGTGCCGAGAACGCTGGGGCAGTCGGCGGTCAGAATCCATGTATCCGGGGCGCGGCTCATCGTTTTCTCCTGATCAGGCCTGAACGCTAAGGCCGTATTCGGCGGACGCATCCTGCAACCACAACCACCAGTAATCCGAGAAGCTGCGACGGATCAGCAGTTCCCAGGTGTCTTCGGCGGTGTGGCGGATCATCAACTGCGACTTGGCGAACACCGTGCCGACCGCCTTGCCGACCGGGAAGTTGTTCGGGTGCACGTCGTAGCTGGTGGATTTCATCAGCACCTGACGCACGTTCGGGCCGCTCAGTTCGAGCAACTGCTGGCCGCCGCTGACGTTGACGATTGCGATGTGCAGATCGCCCAGCGCTTCGCGCAGTTTCTGCTCGGCAGCGAACTCTTCACCGCTCGGCACGATCAGCAGCCACTCGTCCGGGCCCATCCATTGC
The DNA here is from genome assembly GCF_016735645.1 of Pseudomonas sp. B7. Lineage (NCBI taxonomy): Bacteria > Pseudomonadati > Pseudomonadota > Gammaproteobacteria > Pseudomonadales > Pseudomonadaceae > Pseudomonas > Pseudomonas sp. B7. The sequence continues at coordinate 120,068 of NZ_JAERRE010000004.1, forward strand.
AGGCTGGTTTCGCCTTTGACGATCACGCTCAGGGCACCCGGCAATTCAATGCCCAGCGCCTTGTGCACACCGGCAGCGAACGCGGCATCGTGGCCATCACCACGGATGGTCAGATGACCGAGGAGTTTCTTCTCGCGCACGGTCACACCGGCGTTCTTGCGGCCCTTGCCGACCAGGCTGGCGAGGTCGGCATGATGCAGCGACGACTCGGCCTTGGCCCCGGTGGTCGGGCGTTGTTGGTAAACGTTGGCTGCGGTCATAAAGCACCCTTCCTGAATTCGGTGTCGCTCCCGCGCCAGGCGCGGGAGCGATCAATTAGATGTTCTGGCGATCGCCTTTCGGATCGAAGAACACCGAAGAAACGATTTCCGCCTCGATCACGCTGCCATCCGCCAGCGGTGCGAACACCCGCTCGCCCATGCGCTTGAGACCGCCCTTCACCACGCCCATGGCAAACGAATAGCCGAGGGAGTTGTGCGCGTAGCTGGAGGTCACGTGGCCGACCATGGTCATCGGGATCGACTGCTTGGTGTTGAACACCAGTTGCGCACCTTCCGGCAGCCAGACGTTCGGATCGATCGGCTTCAGGCCCACCAGTTGCTTACGCTGGTCACGCACGCAGTCTTCACGGTTCATGCCGCGCTGGCCGATCCACGAGAACGGTTTGGTGCGGCCGACGCACCAGCCCATGTTCAGGTCGTCCGGGGTCATCGAGCCGTCGGTGTCCTGGCCGACGATGATGAAGCCTTTCTCGGCCCGCAGGACGTGCATGGTCTCGGTGCCGTAAGGCATCAGGTTGTACTGCTTGCCCGCCTCGACGATTTTTTCCAGCACGCCCATCGCGTAGTCGGCCTGGACGTTGACTTCGTACGACAGCTCACCGGTGAACGAGATACGGAACACCCGCGCCGGCACACCGCCGACCAGACCTTCTTTCCAGGTCATGAACGGAAACGCTTCATTGGCCAGGTCGATGTCGGTCACGGCGCTGAGCAGCTTGCGGCTGTTCGGGCCGGACAGGGTCATGGTCGCCCAGTGGTCGGTGACGGAGGTGAAGTACACCTTCAGGTCCGGCCATTCGGTCTGGTGGTACAGCTCCAGCCACTGCAGTACGCGAGCCGCACCGCCGGTGGTGGTGGTCATGACGAAATGGTTGTCGGCCAGACACGCCGTCACACCGTCGTCGAAGACCATGCCGTCTTCCTTGCACATCAGGCCGTAACGGGCCTTGCCCACGTCGAGCTTGGTCCAGGCGTTGGTGTACACGCGGTTGAGGAACTCGCGGGCGTCCGGGCCCTGGATGTCGATCTTGCCCAGGGTCGAAGCGTCCAGCAGACCGACGCTGTCGCGCACAGCCTTGCATTCGCGTTTGACGGCGGCATGCATGTCTTCGCCGTTTTTCGGGAAGTACCACGGACGCTTCCACTGACCGACGTCTTCGAACTCGGCGCCGTTTTTCAGGTGCCATTGATGCAGTGCGGTGTAACGCACCGGTTCGAAGATGTGCCCGCAGTGACGACCGGCTACCGCGCCAAACGTCACCGGCGTGTAGTTCGGACGGAACATCGTGGTACCCATCTGCGGGATGGTCACGTTCAGCGAACGGGCGGCGATGGCCAGACCGTTGACGTTGCCGAGCTTGCCCTGATCGGTGCCGAAGCCCAGCGCGGTGTAGCGTTTGACGTGCTCGACCGACTCGAAACCTTCGCGGGTCGCCAGTTCGATGGCGGCGGCGGTCACGTCGTTCTGCAGGTCGACGAATTGCTTCGGCGCCCGGGAAGTACCTTTCTCGTGCGGCACCTGGAACAGCGCCAACGTCGGCTCTTCCAGACGACTCAGGGCTTTCGGCAGGATCGCTTCGACGCTCTGGAAGCCGGCTTCGGACGCAGCGCGCACGCCGCCTTCAAAACCGTCAGCCAGGGAATCGCCGAGACCGTAGACGCCGTTGATGCCACCGACGCACACGCGTTTCTGCGGTGCTTCGCCCGGTACGAAACCGAGGATATCTTCGCGCCAGATCGGCTTGCCGCCGAGGTGCGACGCCAGGTGGACCACCGGGCTGTAACCACCGGAGCTGGCGATCAGGTCGCAGTCGAGCCATTCGCCCGGGCTGGTGACCTTGTGGCCTTTGACATCGATCGCCGCCACGCGGGCAGCGGTCACGTGCTTGCTGCCACGGGCCTCGATCACGGCGCTGCCGGTGAGGATGCGAATGCCTTTGGCGCGCGCTTCTTCCACCAGCGCGCCACGCGGGTTGCTGCGGGCGTCGGCGATGGCGACCACTTGCAGGCTGGCATCGAGCCAATCCAGCGCCACCCGATAGGCGTGATCGTTGTTGGTCGACAGCACCAGCTTTTTGCCCGGTGCCACGCCGTAACGGCGCACGTAAGTCGACACCGCGCCGGCGAGCATGTTGCCTGGCACGTCGTTGTTGCCGTAGACCAGCGGACGCTCGTGAGCGCCGGTCGCCAGCACCACACGCTTGGCGCGGACGCGGTGAATGCGCTGACGCACCTGGCCGATCGGCGCGCGGTCACCGAGGTGATCGGTGAGGCGTTCATGAATGGTCAGGAAGTTGTGGTCGTGGTAGCCGTTGACCGTGGCGCGCGGCAACAGCAGCACGTCCGGGGTGTTCTTCAGCTCAGCGATGACGCTGGCGACCCACTCCATCGCAGGCTTGCCGTCGAGGCTTTCACGGGAATCGAGCAGGCTGCCGCCGAACTCTTCCTGCTCGTCGGCGATGATCACCCGCGCACCGCTGCGCGCAGCGGCCAGGGCAGCGGCCAGACCGGCCGGGCCGGCGCCGACGATCAGCACGTCGCAGTGCTGGTTCATGTAATCGTAGGTGTCCGGATCGTTCTCGGTCGGCGAGCGGCCAAGACCGGCAGCCTTACGAATGTATTTCTCGTAAGTCATCCAGAACGATTGCGGGTACATGAAGGTTTTGTAGTAGAAACCCGGCGGCATCAGCTTGCCGCCGACCTTGCCGAGAATCCCCATCATGTCGTTGTTGACGCTCGGCCAGCCGTTGGTGCTGGTGGCGACCAGGCCTTGGTACAGCGCTTGTTGCGTGGCGCGCACGTTAGGGATCTGGGTGGCTTCGGTCGCACCGATCTGCAACACCGCGTTCGGCTCTTCGGCGCCGGCGGCGAAGATGCCGCGCGGACGCGAATACTTGAAGCTGCGGCCAATGATGTCGACGCCGTTGGCCAGCAGGGCGGCGGCCAGCGAGTCGCCTTCAAACCCTTTGTAGGTCTGGCCATTGAAGGTGAAGCTCAGCACTTTGTTGCGGTCGATCCGTCCACCGTTGGACAGGCGATTGGTCTGGCTCATACCTTCTCTCCCAGCGCCGTCGTGGCTGTTTTCGCAGTGTCAGCCTTGTCGGTGAATTGCGGCTTGGTGCCGATCTTGTAGGTTTCGAGAATCTCGTAGGTCACGGTGTCGCGGGTGACGTTGAAGTACTGGCGGCAACCGGCGACGTGATCCCACAACTCGTGGTGCAGACCGCGCGGGTTGTCGCGAAAGAACATGTAGTCGCCCCACTCCTCGTCGGTGCAGCTGTTCGGATCCAGCGGACGCGGAATGTGCGCCTGGCCGGATGCGTGGAATTCCTCTTCGGAGCGCAGTTCGCCGCAGTGAGGACAGAAGATATGCAACATGGGGATTTCTCCTGTTAGTGGGCGACAGCCGCAGCGCCGTGTTCGTCGATCAACGCACCGTTGTGGAAACGGTCGATGGAGAAAGGTGCGGCCAGCGGGTGCATTTCACCCTTGGCCAGGCTTGCGGCAAACACGTTGCCCGAGCCAGGTGTCGCCTTGAAGCCACCGGTGCCCCAACCGCAGTTGAAGAACATGTTCGGTACCGGGGTTTTCGAAATGATCGGGCAGGCGTCCGGCGTGGTGTCGACGATGCCGCCCCACTGACGGTTCATGCGCACTCGCGACAGCACCGGGAACATCTCGACGATGGCCTGGATGGTGTGCTCGATCACCGGGTACGAACCGCGCTGGCCGTAGCCGTTGTAGCCGTCGATACCGGCGCCGATCACCAGGTCGCCCTTGTCGGACTGGCTGATGTAACCGTGCACGGCGTTGGACATGATCACGCTGTCGATGATCGGTTTGATCGGCTCGGACACCAGCGCTTGCAGCGGGTGGGATTCGATCGGCAGACGGAAACCGGCGAGCTTGGCCATGTGCCCGGAGTTACCGGCGGTGACCACGCCGACGCGCTTGGCGCCGATGAAGCCCTTGTTGGTTTCAACGCCGATGCACACACCGTTTTCCTTGCGGAAACCGATCACTTCGGTCTGCTGGATCAGGTCCACACCGAGGGCGTCTGCGGCACGGGCAAAGCCCCACGCCACGGCATCGTGACGGGCCACGCCGCCGCGACGCTGAACGGTCGCGCCCATCACCGGGTAGCGGGTGTTTTTCGAGCAGTCGAGGTACGGAATTTCGTCCGCGACCTGCTTGGCGTTGAGCAGTTCGCCGTCGACGCCGTTGAGGCGGTTGGCGCTGACCCGACGCTCGGAATCACGGATGTCCTGCAGGGTGTGGCACAGGTTGTAGACGCCACGCTGGGAGAACATCACGTTGTAGTTCAGGTCCTGCGACAGGCCTTCCCACAGTTTCATCGCGTGTTCGTACAGGTGCGCCGACTCGTCCCACAGGTAGTTGGAGCGAACGATGGTGGTGTTGCGCGCGGTGTTACCGCCGCCCAGCCAGCCCTTCTCGACCACGGCCACGTTGGTGATGCCGTGCTCTTTGGCCAGATAGTAAGCCGTCGCCAGACCGTGCCCGCCGCCGCCGACGATGACCACGTCGTAGACCTTTTTCGGGGTCGGCGTGCGCCACATGCGCTGCCAGTTTTCGTGGTGGCTGAGGGAGTGTTTGAAGAGGCCGAAGCCCGAATAGCGTTGCATAGTCATGTACTCCAGAACGCTCAGCGATAAACCGGGAAGTCAGCGCACAGGGCCGAAACCTGCTGGGCGACGTTGGCCTCGACATCGGCATCGCCGAGGTTGTCGAGGATGTCGCAGATCCAGCCGGCCAGCGTCACGCACTGGGTCACCTTGAAGCCGCGGGTGGTCACCGCCGGGGTGCCGATGCGCAGGCCGGAGGTGACGAACGGCGACTGCGGGTCGTTCGGTACGGCGTTCTTGTTGACGGTGATGTGCGCGCGACCGAGGGCGGCGTCGGCGTCCTTACCGGTAAGGCCCTGACGGATCAGGCTGACCAGGAACAGGTGGTTGTCGGTGCCGCCGGACACTACATCGTAGCCACGTTTGATAAAGACGCTCGCCATCGCCTGGGCGTTGTCGATCACTTGTTGCTGATAGGCCTTGAAGCCGGGCTCCAGCGCTTCCTTGAAGCACACGGCCTTGCCGGCGATAACGTGCATCAGCGGGCCGCCCTGGGCGCCGGGGAATACCGCCGCGTTGAGCTTCTTCTCGATTTCTTCGTTGGCCTTGGCCAGGATCAGGCCGCCACGTGGACCGCGCAGGGTCTTGTGGGTCGTGGTGGTGACCACGTCGGCGTACGGCAGCGGGTTCGGGTACAGACCGGCAGCCACCAGACCGGCGACGTGGGCCATATCGACGAACAGCAGCGCGCCAACCTTGTCGGCGATCTGACGGAAGCGCGGGAAGTCGAGGGTTTTCGAGTAGGCCGAGAAACCAGCGACGATCATCTTCGGCTTGCACTCGACAGCCAGACGCTCGACTTCGTCGTAATCGATCAGGCCGGTTTTGGTGTCGATGCCGTACTGCACGGCGTTGTACAGCTTGCCCGAGGACGAGACCTTGGCGCCGTGGGTCAGGTGACCGCCGTGGGCCAGGCTCATGCCGAGAATGGTGTCGCCCGCTTGCAGCAGGGCCAGGTACACGGCGCTGTTGGCCGAGGAACCGGAGTGCGGCTGGACGTTGGCGTAATCGGCGCCGAACAGTTGCTTGGCGCGTTCGATGGCCAGGGCTTCGACCTTGTCGACGTGCTCGCAGCCACCGTAGTAGCGCTTGCCCGGATAGCCTTCGGCGTATTTGTTGGTCAGGCCGCTGCCTTGCGCTTGCATGACGCGTTTGCTGGTGTAGTTCTCCGACGCGATCAGCTCGATGTGATCTTCCTGACGTTGCTCCTCGGCATTCATCGCCGCCAGCAGTGCATCGTCGTAACCCTGGATCTGGTCTTGCTTGCTGAACATCGCGTCTCTCCCAGCGGCATCTGTGCGCCATTCGTCTCGGTAAGGCACGGCGCTCAGCCAGTGCCCTTTGATGCGATGGTATGGCCGGCGCAGGGAGGTCAAATGCCTACGGACGCCACGCAAAGGTGCGTTTACGACATGGCGGCGGCGACGGACTCAAACAAGTAGCTGGCGCAAGGCCAGAAGAACCACGAAATGCGCGGGATAGAGCGCATACGCCCAGCGCCGCATGGGTGGCGCGTGGAGGTAAATGGCGTGTCGCAGCAGGAACATTCCGAGCAAAGGCGCCATCAGGCAGGTCGCAATGCCGCCGATGGCGACCAAGTTGCCGAACTGCGCAGATTCGAAGAGCACCTGCCACTGATTCGCCGCCAGACACACCAGCCCCGGCAGCAGGCTGAAATACCAGGGTTTGCGAAACACCAGCAACATCGCCAATGGCAGCAGGACGCCGAACAGACCGAACATCAGTCGCTCCGGGAACATCGCCGCCAACAGCAACGCGCCGACGGCCAGCAATCGCGAAATCAGCGCTCGATCCTGCCAGCCCCGCGCCACCAGCAGGCCCAGCGCCAGGGTGGGCATCACGTTCAGGGTGTCGGGCTCCGGAATGTACAAACGGTAGGGAATCTCGCTGAGCAGGCTGAACAGCAGCAACCAGCCCAGATAGCGCCATTCGGTCTTGCGCGCGCCGTCTCGGGCCAGGTTCGCCGCCATCGCCACGCAGAACCACGGGAACGCCAGCCGCCCCGGCACATACAGCCAATCGGCGCTGATCCCGACATATTGCAGGTGATCGAGCAGCATGCTCAGCAGCGCCAGCCACTTGAGCAGATCGAGTGCGCCGTCACGCTGGCTCAGGTGCATAATCGGCTCGCATCCTTGTAAAGTTCTGACAGCGACATCCCGTGTGCTCCCCGGATGATCTTCGGTAAAGTGCGCACCCTCATTGACCAACGGAGCGCCACAAGCGCACCGATCACGGAAGCCGGCCATGACCGACAAGAGCCAACAATTCGCCAGCGACAACTACTCCGGTATCTGCCCTGAAGCCTGGGCTGCCATGGAACAGGCCAACCACGGCCACCAGCGCGCCTATGGCGACGATGAATGGACAGCCCGCGCCTCGGATGATTTCCGTAAGCTGTTCGAGACCGACTGCGAAGTGTTCTTCGCCTTCAACGGCACCGCCGCCAACTCGCTGGCGCTGTCGTCGCTGTGCCAGAGTTACCACAGCGTGATCTGCTCGGAAACCGCCCACGTCGAAACCGACGAATGCGGCGCGCCGGAATTCTTCTCCAACGGCTCGAAACTGCTGATCGCCGGCACCGAAAACGGCAAGATCACCCCGGCCTCGATCCGCGAAGTCGCCCTCAAGCGCCAGGACATCCACTACCCGAAACCGCGCGTGGTGACGCTGACCCAGGCCACCGAGGTCGGCAGTGTCTACACCCCGGAAGAAGTCCGTGCCATCAGCGACACCTGCAAGGAACTGGGCCTGAACCTGCACATGGACGGCGCGCGGTTCTCCAACGCCTGCGCCTTCCTCGGCTGCTCGCCGGCGGATCTGACCTGGAAGGCCGGCGTCGACGTGCTGTGCTTCGGCGGCACGAAAAACGGCATGGCGGTGGGTGAGGCGATCCTGTTCTTCAACCACAAACTGGCCGAAGACTTCGACTACCGCTGCAAACAGGCCGGGCAACTGGCTTCGAAGATGCGTTTCCTGTCGGCGCCGTGGGTCGGCATCCTGGGAAACGACGCCTGGCTCAAATACGCCCGCCACGCCAACCACTGCGCGCAACTGCTGGCTGAACTGGTCAGCGACATCCCGGGCGTGGAACTGATGTTCCCGGTCCAGGCCAACGGCGTGTTCCTGCAACTCTCGGAACCGGCCATCGCCGCCCTGACCGCGCGCGGCTGGCGCTTCTACACCTTCATCGGCAAGGGCGGCGCGCGCTTCATGTGCTCGTGGGACACCGAAGAGGAACGCGTACGCGAACTGGCGCGCGACATCCGCGAAGTCATGTCGGCCTGATTTATCTCTTCCGCCCCCTTCTCCTGATCGTTCCCACGCTCTGCGTGGGAACGATCAGGCAGCTCCTCCCCCTCCCGTTTCAGCTCCATCGTCTACATTGTCTGTCGAGCCATCGCTCACATAACAATAAGCAGGAGCTTGCGCATGTCGCTAAAAGGCAAAACCTTGTTCATCACTGGCGCCAGCCGTGGCATCGGGCGCGAGATTGCGCTGCGGGCTGCACAGGACGGGGCCAATATCGTGATCGCGGCCAAGAGCGCCGAGCCGCACGCCAAGTTGCCCGGCACCATCCACAGCGTCGCCGCTGAAGTCGAAGCGGCCGGCGGCAAGGCCCTGGCGCTGCAACTGGATGTGCGGGATGAGGAGGCGGTGCGACAGGCGCTGGCCCAGGCCAATCAACATTTTGGCGGGATCGATGCGCTGGTGAACAACGCCGGGGCGATCAAGTTGACCGGTGTGCAGCACATCGAACTCAAGCGTTTCGACCTGATGCACCAGATCAACACCCGCGCTGTGTTGCTGTGCAGCCAGGCGGCCTTGCCCTACCTGAAGAAATCCTCCGGGCACATCCTTAACCTGTCACCGCCGCTGAATCTGGCCAGTAAGTGGTTCGCCCAGTACAGCCCCTACACCGTGACCAAGTACGGCATGAGCATGCTGACGGTCGGGATGAGCGAGGAGTTTGCCAACTACGGCATCAGCGTCAATTCGCTGTGGCCGCAGACCATGATTGCCACGGCGGCCATCGAGTTTCAGCTGGGCAATCGGGAGTCGTTCAAGCATGCGCGCACGCCAGCGATCATGGCGGATGCGGCGCATGTGATTCTGAGCAGCAGCGGGCGGCGGATTACCGGGCGGTTGTTGATTGATGAAGAGATCTTGCGCGAAAGCGGCGTGAGCGAATTCGACCACTATCGGTTTGAGCCGAAGAGTGACGCGAAGTTGATGACGGATCTGTTTATCGACTGAGCATTTTCAGAATCGACCTACACCAGGACCTACATAAACCAAACAGGCTTCGCCATAGACTGCCTGCTCCTTTTTCGAGGAGTGCTGACTATGGCGAACCCTGCCTACATGACCATTACCGGCAAGACTCAAGGCCTTATTTCAGCCGGGTGTTCGACCCCGGAATCGGTCGGCAACAAATACCAGAAGGCCCATACCGATGAAATCATGGTGTTCGCCTTGAGCCATGAAATGCGCCGCGACAACAACCTCGGCAAAGCCGTCCACCAACCGGTCATCATCACCAAAGCGGTCGACAAATCCTCCCCCTTGCTGGCCCAGGCGCATTCGAACAGCGAAGAACTCGAATGCACAATCAGCCTTTACCGAACCTCGCCTCAAGGTCAGCAGGAGAAGTTTTATTCAATTTCCCTCGATGGGGCCGTTCTGGCTGAACTCTCGCAGGAAGTGCCCCACGTCATTCTGCAAAACGACGCTCAACCTCAAGAGCAACTGGCCATTCGTTACCGCGGCATCAGTTGGGTACACCACATTGCGGGCACCACCGGCCATACCTCGTGGGGCAGCCAGGATTGAACCCTCGACCACATGATCCCTGCGGCGTTGAGGATGCCGCAGGCAACTTGCTCGGCCAGGCGCTGACCGCCAGTGCTCGCCATCTGGCGTTCGGCATCGCGCGCGTGCAGTTCAATCAACAAGTCGCATATTTCGCCAAACACATCACCGATGAGGTTGCCGCCGGACGCCTGACTCCGGAGCAGGGAATCCTTGCGCTTGTGCAGGAACAACACAACCTGCTGAACCAGTCTCGGATCCTGCAGCAAAACAGGCACGGAGCGATCACCGGCACGGCGAAGGCACGACGCTTGTCGATGCTCCCACAGCCTGCAGCAACTCCCGATCCGGAACGTCTGCTGCGGGCCGCTCACCAGCAGAACCTGAAAGTGACACGCCCGAACTCAGCCCCGCCCTCCTCTCCGCGTCCGGTCAACGACTTGCGAATGGCTCCCCGCGAGCATTGGCCGCAGGAGCTGCCGGCGCCCGAAGAGCCAGGGTTCTACATCGTGCCCAAAAGCGTGTCCGCCGAGAAACTTCAGGCGCAGCTGTTTGCGTCGCCAAACCCGAGTGTCATCGCCAAATTCAAAAGCCTGAATCCACTGGAGGACGTGGTGAAGGCCGGATCGATGATTGTTCTGAGTGATCCAGACAATCAGCAATGCACCTATGAAGAATCACTGCTGATGGAAACCGCGCACATCGTCAGCACGGCGCTGGCGCCGTTGACGGTGGAAGAGGCGGACTTTTTTGCCCAGCACTACGAGGTCATCAGACGGACGCTTTCAGATGGGTCGAAAGTTATTGGGGTTGGTACCGCTATGGCCGCTAACCATCTGGATGGCATAAAAGCCGCTTTGAAAGATATTGAGGAATTGCATACCAGCACGATCAAGGCCAATGGCAGCCTGAATTCAAAGGCATTCAAAAAGCGCCGCGCCGGATTACTTCAACGGCTGGACGGACAGCTCACCGGATTGACCAAGAGAGCCATCGGCCTCCCTGATTACCCAAACCTTAAAATCGCTTTAGGTATTGAGCATCCTCACCGGGTGCACCGTTGGAGAAAGGCTGGCGGCATCGGCCAGACGCCCGGGTACTCCACTCACATTCAAGGCGTAGTGAAAGCCTCGCAATACATCAAATACGGTGGCTGGATTGGTACGGCCGTGGGTGGCGGAGCCTCGGCAATGAAGGTTCAAGATGTCTGTACGAACGGCAGTGCCGAGGCATGCAAAAAGGTGAAATACACTGAAGCCGGAAGTTTTCTGGGTGGAGCTGTCGGTTCTGCTGTGGGTGCAAGCGCGGCCTCCACCATTTGCGTAGCAATCGGGGTATCGACCGCAGGTATCGCTGGGGTGCTGTGTGGGGTACTGGTTGCGGGAGCCGGATCTTTTACGTTCGGCTCTGTGGGCGAAAAAGGCGGCGAAATCGCCGGTGAATTGATTTACGAGAAAATCCGATGAGTTATGCAACTGCAAGAGAAGCATTCATTATTCTAAACATCATAAATTTCGCCACACTCATAATAATAAACTGCATATCGCTATATATCGCAAAAACAAAAATAGAGCTAATTATCAGCAGCCTTCAGAACAGCTCAATATTAAGCGGCCTCATCATGCTATGGCATGGCGGGATACATGGGCGGATCTACATGATGGGAGAAATTTTTGGTTTCCTGAAACGCCCGGAAGTCTACATTTACCAAGGAAAATTGAGTGCAACCGATATAATAAATTTTCCACCAGATTTTAAACGCACGCTGCTGACACTGTATAAATACCAGCGAATTTCAGGCTTCATGTTTGTATTCTTTGGGCTTCTCGCCGTATTCGAAGTCATTTAAAAACAGCAACTAATGCCTTCTTGTGATTTCCCCTATGGGAGATCACAAGAAGGCCTGCAAACTAACCTCAATACTCGATCCGAACATCCCCCTTCGGCACACTGCAGCAAGAAAGAATGTACCCCTCCGCCTCGTCGTCCTCGGTGATCCCGCCGTTGTGATCCATCTCCACCTCGCCGCCCAGCTTGAGCACCTTGCACGTCCCGCAGATCCCCATGCCGCAGGCTTTCGGGATCATCAGGCCGACCTTGGCAGCCGCCGCATGCACGGTCTCGCCCGGCGCAACACGGATGCTCTTGTCCGAAGAGGTGAATTCCACCAGGTGCAGATCCGCCGCCGGGACTTCCGGTGCTTCCGCTGCCTGTTCGGCCTGTTCCACCGCGTCGGCACGGGCTTCCGGCGGCGTGGCGCCGAAGGATTCCTCGTGATAACGCTTCATGTCGTAGCCGGCGTTTTCCAGCAGGCGTTTGACCGCCGTCATGTACGGCGTCGGGCCGCAGCAGAAGACTTCGCGCTCGAGGAAGTCCGGCACCATCAGTTCGAGCATCTTGTGGTTGAGGTAGCCGCGATAGCCGGCCCACGGCTCGCCCAGCCCATGCTTTTCGCAGATCAGGTGCAGGCTGAAGTTGTCGATCCGCGACGCCATGTGTTCCAGCTCGCGGTGGTAAATGATGTCTTTCGGCGAGCGGGCACTGTGGATGAACGTCATGTCGACGTTGCCGTTGGTGTCGTAGAACCAGCGCGCCATGGACATCACTGGGGTGATTCCGACGCCACCGCTCAGGTAGAGCACTTTCGGGCTCGGGAAATCGATGGCGTTGAACAGCCCGACCGGTCCGTGCACCGCCAGCTCCTGGCCTTCATGCAGGGTGTCGTGCAACCAGTTGGAGACCTTGCCCCCCGGCACGCGCTTGATGGTCACCGAAAAACTGTACGGCACCGACGGCGAGCTGGAGATGGTGTACGAACGCATGATCGGCTGGCCTTCGATCTCCAGCTCCAGGGTCACGAACTGCCCGGGCTTGAAGAAGAACAGGATCGGCTGGTCGGCCATGAAGCAGAAGGTGCGCACATCCCAGGTTTCCTGGATGACTTTGACGCAACGGACGATGTGTCGGCCATTGGCCCAGGTCTGGGTGGTGACCGGATTCAGGAAGCTGTTCGACATGCTGTTCTCCACGGCCGACTGTCGGCCTTCATGTGGCGATTCTGCGTATAGCGCGAACGCCCCGTTTACCTATCCGCGACATTGACATACTTATCGCGACCAGCCCCCAACCACCGGGGGTTGCGCGTCGGGAACAGATTGCACCATGTCGCCCATGGATAAGGTTCCGGGCAGCGGCGGCCCCACACTCGCCCCCAACACAAACAGATTCTTTACACCTTGCGCTGCAACCCTGATCAGCCACTTTCGCGGCCACGCAGATGGCCTTGAGGAATTCATCGATGGACACCGCAAAAATCAGCCTGGGCGACCCGCTGGAACCCGCACGCAAGGCCACCGCACAAATGCTCCAGGAACGCGAGCGCACCTATTCGCTGCCGCAACCGTTCTACAGTGACGAACGCCTGTTCGATATCGACATGCAGGAGATCTTCCAGAAAGAGTGGTTGATCGCCGGCATGACCTGCGAGATCCCGGCCAAGGGCAACTACATCACCCTGCAGATCGGCAAGAACCCGATCATCGTCATTCGCGGCGCCGATGGCGTGGTGCATGCGTTCCACAACGTCTGCCGCCACCGTGGCTCGCGCCTGTGCACCAGCGACAAGGGCAAGGTCGCCAAACTGGTCTGCCACTACCACCAGTGGACGTACGAGCTGGACGGTCGCCTGCTGTTCGCCGGCACCGAAATGGGCGCCGACTTCGACATGAAGCAGTACGGTCTGAAACCGGTGAACGTTAAGACCGCCGGCGGTTACATCTTCATCAGCCTGGCGGAGAACCCGCCGGCCATCGATGACTTCCTGTCGACCCTGAACCACTACATGGAACCGTACGACATGGAAAACACCAAGGTGGCGGTGCAAACCACCTTGATGGAAAAGGCCAATTGGAAACTGGTGCTGGAAAACAACCGCGAGTGCTACCACTGCAGCGGTTCTCACCCGGAACTGTTGAAAACCCTGCTGGAATGGGACGACGTCACCGACCCCCGTGCCGATCAGGCGTTCAAGGATCACGTCGCCGCCTCCGCTGCCGCGTGGGAAGCCGAAAAGATCCCTTACGCCCACGCCAGTTTCGGCCTGCGCAACCGCATCGTGCGCATGCCGCTGCTCAAGGGCACCGTGTCGATGACCATGGACGGCAAACAGGGCTGCGCCAAGCTGATGGGCCGGATCAAGAACCCGGACCTGGGCTCGATGCGCATCCTGCACCTGCCGCACTCGTGGAACCACTGCATGGGCGACCATATCATCGTGTTCACCGTGTGGCCGATCAGCGCCCAGGAAACCATGGTCACCACCAAGTGGCTGGTGCACAAGGATGCGGTCGAAGGCGTGGATTACGACGTCGAACGCATGCGCCAGGTATGGGACGCGACCAACGATCAGGACCGTCGTCTGGCCGAAGAGAACCAGCGCGGGATCAACTCCACCGCCTACCAGCCGGGCCCGTACTCCAAGACCTATGAGTTCGGCGTGGTCAACTTCGTCGATTGGTACAGCGAGCGGATGCTGAGCAACCTCGGGGCCGAGCCTGCGCCGTATCTCAAGGGGGTTCCGGTTCAGGGTTGATTCGCGTCATTGATCGTTCCCGCGCCCTGCGCGGGAACGATCAGAACGGATCACGTCGATGACCACCTCACCGATCCATCCTCCCCGATAAACTCCTCGAAAATCTCCTCCCCCACCAACCTGATCTTCGCGTACCCGTTCAACACCCGCAGCGGGTAGTCCGGATCGTTCGCATCCTTCGTCTCCGAAAACAGCACCCGCGAATGCCCGTTCAGCTCGCTGGTGGTGCCGTAGGGAATCGCTCCGTGCCCGGCACAACGCGCATGCAGTCCGCCCTGGGCCGCATAGACAATGCCGTTGTGCAAATGGCCCCAATACCAATAATCCGGCTCACGCCCCAGCGCATCGCACACCGGTTGATACAGCGCAGTCTTGTGGTGCCCGGTGATGTCGAAGCCCTGATGGTGGCTGAGCACCATGAGTTTTTTGCGCTTCGGCAGGCCCTTCATCCATTCGATCTGCGGCTTGTTCAGGGTGCCGTCCATGTACAGGTTCATGACGTCCGAGGCGTACGCCGTATCCAGCCCGACAATCAGCCAGTCGTCATTGATCAGGGCAAAGTAACTGGTGCCCTGCTGCCCCGGAAAGCGCGCCGCCAGTTCCTTGAAGTAACCGTGGGCGCCGCTGTACATCTCGTGGTTGGAATTGAGGGTGAACGAGCCGTGGGTGCCCATCGGCCAGCCGGCCATGTCGGTGTCTTCCTGGGAGTGAGTGCCGGCGTAATAGACGTCCCCCAGGTGAATGGTGAAATCGGCATTGGCCAGTTGCATCTGGTTGGCCACCGACACCGCCGGCGCATGGCTGTTGAACGGTCCGGTGCCCCAGTCGCCGGCAATCGCCAGCGTCACTTCGCGCTCCATGGTCACCAGCGCCGGATCGGTGCCGAAAGTCGCGTGATGGCGCAGGTTCTCGATCCACTTGAGCAGAGCCTCGCTCCACAGCAGATCCAGCAGTTCCCATTTGCGGCAGCCAAGCAACGTGCCGTCCTTGAGCACCTTGGTCTGCAATTGATCGGGCGATTGCGGCAACGGCGTCGCGTTGCCGATGCGCAGGATCGACAAACCGTGGGCCAACTCCCACGGCACGGCCGGCTCGTCGGTCGGCAACTCGCCGTGCTTGAGCACGTATTGCGCCTGATCGTGACCGCGTTGGAGCAACTTGATGATGGCCTCGAATTCCTTGGGTTCGAGTTCGCTGATGAGCTTCATCCAGGCCATTTCGATGCGCGTGAACAAGCCGTGCAGGCGCAGCTTGACCTTGTCGTATTCGTGTTTCAGATGTCCGACCGCTGACATGACGTAATCCTCTATCCGTAAGGGTTCACAGGGTTTTCATGAATTCGATCAGCGCACGCTTGTCGTCGTCCGACAGCGTCGTGCCGTACAGGTGACCGCTGTTGTGGTTGCCTTCCAGGCGCGTGTCGTAGGTGAAATCCGCCGAGGCTTTGGCCTGGGCGCCACTCGTCACGAAGCCGACGTTGACCGGGTCGTAGACATCGGAGCCGGTGATGAACACCTGCGGACGTTTTTCCGGCGGTTGCAGCAAGTCCCACAGGGTCGGCACCGAACCGTTGTGCAGGTAAGGTGCGCGCAGCCAGATGCCGTCGGTGGGCGTGTTGCTGTAGCTCTGGGTCTTGCGATAGGCACCGAAATCGAACGGCGGTTTCTTGAAGGTGTGGAACGCCGCTACCAGCCCGGTGGTGAACGAGTTCAGCCGGTGCGGATCGGTGCCGAGCTGGTCGATGTTGGTGGTGACTTGCCCGGTATCGACGCGACCGAAATCGTGACAACCCGCGCAGTTAGCCTCCCACACCGGTTTGCCCTGGGCGACTTTTGCCTGATCCAGTGCCCACGGCCACGCCGGCGCCTTGTGCCCGAGCAGCCAGTTGGTCACCCGGTTGAAACTCGGCGGCAGCACCGACTCCGGCGTCGCGCCCACCGCCATCGCAGCGGCGTAGTTGCGCTCGTGGATCTTGTTGTTATTGCCGTCCCAGTGCAGGTACATCGATTCCCGGGGTTTCTGGTTCCACACTTGCGGCAGGTCGACAGTGCCGATGGTCGAGTCATCCGGGAAGCCGAACACCACCATTTTCGTCGGGTTGAAGGTGTCGGTGCGCCCCGGCCCCTGTTGCGGGCGCAGCTTCTGCCAGGCGTAGGCCTGCTTCTGTTTGAGCAGCGCGGTCTTGGCCATCGGGATGATCAGGTAGCGGTTGTAGAGCTTCTCGAAAAAGCCCAGCTGGAATTTGCTGTTGATCGCCGCCATCACCGCGTCGGTGGTGAATTTCGGATCGCTGGCGCAATCGTAGGCGAACCACTGGAAGGCCTGCAGTTGCAGGGTGTTGGCCGGCGCGCTCGGCACATTCACCGCAACGTCGCTGGCATTCGCCCGGTAGGAACCGGTGTGGCACAGCGCGCAGTTCGGCTCGACGGTCGGGTAGCCGATCTGCCGCTTGGCCATGCCGATCGGCAGGTCCTTGCCGTTCTCGAACAGGAAACCGAAGACTTCCCAGCCACCGGGTTTCGGCAGTTTTTCCGGGCACATTTGTGGCAGCACGGAGAACAGGTAATAGGGAATCCGCGCCTCGATACCCAGGCCAATCGCGGCGTACTTGTAGTGATCTTCGTCTGAGGCGTAATCCTGCTCCGGCACCACGCGCAGCATCTGATACCAGGTCTGGTAACCGATGAACGCCAGCAGCGCCACCACGATCAGGGTGCCGACTTTGAACGCGTGACTCTGCCACTGCCGCGCCCACGCCGCCCGCCATTCGCGCCAGCCGTCACACAGCAGCGCCAGGGGTCGGTTTTCAGGGGGGGTGCCGAGGTACAGCAGGATGCCGAGGATCAGGAAAAAGCTCAGGTCACCCATCAGCATCGGCACGAACACCGAACCCTGGCTGCTGGTGTTGATCAGGTAGATCCAGAACACCACCGCAATCAGCCGCGTCAGCACGCACAACCAGGAATGCACCACGTAGCGCGGCGCGTCGAAGCCCGACGGCATGTAGAACACGCTGATGCCGACCAGCAGCATTCCGGCGTTTTCCAGCCACGGGTCGGAGAGTTGCGGCGGCAGGCCGACCACCGATGTCAGCAACCCCGGCGCGAACAGCGCCGGGATCGCGAACACCATGTTCATCGCAATGCCGAGCCAGATGAAGCGTTGAAACCAGCGGATGTAGCTGTCCATATCAGTTCCCCAGATCGTTCCCCCGTCGAAGCGTCGAACCGTCCGCGGGGGAATGCATCTCGTGACGCTCCGCGTCACAAAAGCGGACGCAGAGCGTCCATGGCGGCGTTCCCACGCAGAGCGTGGGAACGATCGACACGATCGGGGGCTATCCGAGGGCCGTTTTCTCCAGGTGTTCAAGGATGATCGGATACACATCGACCACCGCGTTCTTGCCGAACATGCAATCGATGTGGCCGTAACCCGGCACCACATGCCGGCTGTAGCGTTCCGGCCCGTGCTTCTCACAAACCCGCTGATAGGTCTTGAGCGTGCTTTCCGGCAGATAACACTGGTTGTCGGCACCGCTGATAAAGCAGATCGGCATGGTCAGCCGATCAAAGTGCGGCATGTACACGTCGCGCCCTTTGAAATCCACCAGATGCCCTTTGCGCACGATCAGCGCCAGGTGCTCGAAGGTCTCGATGTTCGACTCGCCGAACAGCTCGTGCAGGTTGTCATGCAGGGTTTCATTGAGGGTGTCGTGGCGATACAGCGAGGCGTACATGAAGGTGATGCGGTGGCACACCGGGTTGGTGCAATAGCCCTGGGCTTCGATCCGCGCGTAGCCGTTGAGCGCCTTGTCGTAGAGCCGGTTGAACCAGTTCTCCTTGCTGTCGGCGTAGGCAGTCATCGATTTGATGCCGATCGCATCGAGCATCCCCGGCAGGTGCAGCCCGGCCTTCAGCCCCGTAGCGGTCGCGACCACCGTGTCGGCGGCAATCTGCGAGCAGACCACCGAACGCACGCCCTGCAAACCGGCGAGCAGCGACATGAAGAAGGTCGTGGCGCCGTAGCAATGCACCACGCACTGCACGTCTTTGGCTTTGGTTTCCTGCTGGATCTGTGCGATGGCGGCCTTGAAGTCGTACTGGGCGATCTGGTCGCCGTTCCATTCCTTCTTGCTCGCCGGCAGCAGGATGCTCACCCGGAAATCCAGCAGCCACACGTCGTAGTCGTGCTTGCACAAAAATTCCAGCAGGTTGGTCTGGATCGTATCGGTGGAGAAGATATTCGAACCCACACCCAGACCATGCACCAGCATCACCGGGCCTTTGCTGCCGGCCTGATAACGGGTCAGGCGCAACTGCACGCCGTCTTCGGTGGAGAAGAAATGCACGGCCGGCGTCGGCGCATCCAGTGGCCGTTTCAGCCGTGGCGGCGCGTCGGGGTTGAAGTATTTGTCACCGGCAAACACCCCGCCATAACTCTCCCAGAGAATCCCGGCGAAGAACTTGCCGAACCGCGCCAGCCCTTCGATGCGCTCACGCTCGTTACGCGCATTGAGGACTTTCATGGTGGTCATCTGCTTGGCGAAGTCGGTCGGTTTGATGTGCATCACCCCGGAGCCGATCACCTCGCCGGTCTTGTCCGGCCCGCGATACAGCGTGACGTAGAGGGTGCTGGTGTCATGCCAGATGTTCAGCACGCCATTGTCTTCCGGCACGGTCTTGAAGGCGCTGAAGAAGTAGTCGTTGCCGTCCTCGGCGGTCAGTTTCATGTCGTACTTCATGTGACGCGTATCGACCTGCTGCTCGAATTGCTCGAACAGGTTGAACACGCCGTTGCTGGCAGTCAGCGGTTCCGGCGACAGCGCCGGAGCGATCACCGTGCCGACGATGGTCGCGGCGTGTTCCGGCTCCTTGATCATCCGGTTGAGGTCGTTGGCGGTGATGGTCAGGGTGAAGTCGATCGGCGAGTTGTCCGCCTCGCCACGTTTGGCGGCAGCTTCATAGACTTTGAGGTCGGTGCTTTGCGCGGCGGTGAAGGCGCGGGAGAAGTAGCCTTTCATGGTTTCGGTGAACTGCACGCCAAGGGTCGGCGGCGCGGTTTGTTTGCGCGGCGCCGACGGCAGCGTGTAGTCGATCGTCCAGCCACGATCGGCCGCCAGCAGGCCCATGTTGCGCTCGCTCACGGCGGAGATGGTCAGCAGCGGATTGACCGCCAGTGATGTCGGGATCACCGCGCCGTCGGTCACGTACAGGTTGGCGTAGACATCGGTGCCGCTGGCGCCGCTGAACACCTGGCCCTTGTGATTGACCACGCCTTGCGCGGCATCTTCACCCATCACACAACCACCCAGCGGATGCACCGAGACGATGCTGTGCTTGAGCAACTTGGTCCAGATCGGATTCTCGACCCAGATCCCGCCCAGGGCCTTGGTGCTCTGGTACAAGCGTTCGTTGCCGATCTTGAAGTTTTCCTGCTCGCCGACGCCCGGCCAGTCGATGCGCAGTTGATCCTTGTTGTCGAGGACCATGCGTCCCTGGCCGCTGTCGTGGCTCATGATCAGGTAGGTCTGCATGTTGTGCAGCGCGCCGTGGTACGGGCCGCGCAGGAAGCTTTCGGCTTCGCGCTCCTTGTACTTCACCTTGCCGCTGAAGCTGTCGTCGGTGGGCTTGCCGATCATCTCGGCGAACCCGGCCATCGCCGGCACCATCGGCCGGCCAAGGGCGCCGGGGATCGAGCCTTCCTCGATGACCATGCGACTGCTGCGGTCACCCTCGGTGCGCATGTCGATGATCGAGGTGATGCACGGGCCGACCGGTTGCAGTTCCTTGGCCGAATGCGCGCCGAAACCGATGCCGTTGATGGTCTGCTCGCAGTTGTGGCCGAAGCCGAGGATGTCGCCGTTGCCGCTCATGTTCTCGCCGAGCTGGCCGGACATCACCAGGCCTTTGTCCCGCGAGCGCAGCAGAATTTCAGTGGAGCCGAGGGTGCCGGCGGAGACCACGACGATGTCGGCTTTCACAAACAGCGTCGGCGCGTCGAATTTTTCGCGACCGCTGTCCAGGTACTGAAAGTGCACGATCCAGCCATTGCCGTCGCGCTCCAGATGCCGCACCTGGGCCTGACAGAAAATCTCCGCGCCGTGATTGGTGGCGTCCGGCAGGTAGTTCATCAGCGTGGTGTTCTTGGCCTTGTTGTTACAGCCCGACACGCAGTCGCCACAGTGGTTGCACGGCAGTTGCTCGACGCCGACGTGATTGAGGTTGTTGGGCAGTTTGTCGAAGGTCACGTTGATCGGCGGCTTGTAGAAATGCGCGCCTTGCTTGAGGAAGTCTGCCGATTTTTTGTTGGCATCAAGCTTCGGCAGGTTCGGCGCGGTGCTTGGGTAGGGATTGGGCTTGAGCATCTCTCGGGCTTTTTCGTAACCCGCCTTGAGTAAGCCGTCGTGATCCTCGCGCACCGCCAGTGGCCAGCGTGGATCCTTGAACACGTCGGCGGTCGGTTCCAGCGAGACGTTGGCATTGATCAGCGACGTGCCGCCGAGGCCGCAGCCGACCACCACGTTCTGCTGGGCGTTGACGTGCAGGTCGAACAACCCGGTGCGCGAGCCGATGTGGCCGTCCGGATCGTGTACCTGCAACTCCTCGGTCGCGGCGATCATGGTGTTGGGGTATTCGCCGGGCTGGATTTCCCGACCGCGTTCCAGCAGACAGACCCTTTTACCGGCCCTGGACAGGCGCGACGCGGCAATGCCGCCGCCATACCCGGAGCCGATGACGATCACGTCGTAGTGTTCCTTGATTTCGCTGATGGGCGTTGCGATCCGTGTCATGAGGGGGTTCCTCTCTCAGGCAGATGGGGCAACTCTGCGGTTGCCTGCAATCAATGGGCGAACGGGCACCTGGCCTCCGGGAAATCCCGACGGCAGTACAACGGTTTGGGCAGGAATCAGGTGCTACAGACGGGCGTGCTGATTGACGGCACGACGCAACGTACGCTTGCGCGGCGAAGGAGCCGGCAGAACGCGGAGCGTGCAGGGATTGGGGGGTAAGCGGTGTGGCTGGGTATCCATCACGCGTTCTCCCTGAACCAGATGTGGATAAGTGACAGCTGTCCTTGTGCCATTGCAGTGAAGACAGGCACCGGATCGAAGTCAAGGCGGGCTCTTAGAACTGTATGAAATCTGATCAATTGCGATTTGGACTAAGCCCGCCGGGGTTTGCAGGGTTTGGCGAACAAGTTATCCACACAGACACCCACAGCTAATGGGGACAACTGTGGATGACCTGGAAAAATAATCGGAGTTTTGTGAAGAAAATTCGTGACTTATCCAGATGCAGGGTTTCCATTAGCGATTGATCATTTTTTGATCAATCCTCTACATGGCACGGATTACCTGGCTTGCAGAGGATGGCGAACACCTTATCCACAGAAGCGCCAACAGAGTTCGGGGGTAACTTGGCGAGTGCTGTGGAAAAGCGCTGAGGGCGTTGATAAATCGGGGTTTGCGTGGGGATTGGCGGGTTAAAAGGTTGAATTGAGCGTTTTTTGATCAGATCCTTGTAAGCCACGGTTTATAGGGCTCTTGGCGGATAGCGAACATCTTATCCACAGAAGCGCCAACAGAGATTGGGGGCAAGTCTGGGCGTTGTTCTGGGGAAAACCTCAGAAAAAACCGCGAGTTAGGCTGGTTGTTTTTTGACCTGAGGGCTGGAGAGCTTGATTGGCGTGGGGTACAGGGAGGGGCGAACACGTTATCCACAGATCCGCCAACAGGGATTGTGGGTAAAGCGCCCTCTCCTGAAGGGAGAGGGTCAGCAAAGGTTTCAGCGGACAACACCTTCTTCGATCAGCAGTTTGAGAATGGCTTCAGCACCGGCCTGCGCCGTCACGCCCTTAAGCACTTGCCCACCACCGCCGCTAGCCTTGGCCGTCGCCGCCTTCATCCGGTCCGCCCCGCTCTTGGCCTTGATCACCTTCAACCGTTTCGGCCGGGGCTTGGCCGGTTGCAGGGTCGCCACCGCGAGCAGTTCGTCATCCACCACTTCCACGTCTTTCGCCTGAAGAACACCACGCCGCGCCGGACCGTAAGCACTCTGCCGAGGCTTGGGCGCAGCGTTATCCACAGTCGCGAGAAACGGCAGGCGCACCTTCAACCGGCGCCGCTGCCCGCGAGGCAACGCTTGCAGCACCAGCGCCGAACCGTCGTTGATCGACTCGACCTGCGCCAGCCCCACCACCAGCGGCCAGCCCAGCCCTTCAGCCAGCAGAAACGGCAGCATCCCCGAACCTTCTCCGGTTTCCGCCTGACTGCCGGTCAGTACGACTTGCGCGCCAGCATCACGCAGATAGTCGGTCAACGCCGGCAGCGCATCGGCGCCCGCCGGTTGTTCCAGCACATGCATCTGCGCAAGCCCCATGCCCAGATAGGCGCGCAGCGCCGGTTCCGCGATGTCGCCGGCGTGCAGCACTTGCAGGTTGTCCCCCGCCAGTTGCAGGCCGAGTTCTACCGCGCGGGCGTCCTGATCGGCGCGGCGAGGGCGGCCGGAGGTCGGGTGGGCGCCGATTGAAACCAGACTGATGATCTTTGTGCTCATAACCGTTCCTTAAGCCGCATCGCGCTTGGCTTCGTTGCGGTAAGCCTCTACCGCCGCGATCAAGGCCTGAAGAATTTCCGCGCTCTCACCGATCACCGACAGGTCGGCACGCTTGATCATGTCGCAGCCCGGATCGAGGTTGATCGCCACCACTTTGTCGCAGGCACCGATGCCCTGCAGGTGCTGGATCGCCCCGGAAATCCCCACGGCCACGTAAACCCGCGCCGTAACCCAGGTGCCGGACGCGCCGACCTGGCGGTCGCGGGCCATGAAGCCATCGTCCACTGCCACCCGCGAGGCGCCTTCGGTGGCGCCGAGGGCGGCGGCGGTCCTGTGGAAAAGCTCCCAGTCCTTGACCCCGTTACCACCTGAGAAGATGAACTCGGCTTCGGCCATCGGAATCGCTGCCGGATCCACCGCCACCGCACCCAGATCCTCGATCCGCGACAGGCTGCGTGCGACGGGTGTGGATAACTCCACCGGCAGCGCTTCGTGACGGGTTTCGCTGACCGGTTCGGCACATTCGGCGGACGCCAGAATCAACCGCGCCACCGGACGGGCCAGATCCTGCAGACCAGCACCGGCGCGGCCGATGCACTCCTGATCCTTGACCTGCCACACCCGTGTCGCCGGGCGTTCACCCAGTGCGGCAGCAAAGCGCCGCCCGAGTTCGCCGCCACCGCTGCGGCTGTCCGGCAGCAGCCAGTGACGCGGGGTGAACTGGTTATCCACAGCCCGCAGGCCCTGGATCCGTTGCTCCGGTGCATAACCGCTGAATTCTTCGCCTTCCAGCACCAGCAAGCGGTCAACGCCTGCGGTGGCGAAAGCGTTTTCCTTGTGCTCACCGAACACCACGGCCAGCACCGCGCCGTCGCTGCCGGCCAGCTGATGAGCCAGACCAAGCAGGTCGCGGTCGTGGCTGCTCAAGCGGCCGCCGACCATGTCCGGCACCACGCTGATGTAGAACGCCGGCGCCGGCACCTGATGCAGCGGCAACTGCACTTCGACCGCGGCCGAGCGTTTGACCGCCCCGCCCTGCTGGGCGCCGCTGCGGTCGATACGCTTGATGCCGTTCGGCCCGATGAAGCCGATGCCGTGCAGGTTCTTGCGGATGATCCCGTTGGGGCCCATCCAGCTGTGTTGCGCCGGCTGCATGGCCGCGTGCAGCGGGTGCAGACGGTTGCGTGCGATCCATTCGGCGCGGGGATCGCGGCGGATAATGTCGCTCATCAGTGGGCCTCCGCAGGTTCACGCTTGGCCGGGGTGGCAGGCTTGTTCGGCGCGGCGTCTTCGAGCAGCGCGTCGGCCACCAGTTCGGCAATGTCCTTGATCAGCGGACGCGGTTCGACCACGCCTTCGAGCATCGCCGTGCACTGTGGACAACCCACGGCCACCAGCTCGGCGCCGGTCTCGCGGATGTCTTCCATGCGCATGTCGGGGATCCGCTGCTTGCCCGGAATGTCAGTGATCGGCGCCCCGCCACCGCCGCCGCAGCAGCGCGAACGGAAGCCGGAACGTTGCATCTCCTTGATCTCGATGCCGAGCGCACGCAGCACTTCGCGCGGTGCCTCGTACTCGCCGTTGTAGCGGCCGAGGTAGCACGGATCGTGGTAGGTCACGCTGTTGCCTTTGTGCTGACCGAGGTTCAGCGCGCCGGCCTGGATGATTTCCGCCAGGTAGGTGCTGTGGTGCTGCACGAGGTAGTTGCCGTCGAACGCGCCGTACTCGTTTTTCAGCACGTGGAAACTGTGCGGATCGCAGGTAACGATGCGGTTGAAGCTGTATTTGGCCAGGGTCTGGATATTGCGCTTGGCGAGCAGCTGGAAAGTCGCTTCGTCACCCAGACGGCGGGCCACGTCGCCGCTGTCGCGCTCTTCCAGACCCAGCACCGCGAAGTCGACCTTGGCCGCTTTCAGCACTTTGACGAACGCCCGCAGAGTGCGCTGGTTGCGCATGTCGAAAGCGCCATCGCCGACCCAGAACAGCACGTCGGTGG
Organism: Pseudomonas sp. B7; assembly: GCF_016735645.1. Taxonomy (NCBI): domain Bacteria; kingdom Pseudomonadati; phylum Pseudomonadota; class Gammaproteobacteria; order Pseudomonadales; family Pseudomonadaceae; genus Pseudomonas; species Pseudomonas sp. B7. The sequence goes on from NZ_JAERRE010000004.1 coordinate 144,967, forward strand.
ACTTCTTCTCGCTGAGCAGGTTGAGGTTCAGGTCCGCCGCCCAGTTCATCCGTCCGCCCGGGGCAAAACCGCCAGGGTTGTCGGTGGCGATCAGGTTTTCCAGGACTTCGGCGCCCTTGTTCGGGGTCGCGCCTTTTTCCAGGGTCAAGTGTCGGCGCATGTCGACGATGGCATCGACGTGCTCGATCATCATCGGGCATTCCTCGACGCAGGCGCGGCAAGTGGTGCACGACCACAGGGTTTCGGCATCGACCAGACCGTTGACGATCGGTTGATGCGGATTGCCGCTGTGTTCGCCCACCGGTTTGCCCGGATACGGGCTGCCGGCGAACTGGGCATCGGTGCCGCCGGCGAGGCCGACGACCATGTCCTGAATCAGCTTTTTCGGGTTCAACGGCTGGCCGGCGGCGAACGCCGGGCACGCGGCTTCGCACTTGCCGCACTGCACGCAGGCGTCGAAACCGAGCAACTGGTTCCAGGTGAAATCCTTGGGTTTCTCCACGCCCAGCGGCGCGGTCGGATCATTCAGGTCCAGCGGTTTCAAACCGGTGGAACGGCCGCCACCAAAACGTTCGGCGCGACGGTGCCAGGCCAGGTGCAGGGCACCGGCGAAGGCGTGTTTCATCGGCCCGCCCCAGGTCATACCGAAGAACAACTCGGACACACCCCACAGCACACCGATCCCGAGAATTGCTGCGAGCACCCAGCCGCCGAAGTTCTCCGGCAGGATTCCGGCCACCGGCAAGGTCACCAGGAAGAACGAGGCCGAGAACGCCAGCAGGCTTTTCGGCAGGCGCATCCACGGGCCTTTCGACAGCCGCGCCGGCGGGTTGAGCCGGCGCCGATAAACGAAGATCGCCCCGACGAACATCACCGCCGTCATCAGCAGCAACGCGTAGCCGAGGATCCGGTTATGCAGGCCGAAACCGTGCACCAGAATCGCCAGCACAATCGACGCCACCGCCCCGCCCGCCGTGGCGACGTGGGTGTTGGCGATGTATTTGTCCCGCGCCACCACGTGGTGCAGATCGACCATGTAACGCTTGGGCATGGCGAACAGGCCGCCGATCAGATCGACCTTCGAGGCCCGGCCCCGACGCCACATGGCCACCCGCCGCAACGCCCCCAGCACCGCAAGGGCCAGGGCTGCGAACAACAGGATTGGAAGAAGGGTGTTCAACATGGTGAAGCTCCCACCAGTACAGCCTGGAGAAACACGTTCGGCGTGTTCCTGTGGGAGCGAGCTTGCTCGCGAAAGCGCCGGGTCAGTCGATGCAGCGGTGACTGACAGCATGCATTCGCGGGCAAGCCCACTCCCACAGGGTCATGTGCAAGCCTTTAGAAGTCTTTGCACAACCGCAGGGCGTCATAGATCGCAGCGTGAGTATTACGCTGCGCCACGCAGTCACCGATGCGGAACAGCAAGTAACCGTCGCCGGTGCTGCTCAACGAAGGTTGTGGCTGGATCGCAAACAGTGCCTCGACATCGATCTGGCCCTTGTTACGCGAGCCGTCCTTGAGGGCGTAGTAGATTTCTTCGTCCGGGCGCACGCCGTTCTCGACGACCACCTGATCCACCACCCGCTCCTCTTTGGCGCCGGTGTATTCGTTCTCCAGCACGGCGACGAGTTTGTCGCCTTCGCGGTAAACCTTCTCCAGCATCATGTCGCCGGTCATGATCACTTCTTTCGGGTACATGCTGCGGTAGTAGGTCGGGAACGACGTACCACCGATGGCCACGCCCGGTTTGATGTCGTCGGTGACGATCTCGACCTGGCTGCCCTTGTCGGCAAGGAAGTCGGCCACCGACATCCCGGTGAATTCGCAGATGGTGTCGTAGACCAGCACGTTCTTGCCCGGCGCGACCTTGCCGTCGAGCACGTCCCAGCTGCTGACCACCAGCCCTTCGGCGGCGCCCCAGTGTTCGTTCTGTTCAAGGTATGGATGCCCGCCAACCGCCAGCACCACGATGTCCGGGCGCAGGTCCATGATGGTGTCGGCGTCTGCGGCAGTGCCCAGGCGCAGGTCGACTTTCAGCCGTGCCAGCTCCAGCTGGAACCAGCGGGTGATGCCGGCGATCTGGTCACGCTGCGGCGCTTTCGAGGCCGTAGTGATCTGGCCGCCGATGAATTCCTTCTTCTCGAACAGGGTCACGTCGTGGCCACGTTCGGCCGCCACACGGGCAGCTTCCATCCCCGCCGGGCCGGCACCGACGATCACCACCTTGCGTTTCGGCCCGGTGGATTTCTCGATGATGTGCGGCACGCCCATGTATTCACGGGAGGTCGCGGCGTTCTGGATGCACAGCACGTCCAGACCTTGATACTGACGGTCGATGCAGTAGTTGGCGCCGACGCACTGTTTGATCTGGTCGATCTGGCCCATCTTGATCTTGGCGATCAGGTGCGGGTCGGCGATGTGGGCGCGGGTCATGCCGACCATGTCGACGTAACCGCCCTCGAGAATCCGCGTGGCCTGGTTCGGGTCCTTGATGTTCTGCGCGTGCAGCACCGGAACCTTGACCACTTCCTTGATTCCGGCCGCCAGGTGCAGGAACGGCTCCGGCGGATAACTCATGTTCGGAATCACGTTGGCCAGGGTGTTGTGGGTGTCGCAACCCGAGCCGACGACGCCGATGAAATCGAGCATGCCGGTGTCGTCGTAATATTTGGCGATCTGCTTCATGTCTTCGTGGGACAGACCGTCCGGGTGGAACTCGTCACCGCAGATGCGCATGCCGACGCAGAAGTCGTCACCTACCTCGGCGCGTACGGCTTTCAGGACTTCCAGACCGAACTTCATGCGGCCCTCGAAAGTGCCGCCCCATTCGTCGGTCCGCTTGTTGACGCGCGGGCTCCAGAACTGGTCGATCATGTGCTGGTGCACGGCCGACAGTTCGACGCCGTCCAGGCCACCGGCCTTGGCGCGGCGCGCGGCTTGCGCGTAGTTACCGATCACCCGCCAGATTTCTTCCGGCTCGATGGTCTTGCAGGTGGCGCGGTGCACCGGTTCGCGGATACCCGACGGCGACATCAGGGTCGGCCAGTGGAAACCGTCCCAACGGGAGCGACGGCCCATGTGGGTAATCTGGATCATGATCTTGGCGCCGTGCTTGTGCATGGCGTCGGCGAGATTCTGGAAGTGCGGGATGATCCGGTCGGTGGACAGGTTCACCGAACTCCACCATTGCTGCGGGCTGTCGATCGCCACCACGGACGAACCGCCACAGATCGCCAGGCCGATGCCGCCCTTGGCTTTCTCTTCGTAATACTTGACGTACCGCTCGGTGGTCATGCCGCCGTCGGTCGCGTAGACCTCGGCGTGCGCGGTGCTGAGCACGCGGTTGCGGATGGTCAGTTTGCCAATTTGAATTGGCTGAAACATTGCTTCGAAAGCCATGGCGGGTTCCTCGACTTACAACGGCTTGACGGTGAACAGGCCGTCGTCGTGGCCTTCTTCGGAGCCACCGTAAACCTGCTCGGCCACGGTGCGGATCTGGCTGCCGCGCGCGGCGAGGATCTGATCCATGGCACCGGCAAACCAGCCGGTGAACATGTAGTCGACCTTGCGCCCGACCTTGCCGTAGACGTAGACGAATGCGGAGTGTTCGAGCTTGACGCTGGCGGTGCCTTTGTCGAGGTCGATGTCCTGGATCTTGAACAGGCCCCAGCCGCGCTGCGACAGGCGCTTCATGTAGTGCTCGAACACCGCGACGCCTTCCAGGCCGTGGCACTCGGCTTCTTTTTCACACCAGTGCCAGGCGGATTTGTAGCCAGCCTTGTAGAGGATTTCGGCATAGGCGTCAGCGCCCAGCACTTCCTCGATGCCCATGTGGTTGTTGACGAAGAAATGGCGCGGCACGTACAGCATCGGCAGGGCGTCGGAGGTCCAGACACCGGTCTCGCTGTCGACTTCGATTGGCAATTGCGGGGCGATCTTGGCCATGGAAACTTAACTCCAGAAAATTTTGGTGTTGCCCCCGGCACGGACGGCCGGGGGAAAGTATTCGGGAAGCGGCGGCTTACTCGCCCCAAACGTCTTTGAGGACGTTCACCCAGTTTTCGCCCATGATCTTGCGTACCACGCGCTCGGAGTGGCCGCGCTTGAGCAGGGTTTCGGTCAGGTTCGGGAACTCGCCGACGGTGCGGATGCCCAGCGGGTTGATGATCTTGCCGAAGTTGGTCAGACGGCGGGCGTAGCCCTTGTCGTGGGTCAGGTATTCGAAGAAGTCCTGGCCGTGACCCTGGGTGAAGTCGGTGCCGATGCCGATGGCGTCTTCGCCGACGATGTTCATGGTGTATTCGATGGCTTCGGCGTAGTCGTCGATGGTCGAATCGATGCCCTTGGCCAGGAACGGCGCGAACATGGTCACGCCGACGAAACCGCCGTGGTCAGCGATGAACTTCAGCTCTTCATCGGACTTGTTGCGCGGGTGCTCTTTCAGCCCCGACGGCAGGCAGTGGGAATAGCAGACCGGTTTTTTCGATTCGAGGATGACTTCTTCGGAGGTCTTGGAGCCGACGTGGGACAGGTCGCACATGACGCCGACACGGTTCATCTCGGCGACGATTTCGCGACCGAAGCCCGACAGGCCGCCGTCACGTTCGTAGCAACCGGTGCCCACCAGGTTCTGGGTGTTGTAGCACATCTGTACGATGCCGACGCCGAGCTGCTTGAACACCTCGACATAACCGATCTGGTCTTCGAACGCATGGGCGTTCTGGAAGCCGAAGAGGATGCCGGTCTTGCCCTGCTCCTTGGCCTTGCGGATGTCGGCGGTGGTGCGGACGGGGATCACCAGGTCGCTGTTTTCGCGAATCAGTTTCTGGCTGGCGGCGATGTTGTTGACCGTGGCCTGAAAGCCCTCCCACACCGACACGGTGCAGTTGGCCGCCGTCAGACCGCCCTTGCGCATGTCTTCGAACAGCTCGCGGTTCCATTTGGCAATGATCAGACCGTCGATAACGATGCTGTCGGCGTGTAATTCGGCTGGGCTCATCAGGCGTCCCCTTATTGGCGATTCATGCGCCGAATCGTCTGCCGGCGCTTTGGGGCCAGCATATGCCTCGGTGCGCGACCAGCCGGGTGCAAAAACGACAGGGGAATTGCCGAAAGCGTCAATCCGCGACAAAGGGTCGCCAACCGGTCCGACCGGCCACCTGTTCAAGCCCGCGAGCTTGAGCCAGAATCTGCCGCATCCCGGAAACACCACTGGATTAGAGCGGCGACATCAATGAAATCGATCTTCCTGGCCCTGGCCCTGATTGCGACCGGCGTACACGCCGCCGAAGAGTCCGACAACAACCCGTGCGACGCGGTGGAAAACGACATCCAGACCCTGGAATGCTCGACCTACAGCCGCACCACCGCCGAGGACCTGCTCAAGGACAACTACGCCAGCCTGAACGAGCGCATGCAGACCACCTACGGCAAGAACCCGGCGCAACTGGCCGACATCACCGCCAGACTCAAGGCCGCCCAGCAACAATGGCTGAAAACCCGCGACGCCGACTGCGCCGTAGAAGCCTTCCCGGCGACGGACGGCAGCAAGGCGTTCAAGATTGCGCAGAATGATTGCGTGGCGCGGATGAGTGACGAGCGGTCGGAGTTTTTGGAGTCGATCGGACAGGAGTGAGGGCTTGAGCTGTAAGCTGCACCTCTTCAGCTAATCAAGGGATTCACATGAACATCTGCGGTATCGAAATCAAAGGCAGTGAAGCGATCATCGCCGTGGCGTCCCTCGACGGTTCGGTGCTGAGCCATGTCGCGTTGAACACCAAGAAAATCGCCCTGGACGATGACGACGAGGCGGCCAACGTCAAACTGTTCGCCGCTCAGGTGGCGTCGTTCGTGCGCGAGAACTCTATCGATCGCATCGCGATCAAGAAGCGCAGCAAGAAGGGCGAGTTTGCCGGTGGACCGACCACGTTCAAGATCGAGGGTGTGTTTCAACTGCTGGACGGTTGCGAGGTGACGCTGCTGTCGCCGCAGACGATCAATGCCCAGGCCAAGAAGCACACTTTCGAGCTGCCGGGCACGCTGAACAAGTATCAGCATGAAGCCTACAAGGCAGCGTGCTCGGCATTGGTGAAGAAGTAACTAGCGCGCTTTACGTGCGCTCAGCCAGTCACCGAAGGACTTGTCTTCCAGCGCATAGCCACCACGGCTCGACTTCCACACCAGCTCCTTGTCGCGCAGGGCATCGATGCAGGCCTGAATGGTCTGGGTGCCCGGCACCACGTCGCTGCCCATGTTTTCCAGTGCCTTGCCGACGGCCATGAGCGTGCTGTCAGTGAACGGTGCAAAGGGCTCGTTGTTCTGTGAGCGCTCCACCATCACCTCCAGCACGGCGCGCTGAGGGATGGTCAGAGCGTTCCACGCGCTCTCGAACTCGGTCCACACGCCTGCGCGCAACAATTCGGCACGGCTTTGCAGCAACTGCCCCAGATTGCTGGCCTCGCCCAACTCCAGCGCGACTTCACCAATGATGGTGCGCAACATCTCCGGGCGCCGCCCCACCAATTCAAAGGCATCGTCGATATCGGCCGCGCTGAACTGATTGGTCTCGGCCAGATGGGCGTTGAGGTGCAAGGTGTACGCCTGGGTGAACTCTTTTCCCAACAACGGAAAGGGCGTGATGCTCGAGCCGAAAAACGGTTGGCTCTTGCCCAGCACCAGATGGGCGAGTTTGTCGCGATTGGAACCGGTGAACACCAGGTGCAAACCGCTGCCCTCGCCTTCCCGTCCCTGGTTGAGCTGATCCCGTGCAGCCTTCAGGGCAAACATCGCGTTGATGCCTGCGGCGGTGGTGAGCGCGTGCTGGGCCTCATCAATCACCAGCACTACGGATTTTTCCGCGGCACTGTGGAGCAGTTCCAGCGCTTGCGTCAGGGTCGCGCCGGCCGGCAGTTGCGGCTTGGTGAAATCCCAGGACAAGGTGCGCAGGAAGCTGAGTTTTTCGATGCCGATATTCTTTGCCAGCTTGCGAATGCCCTTTTCGAAGGGGACCAATGCGCCTGCAATGGCACTGGCGATCAAGTCTGCAGGGTCTTTTTCCTTGTCGGCCCACAGGTCGACGTAAACCGTCAGCCAGCCTCGGGCCTGGCATTCCGGGATCAGATCTTCGCGCAGAAAGGTACTTTTGCCGGTGCGACGCGGCGCTGCCAGAAAAAGGCCGGAGGTGAAATCCTGCAGACCTGCACCCACCAGACCATCGGCAACGCTGCGGGCCAGCGCGGGGCGGCGGAAAACGAAGCCGTTGTTTCGGGACATGGTTTTACACTCAATTATTCAAACGACTGTAATTTATACCTGAAAGTATAATTAACTATAATCGTCCGTCAAACGGCCTCCCGTCGCCGATCCTCCCGCGGACACCGGGCAAACTTCGCCCGGTAGCTGCGGGTGAAATACGACGGGGATTCAAACCCGCAGGCGATGCTGACTTCCAGCACGCTCATGTCGGTCTGGCGCAACAGCTGACGGGCCTTTTCCAGTCTTAGGCGCAGATAGAAATTGCTCGGTGTGTCGTTCAGGTGCAGACGGAACAACCGCTCAAGTTGCCGCCGGGTCACCTTGATCGATTCCGCCAGTTCCAAAGTTGTCAGCGGCGGTTCGCTGTGCTGCTCCATCTCGCCGATCACATGCACCAGCTTCTTGTTGCTGATGCCGTAGCGCGTGGCGACCTCCATGCGCTGGTGGTCCTTGCGCGGACGAATCCGCCCCAATACAAACTGCTCGCTGACCTGGATCGCCAGTTGCGGGCCGTGGGCCTGAGCGATCAGGTCGAGCATCAGGTCGATGGACGCGGTGCCGCCGGCAGACGTGATGCGTCGGCGGTCGATCTCGAACAGCTCCTGGGTGACGCTGAGCTGTGGATAAGATTCCTTGAAGGCGTCGATGGCTTCCCAGTGCAGGGTCAGGCGATGGCCATCGAGCAGGCCCGCCTCGGCAAGGACGAAGCTGCCGGTGTCGATGGCGCCGAGGGTCACGCCTTCGTTGTCCAGCCGTCGCAGCCAGTGCTCCAGCGCCGGGGTGGCGAACTTCAGCGGTTCGAAACCGGCGACCACCAGCAGCGTCGCACCTTTCTTCAGCGGCTCCAGCGCCGCATCGGCGTTGACCGACATCCCGTTGCTTGCCAGCACCGCCCCGCCATCGGCGCTCAACACATGCCAGCGGTACAGCTCGCCGCGAAAGCGGTTGGCCACTCGCAACGGTTCGATCGCAGAGATGAACCCGATGGCGGAAAAACCCGGCATCAACAGAAAGTAGAAATCCTGGGACATGGCGCGCACTCGGTCAGCGGGTAGCGTGCAACGTTGATACGCCAGTTGCGAGCGGCATTCAAGAGCACAGGTCGCTGCAGTGCAAGAGCTGGTCGCCGCAGTGCGCTTTCAAGGGCGTACAGCTGCGTAATTTGAGCATCACCGGCGCACAGACACCGGAACCCACAATAACGACCTGCCGAGGAACCCGACATGAAACGACTGATCAGCAGCTGTGTTCTCGCACTCAGCGGTACCGCGTTTTTAAGCGCCAGTGTCATGGCGGCCGATTCCCCATCGTGTCAGAACGTGCGCATGGGTGTGGTGAACTGGACCGACGTGATCGCCACCAGCGCCATGGCCCAGGTTCTGCTCGACGGCCTCGGCTACAGCACCAAACAGACCAGCGCCTCCCAGCAGATAGTCTTTGCCGGCATCCGCGACCAGCGTCTGGACCTGTTCCTCGGCTACTGGAACCCGCTGATGACCCAGACTATCACCCCGTTCGTCGATGCCAACCAGGTCAAAGTGCTCGAAGCACCAAGCCTCAAAGACGCCCGCGCCACCCTCGCCGTGCCGACCTATCTGGCGGACAAGGGCCTGAAAACCTTCGCCGACATCGCCAAGTTCGAGAAAGAACTGGGCGGCAAGATCTACGGCATCGAGCCTGGCTCGGGCGCCAACACCCAGATCAAGGCGATGATCGCCAAGAACCAGTTCGGCCTTGGCAAGTTCCAGCTTGTGGAATCCAGCGAGGCCGGCATGCTCGCCGCCGTTGATCGCGCCGTGCGTCGCAAGGAGGCCGTAGTGTTCTTCGGCTGGGCGCCGCACCCGATGAACGTCAACGTGCAGATGACCTATCTGACCGGCAGCGATGACGCCCTCGGCCCGAACGAAGGTATGGCCACCGTGTGGACCGTCACCGCGCCGAAATACGCCGAACAATGCCCGAACGTCAGCCGCCTGCTGAGCAACCTGACGTTCACCGCCGAAGACGAGAGCCGGATGATGCAGCCGCTGCTCGATCACAAGGACGCTTTCGAATCGGCCAAACAATGGCTCAAGGATCACCCGCAGGACAAACAGCGCTGGCTCGAAGGCGTCACCACTTTCGATGGCAAACCGGCGGCTGAAAACCTCCAGCTCACCAGCAAATAAACCGCAACGAACGAACCACTTCGCAGCCTGCCACGGGCTGCGAACAGACCCATCACGCCTGAAGGAAAACGCACCATGAATCACGACGTCATCATCACCTGCGCACTCACCGGTGCTGGCGACACGACCGCCAAAAGCCCACACGTGCCGGTCACCCCAAAACAGATCGCAGCTGCCGCAGTAGAAGCGGCCAAGGCCGGCGCCACGGTCGTGCACTGTCACGTTCGTGACCCGCAGACCGGCAAGTTCAGCCGCGACGTGGCGCTGTACCGCGAAGTCATGGAGCGTATCCGCGAAGCCGACGTCGACATCATCGTCAACCTCACCGCCGGCATGGGTGGCGACCTGGAAATCGGCCCGGGCGAGAACCCGATGGAGTTCGGCCCGAACACCGATCTGGTCGGCCCGCTGACCCGCTTGGCCCACGTCGAAGAACTGCTGCCGGAAATCTGCACCCTGGATTGCGGCACCCTGAACTTCGGTGACGGCGACACCATTTATGTCTCCACCCCGGCCCAGCTGCGCGCCGGTGCCAAGCGCATCACCGAGCTGGGCGTGAAGGCGGAGCTGGAGATTTTCGACACCGGCCACCTGTGGTTCGCCAAACAGATGATCAAGGAAGGCCTGCTCGACAATCCGCTGTTCCAGCTGTGCCTGGGCATCCCGTGGGGCGCGCCGGCCGACACCACCACCATGAAAGCCATGGTCGACAACCTGCCTGCCGACGCGGTGTGGGCCGGGTTCGGCATCGGCCGGATGCAGATGCCGATGGCCGCGCAAGCGGTACTGCTCGGCGGCAACGTGCGGGTCGGTCTGGAAGACAACCTGTGGCTGGACAAAGGCGTGCTGGCGACCAACGGCCAACTGGTCGAACGCGCCAGCGAAATCCTCAGCCGCCTCGGCGCCCGCGTGCTGACCCCGGCTGAAGGTCGCAAGAAAATGGGCCTGACCCAGCGCGGCTGAAATCACCCTTTCCCCCGGTGGGCGGGCGATTGACGCCCACCGTTTTTTTGCCTCACTCCAGGAAGTGACCATGAGCTTTATCACCGAAATCAAAACCTTCGCAGCACTCGGCAGCGGCGTCATCGGCAGCGGCTGGGTCGCCCGCGCCCTCGCCCACGGCCTCGACGTGGTGGCCTGGGACCCGGCGCCGGGCGCTGAAGCGGCGCTGCGCAAACGCGTGGCCAATGCCTGGGGCGCGCTGGAGAAAAATGGTCTGGCGCCGGGTGCGTCGCAGGATCGCCTGCGCTTTGTCGCGACCATTGAAGAGTGCGTGCGCGATGCGGACTTCATCCAGGAAAGCGCCCCGGAACGCCTCGAACTGAAACTGGACCTGCACAGCAAGATCAGCGCAGCGGCCAAGCCGAATGCGCTGATCGGTTCCAGCACTTCCGGCCTGTTGCCGAGCGAGTTCTACGAGAGCTCGACCCACCCGGAACGTTGCGTGGTCGGTCACCCGTTCAACCCGGTTTATCTGCTGCCATTGGTGGAAGTGGTCGGCGGCAAGAACACCGCGCCCGAAGCCGTGCAGGCCGCGATGAAAGTCTACGAATCCCTCGGCATGCGCCCGCTGCATGTGCGCAAGGAAGTCCCGGGCTTCATCGCCGACCGCCTGCTCGAAGCGCTGTGGCGCGAGGCGCTGCACCTGGTCAACGACGGGGTGGCGACCACCGGTGAAATCGATGATGCAATCCGCTTTGGCGCCGGGCTGCGCTGGTCGTTCATGGGCACATTCTTGACTTACACCCTGGCCGGTGGCGATGCCGGTATGCGCCACTTCATGTCGCAGTTCGGCCCGGCGTTGCAGCTGCCGTGGACATACCTGCCAGCGCCGGAACTGACCGACAAGTTGATCGACGATGTGGTGGACGGCACCAGCGATCAACTGGGCCGGCACAGTATTTCGGCGCTGGAGCGCTATCGTGATGATTGCTTGCTGGCGGTGCTTGAGGCGGTGAAGACCACCAAAGAAAAGCATGGAATGAGTTTCAGCGAGTAATCGCATATTGAGCGTCCCACGCAAAGCGTGGGAACGCTCGTGTCTGGAGATAAACATGCCCACCCTCACCACCTACCAAACCCGCATCATCCCGGACTGGGTCGACTACAACGGCCACCTGCGCGACGCCTTTTATCTGCTGATTTTCAGCTACGCCACCGACGCCCTGATGGATCGCCTCGGCATGGACAGCAACAACCGCGAAGCCAGCGGCCACTCGCTGTTCACCCTCGAACTGCACCTCAACTACCTGCACGAAGTGAAGCTCGATGCCGAGGTCGAAGTGCGCACGCAGATCATCGGCCACGACCAGAAACGCCTGCACCTCTATCACAGCCTGCACCTGGCCGGCGGTGACAAGGAGCTGGCCGGCAACGAACAGATGCTGCTGCACGTCGACCTCGCCGGGCCGCGTTCCGCACCGTTTACCCCGGACACCCTGGGCCGTCTGCAAGCCATCGTCGCCGAGCAGGCCGATCTGCCCGCTCCCGCTTACATCGGCCGGGTCATCGCCCTGCCCCCAGCCCGGTAAATCCATCCCTCACAAGGAGCCGCCATGCAAACCGCCGCTGCAGTTGCCGATTTCCGTACTTATCCGTTGATCAGCGCGCTGAACGGCGTGCAGAACCTGGCGGATCGCGTCCTGATTGAATGGGCTGACGGGCGTGTCAGCCCGTTCCACCACGTGTGGTTGCGCGACAACTGTCCGTGTCCGCAATGCGTCTACAGCGTCACCCGCGAGCAGGTGTTCGAGATCGTCGACGCGGCACAGGATCTGTCGCCCTCCGCCGTGCACATCGACACCGATGGTTGTCTGCGCATCGACTGGCAGGACGGCCACCTCAGCCGCTTCGATGCCGGCTGGTTGCGCGCCCACGCCTATGACGACGAATCCCGTGCCGAACGCCTCGCCGCCAAACCTGAACCCTTCCTGTGGCGCAGCGATTTGCAGTTGCCGGTGTTCGACTATGCAGCCCTGATGAACGACAACGCCGCACTGCTGCAATGGTTGCTGGCGGTACGCGATATCGGCCTGACCCAGGTGCGCGGCGTGCCCACCGAACCCGGCTCACTGAAGCTGATCGCCCAGCGCATTTCGTTCATCCGCGAGAGCAACTTCGGCGTGCTGTTCAACGTGCAATCCAAGGCGGACGCCGACAGCAACGCCTACACCGCTTTCAACCTGCCATTGCACACCGACCTGCCGACCCGCGAGCTGCAACCGGGGCTGCAATTTCTGCATTGTCTGGTGAACGACGCCGAGGGTGGCGAGAGCATTTTCGTCGACGGTTTTGCGATTGCCGAAACGCTGCGTCAGGAAGATCCCGCGTCGTTTCAGGCGCTGTGCGAAATCCCGGTGGAGTTTCGCAACAAGGACCGCCACAGCGACTATCGCTGCCTCGCGCCGGTCATCGCCCTGGACGCGTTGGGTCGGGTCGCAGAAATCCGCATGGCCAACTTCTTGCGCGGGGCGTTCGACACGTCCGTGGAGCAAATGCCCCTGCTGTATCGCGCTTATCGGCGCTTCATCGCCATGACCCGCGAGCCACGTTTTCGGGTCATGCAGCGGCTCAATCCGGGCGAGCTGTGGTGCTTCGACAACCGCCGCACTTTGCACGCGCGCAACGCCTTCGACCCGGCCACCGGGGCCCGACATTTTCAGGGCTGCTACATCGATCGGGATGAATTGTTGTCGCGGATTCTGGTGTTGCAGCGCTAGACCGCATCATCGTAATTCGCAGGCAAAAAAAGCCCCGATACAAGCCGTGACAGGATCGGGGCGAGGGTACTGTTGAGGAGCTGCCGTGGCGAGGGTGACCAAACCTTCGTGAAGCAAGCTGAGGCCAGTGTGCCCACTCCCCTTGACGGCAAGTTAGCCGAAAACGACCTGTTCATAGTTGTCGCGGCCACTGCGACAAATCGCCCTTGCCGTGCCTGGGCAGGCCTACCAGAATCGAGCCACGACCTCCGTTGCCGAAGAAGGATTCGCGTCATGATGTATGCCGATTTGATCGATCAGGAAGACCTGTTGGGCCAGCTCAAGTCGTTGGGATTCGAAGTACCGTCGGGCTCCACCGCCCAGCAGGCCTGCGAGTGCGCGGTGCGGGGTCTGGATGATGTGCGGGCCAACACGCTGCGCACCATGGTCAAGCAAATGTACACCAGCAGCGCGAGCATTCAGCCGACCGTGCGCGAAGCCATCGACAAGCAGTTGCTGCCGGCCCTGGCGCAGTATCAGCAAACCCGCGCCTGAAACCTGACAAAAAAAGATCGCAGCCTGCGACAGTGCCTTTCCTGAAGGCGCTGTCGCAGGCTGCGATCTTTCGTTTTAGAGGCGCACGCTGGCGAAGGTCGACTCGTTGCGTGCCTGGCTCAGCGCCGACATCGGCCCGGACAGCGGCGACATCACGATGGCCTGCGGCAGCGGCATCATCGCCACCTGCTGGGTGGTGTTGGAGCCGACGCGCTCGTCACGCGGCGGAATGCCGAAGTATTCGCGGTAGCACTTGGAGAAGTGCGGTGTCGACACGAAGCCGCAGACCGACGCCACTTCGATGATCGACATCGGCGTCTGCTTGAGCAGTTGCCGCGCACGGATCAGGCGCAGCTTGAGGTAGTAGCGCGACGGCGAGCAGTGCAGGTATTTCTGGAACAGGCGCTCGAGCTGGCGACGGGACACGGCGACGTACACCGCCAGTTCGTCGAGGTCGATCGGCTCTTCCAGGTTGGCTTCCATCAGCGCAACGATTTCCTGCAGTTTCGGCTGGTTGGTGCCGAGCATGTGCTTGAGCGGGACACGCTGGTGATCCTGCTCGTTGCGGATGCGTTCGTAGACGAACATTTCCGAGATCGCGGCGGACAGTTCACGGCCGTGATCGCGGCTGATCAGGTGCAGCATCATGTCCAGCGGCGCGGTGCCGCCGGAGCTGGTGAAACGGTTACGGTCGAGGGTAAACAGGCGGGTGCTCATCGCAACACGCGGGAAAGCTTCCTGCATCGCCGCCAGACATTCCCAGTGCACGCTGCAATCGAAGCCGTCGAGCAGGCCGGCGCAGGCCAGGGCCCAACTGCCGGTGCACACGGCACCGAGGCGGCGTGACTGACGCGCCTGGCTTTGCAGCCACGAGACGTGTTCACGGGTAACAGTGCGCTGAATGCCGATCCCGCCGCACACGATGACGGTGTCGAGGGCCGGGGCTTTGTGCATGGAGGCGTCGGGGGTGATCTGCAGACCGTCACTGGCCCAGACCTGGCCGCCATCAACGGTGAGGGTGGTCCAGCGATACAGCTCGCGACCGGACAACTGGTTGGCCATGCGCAGGGGTTCGACTGCGGAAGCCAGGGAAATCAGCGTGAAATTGTCCAGCAGCAGAAAGCCGATGGATTGAGGCGCACGGTTCTGGGGTTGAGCCCCGGAGTTGAACGACGTCATCGCGGTATCTCCTCACACAAAGCGGGTGATGGCCTCAGGCGGAGGCTCTTGTTATTGCCATCGTTCTCTTGCGTGAGACGGGCTTTGTTATGACAGAGCAATTGCCATGCCTAAAATTGAATGGCTGTTCAATAACTCCTGAAAACGACGTCGCGACGCGTCTATACAAGCGCTCCGCCGGAGGGTAATTCGAAGTGCCATCAGCGGCCGCGAAAGCCCTGCTCCGGAGCGTGTGAGCAAATCGGTAGCACTTGTGGGAACTGGCCTGTGCGCGATTGTCCTACAGTGTCACCGCAGGCACGGGTGACGGACGGTAGCGCCTGCGAATCAGGCGCTGGAGGTGGGAAAGGCTCTTATCTGATAACGACGCGCCAAAAGGTGGCGCGTTTTATTGCCCATGCTCACTTGGTGCGCAGTTTTGACTGGTCCGACGTTATCTGAGGAATCAGCATTCCACCGCGCTGACCGCCAACCCGCCCCGCGATGTCTCTTTATATTTGTCATGCATGTCGGCGCCGGTATCGCGCATGGTGCGGATCACCCGATCCAGCGAAATAAAGTGCTGACCGTCCCCGCGCAAGGCCATCTGCGCCGCGTTGATCGCCTTCACCGCCGCAATCGCATTGCGCTCGATGCACGGCACTTGCACCAGACCACCCACCGGATCGCAGGTCAGGCCGAGGTTGTGTTCCAGGCCGATTTCCGCCGCGTTGCACAATTGCTCCGGGCTTGCGCCGAGGATTTCCGCCAACCCTGCCGCCGCCATCGCACAGGCCGAACCGACCTCACCCTGACAGCCGACTTCGGCGCCGGAGATCGAAGCGTTCTTCTTGCACAGAATCCCCACCGCCGCCGCCCCGAGGAAATAGTCGACCACGTTGGCGTCAGTCACCGCCTCGCTGAATTTCATGAAGTAGTGCAGCACCGCCGGAATGATCCCCGCCGCGCCGTTGGTGGGCGCCGTGACCATGCGTCCGCCGGCGGCGTTTTCCTCGTTCACCGCGAGGGCGAACAGGTTGACCCACTCCATCGCGCTGAGGGTCGAGCCGATCACGTTGGGCTTGTTCAACTCCTGAAGGCTGCGGTGCAACTTCGCCGCGCGGCGGCGCACGTTGAGACCGCCGGGCAGGATGCCTTCGTGCTTGAGGCCCTGCTCGACGCAATCCTGCATCGCCCGCCAGAGCTTCATCAGGCCGGCGCGGATTTCCTCTTCGCTGCGCCAGACCTTTTCGTTGGCCATCATCAATTCGGCCACGCGCAGGTTGTGGGTCTTGCACAGCTCCAGCAACTCCACCGCGCTGGAAAAATCGTAAGGCAACTCGGTGCGATCCAGATCCACCACACCACTGGAAGCCTGCGCCTCGTCCACCACAAAACCGCCGCCGACCGAATAGTAGGTGTCGCGATGCAGCTCGCCGCGATCGCCTTCGGCAACCAGGGTCATGGCGTTAGGGTGAAACGGCAGGTTTTCGTCGATCAGGCGCATGTCGCGGCCCCATATAAAGGGCACCGACAAACGACCGTCGAGCAACAGCGTGTGGGTTTCGCGCAGGGCCTGGATCCGCGGGCCGATCTGCGACGGGTCGATCGCGTCCGGCCACTCGCCCATCAGGCCCATGATCACCGCGTTGTCGCTGCCGTGACCGACACCGGTGGCCGACAGCGAGCCGAACAGCTGCACCTCGATGCGACGCACCTGCTCCAGTAGATGTTTGTCGCGCAACGACTCGACGAACAGGGCGGCGGCGCGCATGGGCCCGACGGTGTGGGAACTGGACGGGCCAATGCCGATTTTGAACAGGTCGAAAACGCTGATAGCCATTGCTGCAGAGCTCCTGAGAGTGCCGGTCCGGGGCGTGAAGCGCCCGCTGGCGGAGCTGCTACGCTCAAGCTGCGATCCGCCGGAATGCCCGCATCATCGGGCTTTTCCCGGGTCGTTCGGCGTCTGACACCGACGCACTCATGCCCACCAACGCCGTGCCGGTTTCAGCCCGTGTTTTCGCCGTTTTTATGCGGTTCAGATGGCCAGACAGGGCAGAAAAAAGCTGTAAACGACGTCACTGACACTGGATGCGACCATCCCTGTACTGGATACGACGCACCCTGTAGGCGTCAGATTTTCACTGGTACATGATCGTATCGACTCGATTGCAAGGCGCTGCGGTAGAGCTGTCTCCAGAACGCCATCCAACCGCAACCCATAAGTGCGGTGGTCCAATCGGAACACTGCCAAAAAAAACACCAAGGAGTCCATTCATGAAAGGTTCCCCGTCGTTGTTGTTGGCCGCCATGCTGAGTCTGCCGTTACTGGCTCAAGCCGC
Source organism: Pseudomonas sp. B7 (assembly GCF_016735645.1). Classification (NCBI taxonomy): domain Bacteria; kingdom Pseudomonadati; phylum Pseudomonadota; class Gammaproteobacteria; order Pseudomonadales; family Pseudomonadaceae; genus Pseudomonas; species Pseudomonas sp. B7. The sequence continues at coordinate 162,142 of NZ_JAERRE010000004.1, forward strand.
AGAACCGGCGCAGTGCAGTACCGTGAACTTCTCCGATGTCGGCTGGACCGACATCACCGCAACCACCGCCACCACCAGCGTTGTGCTCAACGCCCTCGGCTACAAGACCAAGACCACCATGATTTCCGTACCCGTGACCTATAAGTCGCTGGCCGACGGCAAGAACATGGACGTGTTCCTTGGCAACTGGATGCCGACCATGGAAAACGACATCAAGGCCTACCGCGACGCCGGCACCGTGGAAACCGTGCGCACCAACCTCAAGGGCGCCAAGTACACCCTCGCCGTTCCGCAGGCCTTGTATGACAAGGGTCTGCACGACTTCGCCGACATCGCCAAATTCAAGAAAGAACTCGACGGCAAGATCTACGGGATCGAACCGGGCAACGACGGTAACCGCCTGATCCAGAGCATGATCGACAAGAACGCCTTTGGCCTGAAAGACGCCGGTTTCAAGGTCGTCGAGTCCAGCGAAGCGGGCATGCTGTCACAGGTCGACCGCGCGCAGAAACGCGACACCGCCGTGGTGTTCCTCGGCTGGGCGCCGCACCCGATGAACAAGCGCTTCAAGATTCAGTACCTGACCGGCGGCGATGACTTCTTCGGCCCGGATTTCGGCGCCGCCACCGTGGCGACCAACACCCGCAAGGGCTACGCCGAGGAATGCAGCAACGTTGGCCAGCTGCTGAAAAACCTGGAGTTCACCGTCGACATGGAAAGCGAACTGATGGGCAACATCCTGGACGACAAGATGAAGCCTGACGCGGCCGCCAAGGCCTGGCTGAAAAAGAATCCACAGGTGCTCGATACCTGGCTCGCTGGCGTGACCACCATTGACGGTAAACCTGGCCTGGAGGCCGTGAAAGCCAAGATTGCCCAGTAATCGCTTATGCCGGGCGGGCTAGTCCCGTCCGGGCTGTTTATTTCCTTGCATGCGGACGTTCACTACCATGCTGATTGATCAGAAAATCCCTTTAGGCCAGTACATCGCGGGCTTCGTTGAATGGTTGACGCAACACGGCGCCAACACCTTCGACGCAATCGCCGTGACACTGGAAACGATGATCCACGGCGTGACGTTTGCGCTGACCTGGTTCAACCCGCTGGTGCTGATCGGCCTCATCGCCCTGCTGGCCCACTTCATTCAACGCAAATGGGGCCTGACCGCGTTCGTGGTCGCTTCCTTCCTGCTGATCCTCAACCTGGGGTACTGGCAGGAAACCATGGAAACCCTCGCCCAGGTCATGTTCGCGACCCTGGTCTGCGTGGTCATCGGCGTGCCGCTGGGCATCGTCGCCGCGCACAAACCGATGTTCTACACTTTGATGAGGCCGGTACTCGATCTGATGCAGACCGTACCGACCTTCGTTTACCTCATTCCTACCCTGACCCTCTTCGGGCTGGGCGTGGTGCCGGGCCTGATCTCGACGGTGGTGTTCGCCATCGCCGCGCCGATCCGCCTGACCTACCTGGGCATCCGCGATGTCCCGCAAGAACTGATGGACGCCGGCAAGGCCTTCGGCTGCTCGCGTCGCCAACTGCTTTCACGGATCGAACTGCCTCACGCCATGCCGAGCATCGCGGCCGGCATCACCCAGTGCATCATGCTGTCGCTGTCGATGGTGGTGATCGCGGCACTGGTGGGCGCCGACGGACTCGGCAAACCGGTGGTCAACGCACTGAACACTGCTGATATCGCCCTGGGCTTCGAAGCGGGCCTGGCGATCGTACTGCTGGCGATCATGCTCGACCGTATCTGCAAACAACCCGACGCCAAAGCAGGGGGTGACGCATGAGCATAATTCGCTTCGATAACGTTGACGTGATCTTCACCAAGGATCCGCGCGAAGCACTGAAACTTCTCGATCAAGGCCTGACCCGCAGTGAAATCCTGAAAAAGACCGGGCAGATCGTCGGCGTTGAAAAGGCCAGCCTGGACATCAACAAAGGCGAGATCTGCGTGCTGATGGGCCTCTCCGGCTCCGGCAAGTCGAGCCTGCTGCGCTGCATCAACGGCCTCAACACCGTGAGCCGCGGCAAGCTGTTCGTCGAACATGAAGGCAAGCAGATCGACATCGCCTCCTGCTCCCCGGCCGAGCTGAAAATGATGCGCACCAAACGCATCGCCATGGTGTTCCAGAAGTTCGCCCTGATGCCCTGGCTGACGGTGCGCGAGAACATCAGTTTCGGTCTGGAAATGCAGGGTCGTCCGGAGAAGGAACGGCGCAAACTGGTCGATGACAAACTCGAACTGGTGGGCCTGACCCAATGGCGCAACAAGAAGCCCGACGAGCTGTCCGGCGGCATGCAGCAGCGTGTCGGCCTGGCCCGCGCGCTGGCGATGGACGCCGACATTCTGCTGATGGACGAACCGTTCTCGGCCCTCGACCCGCTGATCCGTCAGGGCCTGCAGGATGAACTGCTGGAACTGCAACGCAAGCTGAGCAAGACCATCGTGTTCGTGAGCCACGACCTCGACGAGGCGCTGAAACTCGGCAGCCGCATCGCGATCATGAAAGACGGCCGGATCATCCAGTACAGCGTGCCGGAAGAGATCGTGCTCAATCCTGCGGACGATTACGTGCGCACCTTCGTCGCCCACACCAACCCGCTGAACGTGCTGTGCGGTCGCAGCCTGATGCGCACCCTGGACAACTGCAAACGCATCAACGGTTCGGTATGTCTGGATCCGGGCGGCGATTCGTGGCTGGACCTGGCCGAAGGCAACACCATCAAGGGTGCGCGGCAGAACGGTTCGGTGCTGAACCTGCAGAACTGGGCACCGGGGCAAGCCGTGGAAGGGCTGGAGCGCAAACCGACGCTGGTGGACTCGAACATCGGCATGCGCGACGCGTTGCAGATCCGATACCAGACCGGCAACAAACTGGTGCTGCACGACAACAACCATGTGGTGGGGATTCTTGGGGACAGCGAGCTGTATCACGCGTTGCTCGGGAAGAACCTAGGGTAAAGAGAGCAGACACAAAAACGCCGCGAGAGGATCGCGGCGTTTTTGTTTTCATCATTCCCACGCATCGCGTGGGATTGATCACTTCACAACTCAGCTATAGACCCGGCCAAGGAGCTGCCGATGGCTTTCAAACTGATCGAGCACATCGCGTGTGATCTGATCCTGTGTGAAGCCCATCAGGTCGTAGTCCTGGCTGCCGTTGTGCAGGTACACCTCGGCGCGATAGAAACGCTGGCGCGCTTCATCGGACTGAACCGACTCGCTCGGGGTCGCCAGGTAGCCGTCCAGGCTCACTTCGTAGACAAAAGGGTTGCCCTCTTCCATCTCGACCCGCACGCCCATGCAGCGCTTGGATTTGCCCAGCAGCGTCTGCACTTCCAGACCCTGTGCACGCATTTGCGCAGCGGCATCTTCCAGTGCCGGGCTGACGTGTTTGTCCATGAAGCGCTGAACCACCGACTGGCTCGGTTGCAGATCCAGCTGGGTCAGGCGCTCGCTGAAACCACGACGACCGCGTTCAGCCAGTTGCGCCTGTTCCTGTTCGATCTGCATGTCCTGGCGCATCGCCTTGTGCAGGCCGAACATGAAGCACACCAGCACCACCGAGAACGGCAGACCGGCCAGCACCACCATGGTCTGCATGGCTTCGAAGTTACCGGCGAACAGCAGGCCGATGGTCACCAGCGTGATCACGACCGACCAGAAGATCCGCAGCCAGTGCGGGGCGTCTTCGTCGACGTTGCCGCCCTTGCAGGACAGGTTCGCCATCATCACCGCGCCGGAGTCGGCCGGGGTCAGGAACAGCACGAAACCAACGAAGATCGAAACACCGATCACGACTTTCGACGCCGGGTAGTGTTCCAGCAACTGATAGATCGCCATCGACGGCTGTTCCAGCGCCGTCTTGCCGAGTTCCACCGCGCCCTGGTTCATCACCAGATCCAGCGCCGAGTTACCGAAGATCGACAGCCACGCCAGGGTGAAACCCAGCGGAATCAGCAGCACGCCAGCCACCAGTTCACGCACGGTACGACCACGGGAAATCCGCGCGATGAACATGCCGACGAATGGGGCCCAAGAAATCCACCAGGCCCAGTAGAACAGCGTCCACAGGCCCAGCCAGCGGTCGGACTTCTCGCTGTCGCCTTCATAGACGTACAGGTCGAAAGTCTTCAGCACCACGCCGTTGAGGTAGTCGCCGATGTTCTGCACGAAGCCGTTGAGCAAATGCAGGGTCGGGCCGAACAGCAGGACGAAAATCAGCAGGCCGCTGAACAGGATGATGTTGAGGTTGGACAGACGACGGATACCGTTTTCCACGCCGGACACGGCAGCGATGGTCGCCACTGTGCTCATCACGATGATCACGATCAGCAGGTTGGTGTTGCTGTGTTCCATGCCGAACAGGTTTTCCAGGCCCGAGGACACTTGCAGCGAGCCGATCCCCAGGTTGGTCACCAGACCCAGCAGGGTCACGAACATGCCGAAGCCGTCCACCGCATGACCGGCAGCGCCCTTGACCCAACGCTCGCCCACCAGCGGGTACAGCGCCGAACGCAGGGCCAGCGGCTGGTTATGACGGTAAGCGAAATAGGCCACGGCCAGACCGACCAGTGCGTAGATCGCCCAGCCGTGCAGGCCCCAGTGCAGGAAAGTCAGCTGAACAGCCTGACGTGCCGCCATGTTGGTGGCCGACGCGCCTTCCGGCGGATTGAAGTAGTGATCCAGTGGCTCGGAGGCGCCAAAGTACAGCAGCGAAATACCGATACCCGACGAGAACAGCATCCCGGCCCAGGCGCCGTAGCTGAAATCCGGGGTGTCGTCCTTGCTACCCAGTTTGAGTTTGCCGTACGAGGAAAACGCCAAGCCCACCACAAACACCAGGTAAGCGGCGATCACCACCATGTAGTACCAGCCGAAGCTGCGGGACAACCAGGCCTGAGCCACTCCCAGCATTCTGCCGGCCTCTTGCGGGGCGATGATCAGAATGGCGGTCAACAACAGAATCAGCGCGGTAGAGGTGTAGAACACCCAACCGTTGACCGTCACCTTCTCGGGCGGGGTCTTTATTAGCGAGGCAGAACTCATGGCACAAATGCTCCAGGCAGTGCGAGAGAAGAACACAAGGCAACACGGAACCCGACCAATCGGTTAGTTGGCAGCCGACCGGCGGGTGATATAAAGACACCCCGAAAAAAGCCCGAACCTGCAGAGTTGGCACCGCGAATCGCCGTCGTGGCCGAGGCTTGGACGTTCATCCGAAACCTGGCCTTGAGCGTCTTGCCCATTCAACACGTCCATCGAACGTCGAACCGCGCCTTGCCCCGCGCAGGTTTCGAGCATTTTCGGATGTCGGTTTTATCGCCACTTACACGTAGGAAAAATCTGTAGGCAGCGACGATTTGTCGCAGATCTTATTCTTTGTTGATTGAACGTTCAATCAAAACAAAATAGACTGGCCCTCAATCCGATCGGCGTTTGTCGTCCGTCGGAAGGCCTAAGGAGATGTGCAAGATGCCCAAGGTCGGTATGCAACCCATCCGCCGCCAACAACTGATCGAAGCCACTTTGCAGGCGGTTGATCAGGTCGGAATGGGGGACGCCAGCATTGCGCTGATCGCCCGTTTGGCCGGTGTCTCGAATGGCATCATCAGTCACTATTTTCAGGACAAGAACGGCCTGATTGCCGCCACGATGCGGTATCTGATGAGCGTCCTCAGCGAGAACGTCACCGCGCGCCGTCAGGCGCTGGCAGACAGCAGCCCCCGGGCGCATCTGCAGGTGATCATCGAAGGCAACTTCGACGCCAGCCAGGTCAATGGCCCGGCAATGAAAACCTGGCTGGCCTTCTGGGCCACCAGCATGCACCAGCCGTCTTTGCACAGGTTGCAGCGGATCAACGATCACCGTCTGTATTCCAACCTGTGCTGCGAGTTCCGCCGTGTGTTGCCGCTCGAAGATGCGCGCACCGCCGCCCGTGGACTGGCAGCTCTGATCGACGGCTTGTGGTTACGCGGCGCGCTGTCGGGAGACGCTTTCGACACTGCGCAGGCGCAACAGATCGCTTACGAATACATGGATTTCCAATTGGCCAAGCAGGTGAGCTAGAGCACAGAAAAAACGCTCGGCCCCTGAACTGTCACCGACCAGCGATGCCACAGCTACATGGCTCACCCGGTGACCAACGCCAACCACTAATGCACTTGCGAGGACACTATGGCCCGTTTCGAACTGCAAAAACTCTACATCGATGGCGCGTACTCCGACGCCGGCAGCGATGCCACCTTCGAAGCCATCAACCCGGCTAACGGTGAAGTCCTCGCACATGTGCAACGTGCGACCAAGGAAGACGTCGAGCGTGCTGTGGTCAGCGCCGAAAAGGGCCAGAAAATCTGGGCCGCGATGACCGCCATGGAGCGTTCGCGCATCCTGCGTCGCGCCGTCGACATCCTGCGCGAGCGCAACGATGAACTGGCTGCCCTGGAAACCCTGGACACCGGTAAAGCCTTCTCCGAAACCAAGTACGTCGACATCGTCACCGGCGCCGACGTGCTGGAATACTACGCAGGCCTGGTACCCGCCATCGAAGGCGAGCAGATCCCGCTGCGTGACACTTCCTTCGTTTACACCCGTCGCGAGCCGCTGGGCGTTGTCGCTGGTATCGGCGCGTGGAACTACCCGATCCAGATCGCCCTGTGGAAATCCGCGCCAGCCCTGGCGGCCGGTAACGCGATGATCTTCAAGCCAAGCGAAGTCACATCGCTGACCACCCTGAAACTGGCTGAGATCTACACCGAAGCCGGCGTTCCGAACGGCGTGTTCAACGTACTGACCGGCAGCGGCCGTGAAGTCGGCACCTGGCTGACCGAGCACCCGCGCATCGAGAAGATCTCCTTCACCGGCGGCACCGACACCGGCAAGAAGGTCATGGCCAGCGCTTCGGCTTCGTCGCTCAAAGACGTGACCATGGAACTGGGCGGCAAGTCCCCGCTGATCATCTGCGACGACGCCGATCTTGATCGCGCCGCCGACACCGCCATGATGGCCAACTTCTACAGCTCCGGTCAGGTCTGCACCAACGGCACTCGCGTGTTCGTGCCGAGCCACCTGAAAGCCGCTTTCGAAGCCAAGATCGTCGAGCGCGTTGCGCGCATCCGTGTTGGCAATCCGGAAGACGAGAACACCAACTTCGGCCCGCTGGTCAGCTTCCCGCACATGGAAAGCGTGCTGGGCTACATCGCCAAGGGTAAAGAAGAAGGCGCCCGCGTTCTGTGCGGTGGCGAGCGTCTGACCGACGGCGAATTCGCCAAAGGCGCGTTCGTGGCTCCAACCGTGTTCACCGACTGCACCGACGACATGACTATCGTCCGTGAAGAAATCTTCGGCCCGGTGATGGCGATCCTGAGCTACGAAACCGAAGAAGAAGTGATCCGTCGCGCCAACGACACCGACTTCGGCCTGGCCGCCGGCATCGTCACCCGCGACCTGAACCGCGCGCACCGCGTGATTCATCAACTGGAAGCCGGTATCTGCTGGATCAACGCCTGGGGCGAGTCCGACGCAAAAATGCCGGTTGGCGGCTACAAGCAGTCGGGCGTCGGCCGTGAGAACGGCATCAGCTCGCTGAACAACTTCACTCGCATCAAATCGGTGCAGGTCGAGCTGGGCGATTACGTCTCGGTGTTCTAAGACCCGCCATTGTGTGCTGCCCGCGAAGCCGCCTTCGCGGGCAAGCCCGTTCCCACTAGGGAAGCGCTGGCTGTCTGACCTGACCAACTTCAAAGAGGGTGCATTCAATGTCCCAAGAATTCGATTACATCATCGTCGGTGCCGGCTCTGCCGGTAACACCCTGGCGACCCGTCTGACTGAAGACGAAGGCGTCACCGTCCTGCTGCTTGAAGCCGGCGGCCCGGACTATCGTTTCGACTTCCGTACGCAAATGCCGGCCGCTCTGGCATTCCCGCTGCAAGGTCGTCGCTACAACTGGGCGTACGAAACCGATCCGGAGCCACACATGGACGGTCGCCGGATGGAATGCGGTCGCGGCAAGGGCCTCGGCGGTTCCTCGCTGATCAACGGCATGTGCTACATCCGCGGCAACGCAATGGACTACGACGGCTGGGCCAAACTGCCAGGCCTGGAAGACTGGTCCTACCTCGACTGCCTGCCGTATTTCCGAAAAGCGGAAACCCGCGACATCGGCCCGAACGACTACCACGGTGGCGACGGCCCGGTCAGCGTGACCACGCCGAAAGCGGGCAACAACCCGCTGTTCCACGCCATGGTTGAAGCTGGCGTGCAGGCCGGTTACCCGCGCACCGAAGACTTGAACGGCTATCAGCAGGAAGGCTTTGGCCCGATGGACCGCACCGTGACGCCGAATGGCCGTCGTGCTTCCACCGCCCGTGGTTACCTGGACGTGGCCAAGAAGCGTTCGACCCTGACCATCGTTACTCACGCCCTGACCGACAAGGTTCTGTTCGAAGGCAAGCGTGCCGTTGGAGTGCGTTACCTGGTCGGCGCCGCTGAAGAGCGCGTCGAAGCCCGCGCCCGCAAAGAAGTCATCGTCTGCTCCGGCGCGATCGCTTCGCCGCAACTGCTGCAACGCTCCGGTGTCGGCCCGGCGAAACTGCTGGAAAGCCTCGACATCCCAGTGGTTCACGATCTGCCAGGCGTTGGCGAAAACCTGCAGGATCACCTTGAGCTGTACCTGCAATACGCTTGCACCCAACCGGTCTCGCTGTACCCGTCGCTGCTCTGGTACAACCAGCCGGCCATCGGTGCCGAGTGGCTGTTCAACGGCACCGGCATTGGCGCCAGCAACCAGTTCGAAGCCGGCGGTTTCATCCGTACCCGTCCGGAATTCGAGTGGCCGAACATCCAGTATCACTTCCTGCCGGTGGCGATTAACTACAACGGCAGCAACGGTGTGAAAGAGCACGGTTTCCAGGCGCACATGGGTTCCATGCGTTCGCCGAGCCGCGGTCGCGTCCAGGTCAAATCCAAGGATCCGCGCCAGCACCCGAGCATCCTGTTCAACTACATGGCCACCGAGCAGGACTGGCAGGAATTTCGCGACGGCATCCGCCTGACCCGTGAAATCATGCAACAGCCTGCACTGGACGCCTTCCGTGGCCGCGAAATCAGCCCGGGCATCGAAGTGCAAACCGATGAGCAGCTGGACAAGTTCATCCGCGAGCACGCCGAAACCGCGTTCCACCCGTCCTGCTCGTGCAAGATGGGCACCGACGACATGGCCGTAGTGGATGGCGAAGGCCGCGTGCATGGCATGCAGGGTCTGCGTGTGGTCGATGCGTCGATCATGCCGATCATCACCACCGGCAACCTGAACGCGCCGACGATCATGATGGCCGAGAAAATCGCCGACAAGATCCGTGGCCGTCAGCCGCTGCCGCGCAGCAAGGCGCCGTACTACGTCGCTGGCGATGCGCCAGTGAAAGGCAAGGCGATGCGTGATGTGAGCGCTGTTGCTCAGTAAGTTGTAATACCGGGCGGTGATCGTTCCCATGCAATGTGGGAACGATCAGCCTACTCAAAGCAGTAAATCCCCCTACACCCCCTCTTCACTTGATCCTACCCCCTCGCAGGCCTACTCTAGTCCTCGCCCAATCGTTTCACCCCCTCCCCGCCGAATTCGCTTCGCCGCTGCTCCCATGACAAGGAGGTTCCCCTGATGTTCGATTTCCACCCCCAGCTCAAGCAGCGCTTTGCTGCCTTGCGCACGGGCGCCGAGTTTTTTTCCCTGCGGTATGTACGCGAGTCCGGCCAGTACCTGTCGGTGCGCAAGAACGTCGCCGAGCCGCCGAGCCTGAGCCGCGACGAAGGCGCGATGCTCACCGTGCGCGTCAACGGCGTCGAAGCCTACGCCGCGACCAATGACCTGTCGCAACAAGGCCTGCAAGCCGCCCTCGAGCGCGCCGAACAGCAGGCCCGGCGGATCAAGCCCCACGCCCTGCTCGATCTGAGCCAGCAGCCGGTGTCCAGCGACCGCGCCGACTACTTTTCACCCAATCTCGAACAACCCTTTCCGTCCCTGAGCGAATGCTTCGAGCTGCTCGGCGCGGAATCCGCCTCGGTGCCAAAGGATGAGCGCCTGGTGAATTGGGAAGTGAGCATCGGCATCACCTACGTCGAACAGATCTACCTGAGCAGCGCCGGCGCTGAATTGCGCCAGGCCCAGCGCTTCGTCTATCCGGGCCTGGACGTCACCGCCTACGACGGCAACGACAGCCAGACCCGCAGCCTCGGCCGCGAGAACTTCGGTCAGCAGGGCGGCGCCGACGTGATCAGCCGTTGCGGCCTGATCGGTGCCGGCCCACAAGTCGCCGATCAGGCGCTGCAACTGCTGCTCGCGCCGAACACCCCGCAAGGCCCGCGCGATTTGCTGCTGATGCCCGACCAGATGATGCTGCAGATCCACGAATCCATCGGCCACCCGCTGGAACTCGACCGGATTCTCGGCGACGAGCGCAATTACGCCGGCACCAGTTTCGTCAAAGCCTCGGATTTCGGCAGCCTGCAATACGGCTCGAAACTGCTCAACGTGACGTTCGATCCGGGCATTCCCGAAGAACTGGCGAGTTACGGTCACGATGACGACGGTTCCAAGACCAGCAAGCAGTTTTTGATTCACGAAGGCCTGCTGGTCCGTCCGTTGGGCGGCGCACTGTCGCAGTTCCGCGCGGGTCTGGACGGCGTCGCCAACAGCCGCGCCTGTGGCTGGAACCGCCCACCGATCGATCGCATGGCCAACCTTAACATCGAGCCGGGCGACCAGCCGCTTGATCAGCTGATCGGCGGCATCGAAAACGGCATCCTGATGAGCACCAACCGTTCGTGGTCGATCGACGATGCGCGCAACAAATTCCAGTTCGGCTGCGAATGGGGCCAGTTGATCGAGAACGGCGAACTCAAGGGCGTGGTGAAAAACCCGAACTACCGGGGCATTTCCGCGCACTTCTGGAAGAGCCTGCGCGCCGTCGGCAACGCCGGCACCACCCAGGTGCTGGGCACGCCGAACTGCGGCAAGGGCGAACCGAACCAGGTGATCCGCGTCGGCCATGCGTCGCCGGCCTGCGTGTTCAGCAATGTTGATGTGTTTGGGGGAGACACCTGATGAGTATTTCCAAGAACCCGTCCGAGGCGTTCAAGGTGCTGGTCAACTGGCTGCGCGATGCCGTGCGCGAGCCGGAACAGTTCACCCTGAGTTACGACGCCGAATCGTCGGCCTTCGTCCGTTTCAACCACGCCAAGGTGCGTCAGGCCGGGCAAGTTCAGCAAGCCGGTATCGGTCTGAAACTGATCGACGACGGTCGCCATGCCGACCTGCACATCACCCTGTCCGGCGAGCAGGCCACCGACCTGCAACGTCTTGCCGAAGGCTTGCAACAACTGCGCGAAACCCTGCCGCTGCTGCCGCAGGATCCGTACCTGTTGCTCAACCACAACGGCTGGCAGAGCAAGAACGTGCAGGAACATCCGCTGCCGGACACCGAGCAGGTGGTGGCGGAAATCGCTAATGCTGCCGAAGGCCTGGATCTGGTCGGCTTCTATGCCGCCGGGCCGATCAGCCGTGGTTTTGCCAGCTCTTCCGGCGCGTTCGGCTGGCATCAGGCCAACAGCTTCAACTTCGATTTCAGCCTGTTCCACGAGAACGGCGAAGCGGTGAAAGCCAGCTACGCCGGGCATGACTGGAACAGCGAAGACTTCGCCAGACGCATCCAGCAGGCCCGCGAGCAACTCGAATTTCTGGGGCGGCCGCTGCGCACCCTGCCGCCCGGCCAATACCGCGCCTACCTGGCGCCGGCAGCCCTGGAAGAAATCATGGGCATGCTGTGCTGGGGTGGTTTCTCGGCGCAGTCGATTGCCAGCAAGAGCAGCCCGTTGCAGAAGCTGTATGCCGGCGATCAGGCGTTCAGCCCGCTGGTGTCCCTCGACGAGAAAGTCAGCGAATCGCTGAGCCCGGCGTTCTCCGGCGAAGGTTACCCGCGCAGCGATCTGCGGCTGATCATCGAAGGCAAAGCAGGTGACCAGTTGGTGGGTTCGCGCAGTGCCGCCGAGTACGGTCTGACGGCCAACGGTGCCAGCGGCGGCGAATCGCCGAGCGCGCTGAACATGGGCGCTGGTGATTTGCCTCAAGCGGAGATTCTCAAGCAACTGGGCACCGGGCTGTACATCAGTAACCTGTGGTACCTGAATTTCTCGGATCAACCGGCGGCGCGCCTGACCGGGATGACCCGGTTTGCTACCTTCTGGGTCGAGAACGGCGAGATTCAGGCGCCGGTCAGCACCATGCGTTTCGACGACAGCGCCTACAGCCTGCTGGGTTCGCAGCTGGAAGCGTTGACCGCCGAGCGCGAGCTGCTGCTGTCGGCGAGCACCTACAGCCAGCGCAATACCTCGTCGGCGCTGTTGCCGGGGGCGCTGGTGAGCCGATTGACCTTGACCCTCTGATACAAATCGTTCCCGCGCCTTGCGCGGGAACGATCATCCACTGCCCCACACCACAAGAGGTTCCATGCCCAACCGCCCGCCTCTCGACGCCATCACCGCCCGCTGGTTGCCGTGGGTCGTCGCCATTGCTTTCTTCATGCAGTCCCTAGACGGGACCATCCTCAACACCGCCCTGCCGGCCATGGCCAGGGATCTGGCCGAAGACCCGCTGCGCATGCAGGGCGTGATCATCGCCTACATGCTTACCGTGGCGTTGCTGATTCCCGCCTCAGGCTGGATCGCCGACCGCTTCGGCACCAAGAAAATCTTCTTCGGCGCGATCCTGCTGTTCAGCCTGGGCTCGCTGCTGTGCGCCTTGTCGAGCAGCCTGAGCATGCTGATCGGCGCGCGGGTGATCCAGGGCCTCGGCGGTGCGCTGATGCTGCCGGTCGGACGCCTGGTGGTGCTGCGCGCCTACCCGCGTTCGGAACTGGTGCGGATCATGGGCTTCATCACCATTCCCGGCCTGCTCGGCCCGCTGATCGGCCCGACCATGGGCGGCTGGATGGTGGAATACCTGACGTGGCACTGGATCTTCCTGATCAACCTGCCGGTCGGCGTCATCGGTTGCTACGCGGTGTGGAAATTCATCCCCGACCTGCGCGGCACCGAGCGCACGCGTTTCGATAGCCTCGGTTTCCTGCTGTTCGGCGCGGCGATGGTGCTGATCACCATCGCCATGGAAGGCCTCGGCGAACTGCACCTGCCGCACCTGCGGGTGATGCTGTTGCTGTTCGGCGGCATGGCATGTCTGGCGGCGTACTGGCTGCGCGCCGGGCACATTGAAAACCCGCTGTTCGCGCCGTCGCTGTTCAAGACCCGCACCTTCGCGGTCGGCATCCTCGGCAACCTGTTCGCCCGACTGGGCAGCGGCGCCCTGCCGTTTCTGGTGCCGTTGCTGCTGCAAGTGGCGCTGGGTTATTCGCCGTCCCAGGCCGGGATGAGCATGCTGCCGCTGGCGGCGGCCGCGATGGTTGCCAAGTGGGGCGCGCGGCCACTGATCGAGCGCTTGGGCTATCGCATCGTGCTGACCGGCAATACCCTGCTTCTGGGAATCATGCTGGCGAGCATGGGGCTGGTCAGCGAGCAGACGCCGTACTGGCTGCTGCTGTGCCTGCTGGCGGTTCTCGGGGCGATCAACTCGCTGCAATTCACCGCGATGAACACCGTGACCCTGATCGACCTCGACGACGCCAGCGCCAGCAGCGGCAACAGCCTGCTGTCGGTGGTGGCGCAGTTGTCGCTGAGCCTCGGCGTGGCGTGCGCCGGTGCGCTGCTTGGCGGCTTTACGGCGGAAGTCGGCAACGACGGCGTTGAGACCGTGTTGGGCGCATTTCAGCTCACGTTCGTGACCGTGGGGATCATGGCGATGCTGGCGGCGACGATTTTCTCGCAGCTATCGAAAGAGGACGGACGGCGCGCCAAACGCCGGGAAGAACATATCGAGCATTGACCGGGGTCTGCGTGGCGAGGGAACCGGCCCTCGTCACAGGCTTTGCGTTCGTCCAGAACTTTCGAGGAAAGTGGCCAGAGGCTGCTACACTGCGCGACATTTTGTTTTGCAGGCCAGTCCCGTGACCACCATCGCCACCGCTTTTAATACTTTGCCGCTGTCCGCCGCCATGCTGGCTAACCTCGACTCCCTCGGTTATGCCCAGATGACGCCGATCCAGGCGCAGAGCTTGCCGGTGATCCTCAAGGGGATGGACCTGATCGCCCAGGCCAAGACCGGCAGCGGCAAGACTGCCGCGTTCGGTATCGGCCTGCTGAACCCGATCAATCCGCGCTACTTCGGTTGCCAGGCGCTGGTAATTTGCCCGACTCGCGAACTGGCTGACCAGGTCGCCAAGGAAATCCGCCGTCTGGCCCGTGCCGAAGACAACATCAAGGTCCTGACCCTGTGCGGCGGCGTGTCCTTCGGCCCGCAGATCGGCTCGCTGGAGCACGGCGCGCACATCATCGTCGGCACCCCGGGCCGCATCCAGCAGCACCTGCGCAAGGGTTCGCTGGTCCTCGACGGCCTCAACACGCTGATCCTCGACGAAGCCGACCGCATGCTCGACATGGGTTTCTACGACGCCATCGAAGACATCATCGAGCAGACCCCGGCCCGTCGTCAGACCCTGCTGTTCTCGGCCACCTACCCGGTGGGCATCAAGCAACTGGCGTCGAAGTTCATGCGCGATCCGCAAACGGTCAAGGCCGAAGCGTTCCACGACGATACCCAGATCGAGCAGCGCTTCTACGAGATTTCTCCGGAAGAGCGCATGAGTGCGGTGACCAAGGTTCTGCACCACTTCCGTCCGGCCTCCACCGTGGCGTTCTGCTTCACCAAGCAGCAAGTGCAGGAAACTGTCGATCACCTGACCTCCAAAGGCATTTCCGCCGTCGGCCTGCACGGCGATCTGGAGCAGCGTGACCGCGATCAGGTGTTGGCGATGTTCGCCAACCGCAGTACTTCGGTACTGGTTGCCACCGACGTTGCCGCCCGTGGTCTGGACATTGATGCACTGGACATGGTGATCAACGTCGAACTGGCCCGCGACTCGGAAATCCACATTCACCGTGTTGGCCGTACCGGTCGTGCCGGCGAGAAAGGCATCGCGGTCAGCCTGGTGGCGCCGTCCGAAGCGCACCGCGCGCAAGCCATCGAACAACTGCAGAAGACCCCGCTGAACTGGGATCAGGTGGACAACCTCAAGTCCCAGGGCGGTGCCCCGCTGCAACCGCCGATGAGCACGCTGTGCATCGCTGGCGGCCGGAAAGACAAGGTACGTCCGGGCGACATTCTTGGCGCACTGACCGGTGAGGCCGGCATTCCGGGCGCCCAGGTCGGCAAGATCGCGATCTTTGACTTCCAGTCCTATGTGGCCGTCGAGCGCACCGTGGTCATGCAGGCGCTGCAGCGTTTGAACAACGGCAAGATCAAGGGTCGTTCGCTGCGCGTCCGGGTTTTGTAAGCGATCTTCCATCCAAGGAAGATCCCCTGTGGGAGCGAGCCTGCTCGCGATGGCGGACTGTCAGTCAACAACTATGTTGCATGTGCCGACCTCATCGCGAGCAGGCTCGCTCCCACAGGAGACCGCATTCCAACTGTGGGAGCGAGCCTGCTCGCGATGGGGCCGGCCCAGCCAACACAAATCTGTTTAAACCACCGCCGCCCGCCGCTGCACGAAACGGTCGACATACTCGTCCGCCGGCGAATGCAGGATCTCTTTCGGCGTGCCGACCTGGATCAGGCGGCCGTCCTTGAGGATCGCGATGCGGTTGCCGATGCGCACGGCCTCGTCGAGGTCGTGGGTGATGAAGACGATGGTCTTGTGCAGGGTCTTTTGCAGCTCCAGCAACTGGTCCTGCATCTCGGCGCGGATCAGCGGATCCAGCGCACTGAACGCTTCGTCCATCAGGATGATGTCGGTGTCCGCTGCCAATGCCCGGGCCAGACCTACACGCTGACGCATGCCGCCGGAGAGCTGGTGCGGGTATTTGTTTTCGTAGCCCTTGAGGCCCACGGTGTTGATCCAGTGCAGCGCGCGCTCGGCGCACAGTTGCTTGCTCTCGCCGCGCACTTTCAGGCCATAGGCGACGTTGTCGAGCACGGTCTTGTGCGGCAGCAGACCGAAGCTCTGGAACACCATGCTGATCTTGTGCCGGCGAAATTCGCGCAAGGCGTCCATGTCGTATTGCAGGATGTCCACACCGTCCACCAGGATCGCGCCGCTGGTCGGGTCGATCAGGCGGTTGAAGTGGCGCACCAGGGTCGATTTGCCGGAGCCGGACAGGCCCATGATCACGAAGATCTCGCCGGTGCCGATGCTCAGGGACAAATCATTGACCCCGACCACGCAACCAGTTTCGTTCAGCACCTGATCCTTGGTCTTGCCCTGGCCGACCATCGCCAGAGCGTCCTTGGCGCGGTTGCCGAAAATCTTGAAGACGTTTTTGACTTCGATCTTGCTCACGGTTGCGTTGCTCATTTGCTCACCTCATGCCGTGGCCGACCATACGCCTGGGTAATGCGGTCGATGACCACTGCGAGAATCACGATCGCCAGACCGGCCTCGAGACCGCGTCCGACGTTGAGGGTCTGAATGCCCACCAGCACATCTTCACCCAGGCCACGGGCGCCGATCATCGAGGCGATCACCACCATCGACAGGGCCATCATGGTGGTCTGGTTGATCCCGGCCATGATGCTCGGCAGGGCCAGCGGCAGTTGCACGCCGAACAGTTGCTGCCAGCGGTTGGCGCCGAAGGCGTTGATCGCTTCCATCACTTCGCCGTCGACCTGGCGGATGCCCAGATCGGTCAGACGGATCAGCGGCGGCGCGGCGTAGATCACGGTGGCGAAAATCGCCGGCACCTTGCCCAGGCCGAACAGCATCAGCACCGGAATCAGGTACACGAAGCTCGGCATGGTCTGCATGATGTCAAGCAGCGGCATCAGCACCGAACGCAGGCGATTGCTGCGCGCCGAGAGAATCCCCAGCGGTACGCCGATCAGCACCGAAATGACCGTCGCCACCATCATCAGCGCGAGGGTCTGCATCAACTTGTCCCACAGGCCGACGGCGCCGACCAGGAACAACAGACCGACGATCACGGCGGTGGTCACGACTTTGCGCGTTGCGTGCCAGGCCACGACACCGACGATGGCCAGCATCAACCACCACGGCGCGGCGCGCAGCAGGCCTTCAAGATTGACGATGGCCCACAGCAGGGTGTCGGAGATATGGCGGAACACATCGCCGTAGTTGGTGACCAGCGCATCGACCCAACCGTTGACCCAGTCGGCGATGGAAAAGGTAAAGCTTTCGGGAAACATAAGCGGCTCTCAATCAGGAAACTCAATCAAGCGATTGCGGCGAACACCCCGGCCAGCCTCTCGGTTGGCCGGGAGGAATTCGACCTACAGCGCCGCGTCGATTTTCTTGGCAGCGTCTTCACTCACCCACGCGTGCCAGACTTCAGGATGTTCCTTGAGGAAGATTTTCGCCAGTTTTGGCGACTCGATACGTTCCTTCGCCATGCGGCCCAGGTTCTGGTTCAGCAGGTCGATCGGCAGGTTGACCTTTTCCAGCACGGCCACCAGTTCCGGCGCTTGCTCGTGGAAGGTCTTGGACAGGCCGACCTTGATGGTCACGGTCTTGTCGACGCCCGGTTTCTCTTCCAGTTTCACCGCGTCGATCTGGCCCATCAGCGGGGTTGGCGACCAGTAGTAGAACAGGATCGGCTCGCCACGCTTGTAGCTCGACAGCACAGCCGCATCCAGCGCTGGACCTGTGCCCGGACGGAAGTTGGTGTAGCTGTTTTCCAGACCGTAGCTTTTCAGCATTTCGCTATTGTCCAGCTCGCAGGTCCAGCCGGCCGGGCAGTTGTAGAAGCGGCCCTTGGAAGGTTCTTCGGCGTCCTTGAAGATGGCCGAGTATTTGCCCAGATCAGCGATGTTTTTCAGGTCCGGCGCCTTGGCTTCGAGTTTGCGCTTGGCGTCGCCTTCGATCACGTAGCGCGGCACGTACCAGCCTTCGATCGCACCCACCACCGGGGCGCCGACACCGACGACCTTTCCGGCCTTCTCGGCCTTGTTCCAGACCTCGCTGCGGCCGACCCATTCTTCGGCGAAGATCTGGATGTCGTTGCTGCTCAGGGCGTTCTCCATGGTGATGGAGTTGCCCGGCAGGCTGTCGGTCTTGCAGTCGTAACCTTTTTCCAGCACCACTTGCAGAACGTCGGTCAGCAGCATGCCGCTTTCCCAGTTCAGGCCGGCGAATTTCACCGGTTTGCCGGACTCGCACCAGCCGGCGGCCTGGGTCGCGCCGGCGCTGGCCAGCAGGCCCATGGAAAGCAAGGTGGTCAGCAGGGTCTTGTTCGATTTCATTGTTGTGACGCTCCTAATCATGAATTGGCTTACGGCAGTCAAGAGGCATCCAGCCCTGTCCACGTCCAAATCAGGCCTGCGCCGCAGCGCGACCGGCCCCGCTTGTTTTAGGTTGTACAACGCTGTCCTGCTCGACGGGCAGAATCAGTCGATCGGGTACGGTGCCGTGCCATTTTTTCGCGCAGACGTAGTACAGCGCTGCGGGCAGCACGAGACCGATGATCCAGGAAATATCCACATCCCCCAGGGCCGCTACCAATGGACCGGTATAGAACTTGGTGGAGATGAACGGCAGTTGCACCAGCACCCCGAACACATAAACGCTGATACCGAGGAGGTTCCAGCGGCCGTAGCGACCGTTCGGATCCGCCAGCGCTGGTACGTCATAGCGCTCGCGAGTGATGCAGTAGTAGTCCACCAGGTTGATCGCGCTCCACGGCGTGAAGAACGCCAGCAGGAACAGGATGAAGGACTTGAACGCACCGAGGAACGAGTGCTGGCCGAGCAGCGCGATCAGGGTCGCCGCGCCGACGATCCCCAGCACGAACACCAGACGCTGCATGCGGGTGACCGTCAGGTGGCCACGGAAGCCGCTGATGATGGTCGCGATGCACATGAAGCTGCCGTAGGAGTTCAGGGTAGAGATGGTGACCTTGCCGAACGCGATGCTGAAATACAGCAGCGCGGCGGTGGCACCGGTTCCGCCCAGACCGACGATGTAAGCGACTTCATGACCGGCGAATTGCCCGTTGGCCGAAGCGGCCGCGAACACACCGAGGATCATCGCCACCTGCGCACCGATCACCGAACCGGCACCGGCGGCGAAGAAGGTTTTCACCGAAGACACCTTGCTCGGCAGGTAACGCGAGTAGTCCGCCACGTACGGGCCGAAAGCGATCTGCCAAGAGGCCGCAAGCGACACCGCCAGCAGGAAACTGCTCCAGCTGAAATGGCGGATTTGCAGAAGTGCACCGACGTCCACCTGACTCATCAGACGGCTGAACAGGTACACGAAAGCGATCACACCAATGACACTGGCGATGCGGCCGATCCAGTGGATCACCCGATAGCCGAGCACCGTGACCACCACGATGACGCTGGCGAAAAGCAGGATGCCGACGGTGTCGCTGACCCCGAACAACTGGCCCAGCGCCTGACCGGACAGCACCGTTCCGGTGGCGGTGAAGCCCAGATACATCAGGCACACCAGCACGATCGGAATCGCCGCCCCGTAGACGCCGAACTGCACC
Source organism: Pseudomonas sp. B7 (assembly GCF_016735645.1). NCBI lineage: Bacteria > Pseudomonadati > Pseudomonadota > Gammaproteobacteria > Pseudomonadales > Pseudomonadaceae > Pseudomonas > Pseudomonas sp. B7. The sequence goes on from NZ_JAERRE010000004.1 coordinate 181,755, forward strand.
CGGCTGGAAATCATCTGCGGCAGGCCAAGCTTCGGCCCTTGCGCCGCATGCAACGCCATCACCCCGCCGCCCAGCAGTTGACCGATCAGCAGACCGATCAACGACCAGAACACATCGCCGCCCAGCACCACGGCCAGGGCCCCGGTGACAATCGCGGTGATTTGCAGGTTGGCACCCATCCACAGGGTGAACTGACTGAACAGACGACCGTGTCTTTCCGCTTCCGGGATGTAGTCGATCGAACGCCTTTCGATCAACGGTTTACTGCCTGCACGATCGGTGTTGCCCGCCATGATTCAACCTCTGTGGATTGTTCTGGTTATTGTTGTGGCCCTGCGGGAGCGAGGGTGCCCGCTCCCGCAGATGTTCACTTGCCGGTGATCATCGGCAGGTTCAGCCCTTGTTCCTTGGCGCAGTCGATGGCGATCTGGTAACCGGCATCGGCGTGACGCATGACACCGGTGCCCGGGTCGTTGTGCAGCACGCGAGCGATACGCTCGGCCGCTTCGTCGGTACCGTCGCAGACAATCACCATGCCCGAGTGCTGGGAGAAGCCCATGCCGACGCCGCCGCCGTGGTGCAGAGACACCCAGGTCGCACCGCTCGCGGTGTTCAGCAGGGCATTCAGCAGCGGCCAGTCGGAGACTGCGTCGGAGCCGTCCTGCATGGATTCGGTTTCACGGTTCGGGCTGGATACGGAGCCGGAGTCGAGGTGGTCGCGACCGATCACGATCGGAGCCGACAGCTCGCCGCTGCGGACCATTTCGTTGAACGCCAGACCGAGCTTGGCGCGCAGGCCCAGGCCGACCCAGCAGATACGCGCCGGCAGACCCTGGAAGCTGATGCGCTCGCGGGCCATGTCCAGCCAGTTGTGCAGGTGGGCGTCGTCCGGGATCAGTTCTTTGACTTTGGCGTCGGTCTTGTAGATGTCCTGCGGATCACCCGACAGTGCAGCCCAGCGGAACGGGCCGATGCCACGGCAGAACAGCGGACGGATGTAGGCCGGTACGAAGCCCGGGAAATCGAATGCGTTTTCGACGCCTTCTTCCTGAGCCATCTGACGGATGTTGTTGCCGTAGTCGAAGGTCGGCACGCCCATCTTCTGGAAGTCGAGCATGGCTTTGACGTGCACGGCCATCGATTGCTTGGCGGCCTTGACCACAGCGGCTGGCTCGGTCTTGGCGCGGGCGCGGTATTCGTCCCAGGTCCAGCCGGCCGGCAGATAACCGTTGAGCGGGTCATGGGCGCTGGTCTGGTCGGTGACCATGTCCGGGCGCACGCCGCGCTTGACCAGCTCCGGGAGGATTTCAGCGGCGTTGCCGCACAGGGCGATGGAAACCGCCTTGCCTTCGGAGGTGTATTTGGCGATGCGGGCCAGCGCGTCGTCAAGGTCCTTGGCCTGCTCGTCGACGTAGCGGGTCTTGAGGCGGAAATCGATGCTGATCTGCTGGCATTCGATGTTCAGCGAGCAGGCACCGGCGAGGGTCGCGGCCAGTGGCTGGGCGCCGCCCATGCCGCCGAGGCCGGCGGTCAGTACCCATTTGCCGGTGAGGTTGTCGTTGTAGTGCTGGCGACCGGCTTCAACGAAGGTTTCGTAGGTGCCCTGGACGATGCCCTGGCTGCCGATGTAGATCCAGCTGCCGGCGGTCATCTGGCCGTACATGGCCAGGCCTTTGGCGTCGAGTTCGTTGAAGTGTTCCCAGGTCGCCCAGTGCGGCACCAGGTTGGAGTTGGCGATCAGTACGCGCGGGGCGTTGCTGTGGGTCTTGAACACGCCGACCGGCTTGCCCGATTGCACCAGCAGGGTTTCGTCTTCGTTGAGGTTGGTCAGGCTCTCGACGATCTTGTCGTAGCACTCCCAGTTACGCGCCGCGCGGCCGATGCCACCATAGACCACCAGCTCTTTCGGGTTCTCGGCGACTTCCGGGTCGAGGTTGTTCATCAGCATGCGCAGCGGCGCTTCGGTCAGCCAGCTCTTGGCGGTCAGCTTGTTGCCGCGGGCGGCGCGGATTTCGACGTCACGGAATTTAGTGCGGTTGTTGTCAGTCACGAAAAAGACTCCTCAGCGATCAATTCAAACCAACCCTGGCAGTGGGCAAGCAGCCTGTGCGCCTCAGTGCGCGACAAGCGAATCAGTGGACGCTGCGGAGAGTCTCGTTCGACTCATACGCATACGTCTTTACTTGTACATACAAGCATATGCAATCAAGCGGCCAACTTGTTGGAGGGCTGTTCAATAAAAATTCCGAACAGGGCTGCAGAGCGCCTGAATCAAGGGCTCTGGCGTTCATGAAATTTTCCGTGGGGTGAATTGAGGGTGGCGAGAGGTTGTTACGGAAGCGCGGTTTTGCGCCACGCTGGGGCGTTCGGTAACAAGTTGGTGCGCATTTCGGGAACGTCGGGACGAAAAAAAACCGCTGCTTTCAAAGCAGCGGTTTTTGATCGTTTCCCACGCAGAGCGTGTGAAGGAATCAGTGCGGGGACAGTTCGATCACGCAGCAGCCGGCATTGACGGCGATCTCGGTCAGCCCGGTGTTACCGTCCAGTTGCAGACAGTCATGGCGGCCGAGTTGCGATGCACTGTCACCGACCGTGACCTCCAGCAGTTCGCTGACGCTGAAGACCAGCACGGTGCTCGCCGAACTGAAAAACCGCTGGTCGCCGTCCAGCCATTGCAGGCGCGCACGGTAACGCTGGGGCGAGTAGATCAGGTTGAAATCGCGGATCGCGCCGCCGAGCAAGGTGCAGGACACCTGGCTTTCGCCGCTGAAGGCAAACGGGTCGAGGGGTAACAGTGGCCGGGTATCGTCGCCGTCGACACACAGGGTCATGCCGTCGCCCTGCAACACCGTGATCACCCGCTGGTAACCGGCGAAGGTCGAAAAACCGCCGGATTCGGCGATGTCGGCAATCGACAGACGCCAGCCAAAACCGTCGAGGCCGGCGCCGGCGTCACGGGTGATTTCCTCGGTGCTGCCGCCGCCGTTTTTCCACGGCATGCGCGGGTAGCCCTCAGCGCGTAAAACCTTCACTTCACTCATTTATGAAACCGACCTTCCAGACGATGACGGGAACCGGGGTGGATCAGGCGCGCCGCCGTCACCGGCTGACGACCCGACCAGGTACGACGACGGATCAAAAGGCAAGGCTCGCCTTTTTCGATCTGCAGCAATTTGCATTCGGACGCTTCGGCAAGGATCGCTTCGACCACGTGCTCGCCTTCGGTCAGCGGCGCGACCTGGTTCAGATAGGCGTAAGGCGTTTGCAGGGTGAAGTCCTGCTTGAGGTATTCCGGGGCGACCAGCGCATTGACGAAACGGTCTTCGATTTGCACCGGAACATCGTTTTCGTAGTGCACGATCAGCGAGTGAAAGACCTTCTGCCCTTCGCGCATGTCCAGCGCCAGCGCGCGCTCGGAACCGGCAGCCTCTTCTTCCAGGGTGATCACCTGGCAAGTGTGGCGATGGCCACGGGAGGCGATTTCGTCGGCGATGTTGTGCACTTCGAACAGCGCGGACTGGCTCTTCGGCTCAGCAACGAAAGTGCCGACGCCTTGCATACGCACCAGCAGACCGTCGGCGGTCATTTCCCGCAACGCGCGGTTGATGGTCATGCGGCTGAAACCCAGCTGGCTGACCAGCTCGCTTTCCGACGGCACGCGGTAATGCGGCGGCCAGTTACCGCTGTCGATCTGCTGGGTGATCATCTGTTTGACGCGGGCGTACAAGGGCGCCGGACTGTCGCCCATGTTCGCGGCCAACGGGGAGACTGGAGGCGGAGTCGGCACGGTGGATCCCTGTTCATTGGATGAAAGTTGCTAGCTTGCCGGAGTTTACCGGGCAGGCAAACGTCTGTATATGTATATACAAATAACACACGATGGGGTGCTGAACCATGTCCGCCTTCTTTGCCGAACGCGCGCTGCTGCCTAACGGATGGGCCAACAATGTACGTCTCGAGGTCAGCGCCGATGGCGTGTTGACCCGAATCCAGGCCGATTCCACTGCAGACGGCGCCGAACGGCTGAGCGGTCCGCTGCTGCCGGGGATGCCGAATCTGCACTCCCACGCGTTCCAGCGAGCGATGGCGGGACTGGCGGAAGTGGCCGGCAATCCCAACGACAGTTTCTGGACCTGGCGCGATCTGATGTATCGGCTCGTCGGAAAAATCAGCCCCGATCAGCTCGGTGTGATTGCCCGTCAGCTGTACATCGAAATGCTCAAGGCCGGTTATACCTCGGTCGCCGAATTCCATTACGTCCACCACGATAACAACGGCCAGCCTTACGCCGACCCGGCGGAACTGGCATTGCGCATCAGCCAGGCGGCCAGTTCCGTCGGCATCGGTCTGACCTTGCTGCCCGTGCTCTACAGCCACAGCGGTTTCGGTGGCCAGACGCCGAACGAAGGCCAGCGCCGTTTCATCAACAGCACCGAAAACTACCTGAAGCTGCAATCGCGCCTGCAACCGCTGCTGGCACAGCAAAAGGCGCAGTCGCTGGGCCTGTGCTTTCACTCGTTGCGCGCGGTCACGCCACAGCAGATCAGCGAAGTACTGGCGGCCAGCGACCAGCAATGCCCGGTGCACATCCACATCGCCGAGCAGCAGAAGGAAGTCGACGACTGCCTGAGCTGGAGCGGTCGCCGTCCGCTGCAATGGTTGTACGAAAACACCGAGGTCGATCAGCGCTGGTGCCTGGTGCACGCGACCCACGCCAATCCGGAAGAAGTCACGCTGATGGCCAAGAGTCGCGCCATCGCCGGCCTGTGCCTGACCACAGAGGCCAACCTCGGCGACGGGATTTTCCCGGCGGTGGATTTCCTCGCTCAGGGCGGGCGGATGGGCATCGGCTCCGACAGCCATGTGTCGTTGAGTGTGGTGGAAGAACTGCGCTGGCTGGAATACGGCCAGCGTCTGCGCGATCAGCGGCGCAATCGCTTGTATGGCGCGGATCAGCCGATGGTCGGCCGTACGCTGTATGACGCGGCACTGGACGGTGGCGCTCAGGCACTGGGCCAGCCGATCGGTGCGCTGGAAGTCGGCAAGCGTGCCGACTGGATCGTACTCGATGGCAACGATCCGTATCTGGCCACGGCCAGCGGTGACGGGATTCTCAATCGCTGGCTGTTTGCCGGTGGCGACCGTCAGGTGCGCGATGTGCTGGTCAACGGTCAGTGGGTCGTGCGCGAGGGGCGACATGCCGGGGAGGAGGACAGCAATCGCGCCTTTACCCAGGTCCTGCGAGAGCTTTTGGGCTGACACAAACTTCTGTTACTGATCGTTCCCACGCTCTGCGTGGGAATGCAGCCCGGAACGCTCCGCGTCCCAAAAGCAGACGCAGAGCGTCCATTGAGGCATTCCCACGCGGAGCGTGGGAACGATCAGAACAGGAGAAGTCAGTTGGACGTCTTGGCCATTTGTTGATCCGACGTACGCCAGATCAGGCGCGTGGTGTCATAACCCTGCTGACGCGCCTTGCTCAACAGCTCCTCACGCACCACACCGTTGACGGTCGGCGTGCGGGACAACAGCCACAGGTAGCGACGACTCGGGTCACCGACGAGGGCGGTCTTGTAGTCATCGCTGACGTACAGCACCCAGTATTGACCCTTCGCCACACCCGGAATCAGGCGCGAGAACCAGGTATCGAATTCGACCCACAGCTTGTCGGTCTTGCCCGGCACCTGTGGATAAGCCGTGCCTTTGACTTCTTCCCACGTCCAGTCCGCCGTCAGGCAGCGGTTGTACACCGCCACATTGCCGTCGGGCTTGAGCGAGTAACGGGCTTCGGACTGCGCGCAATTGCGCTGGAAGTACATCGGCAGACGCGCCAGTTCGTACCAGGTGCCCTGGTAACGCTTGAGATTGACACTGTTGACCGTCTTCGGCGCCAGCGGATCTTCACCGGACGTGGCGCAGCCGACCAATACCAGGCCGGCCAAAAGGACAAGCAATAACCGCTTCATTGTTTTTCTCCCGTGGGCGCGAAGCCCCGGTTTACTTCAGGCCTTGGCCGGAAAACATCAGCACTTTGTCACCGGCGTACTGCACGCTGATAAAGCTGTTCTTGTCGCCCCAGGTGCAACTGGACATGCCGAGCGCGCCCGAGCAATCGGTGGGCTTGCCAAGCAGCGTCTCCACTTCGGCCTTGGCCATGCCGGCCGAGAGCTTCGAATAGTTTTCCTGATTGACCTTGCTGCATGCGGCCAACAGCACGCAAAACGACAGAAGGGCGATAGATCGCAGCGACATGGTGTAACTCCTGGAACGGAAGGGGGATGGCATGGCGCCAACCAGAAGCTTAGAAGAGAAAACCCCTGTCTGGTTCCCTGGGAGGCTGGCTATTTGTTAACCCGCTCGTCCGGCTTTTGCCGGTAAATCAGACAGTTTGTAAGGCTATCGAGCATTTCGTCGCTTTTAGCAAAAGGCGCCTAATCTTTGGCGCGTGGCGGTCGAAATAACAGCAGCGCAAAGCCCCAGAGTGTGGCAAATTGCCGCCCTTTCTTGACCAGCCCCTTCGCGGTAGCTCTCTTAATGACCAGAAACATGAAATTCAGCCACAAGATCTTGTTGGCTGCCGCCCTCGTGGTGGCCGTTGCATTCGCCTGTTTCATTTTGTTCAACGACTATCGCCAGCGCGAAGCCCTGCAAAGTAGCACCGAAGCATCGATGCAGGAACTGGGCAGCCTGACCACCAGCAACATCCAGACCTGGCTGGAAAGCCGCATCCAGTTGCTGCAATCGATGGCGCAGCAGGTTGTCGCCGACGGCAACGCCCCGGCCAGCCTGAAACGCATCATCGACCTGCCCGCCTACACCGGCAATTTCCAGCTCAGCTACTTCGGCGGCGCCGACGGCGTGATGTTCTCGGTCCCGGCCGGCAACCGCGCACCGGATTACGACCCGCGCGCCCGTGGCTGGTACAAGGCCGCCAACGCTGCGCAACAGACCATCGTCACCGAACCGTACATCGCCGCCTCGTCGGGCAAACTGGTGATCACCGTCGCCACGCCGGTACAGCGCCAGGGCCAGATGATTGGTGTGGCCGGTGCCGACATTGATCTGTCCAGCGTCAGCGCAATCATCAACTCACTGAACTTCGGCGGCCACGGCCATGCGTTCATCGTCAGCGCCGACGGCAAGATCCTGATCCACCCGGACAGCAAGCTGGTACTCAAGACCCTGGCCGAGGCCTATCCCAACGGCGCGCCGAACGTCAGCCCGGGCCTGAAAGAAGTCGAGTTCGACGGCAAGACCCAACTGATCTCCTTCACCCGCGTCAACGGCGTGCCGTCGGCCGACTGGTACGTGGCGCTGGTGCTGGACAAGGACACCGCGTTCTCGATGCTCAGCGAGTTCCGCACCTCGGCGCTGATCGCGATGGTCATCGCCGTGGTGATCATCATCGCCCTGCTCGGCATGCTGATCCGCGTGCTGATGCAGCCGCTGCTGACCATGGGCCGCGCCATGCACGACATCGCCGAAGGCGAAGGTGACCTGACCAAACGCCTGACCATCCACGGCCACGATGAATTCGGTGCGCTGGGGCTGTCGTTCAACCGTTTCGTCGAGCGCATCCACACCTCGATCCGCGAAGTCTCCTCGGCCACCGGGCAAGTCAACGAAGTCGCGCTGCGCGTGGTCGCGGCGTCGAACTCGTCGATGTTCAACTCCGACCAGCAGGCCTCGCGCACCAATAGCGTGGCCGCCGCGATCAACCAGCTCGGCGCTGCCGCCCAGGAAATCGCCCAGAACGCCGCCCTCGCCTCGCAACACTCAAGCGATGCGCGCAGCCTGGCCGAAGACGGCCAGCAGGTGGTGGACAAGACTATCCACGCGATGCAGCAACTGTCGGCGAAGATCAGCGACTCCTGCGGCAACATCGAAACCCTGAACAGCAACACCGTGAACATCGGGCAGATTCTGGAAGTGATCACCAGCATCTCCCAGCAGACCAACCTGCTGGCGCTCAACGCCGCCATCGAAGCGGCCCGTGCCGGTGAAGCCGGTCGTGGTTTCGCCGTGGTGGCCGACGAAGTCCGCAACCTGGCACACCGCACCCAGGATTCGGCGCAGCAAGTGCAGAAGATGATTGAAGAGCTGCAAGTCGGCGCGCGTCAGGCGGTCGGCATCATGACCGAGAGCCAGCGTGAGAGCGAAAGCAGCGTCGGCATCGCCAACCAGGCCGGCGAACGCCTGGGTAGCGTGACCCAGCGCATCGGCGAGATCGACGGCATGAACCAGTCGGTGGCCACCGCGACGGAAGAGCAGACGGCGGTGGTCGAGTCGATCAACGTGGATATCAACGAGATCAATACGCTGAACCAGGAAGGCGTGGAGAACTTGCAGGCAACGTTGCGGGCTTGTGCGGATCTGGAGCAGCAGGCTGCGCGACTCAAGCAGTTGGTGGGTAGTTTCAGAATCTGAAGATCAAGAGCAACCCCCTCACCCCAACCCTCTCCCCCAAGGGGGCGAGGGGGAAAGGGAGCCGATCTCCATGCCTTTCAAATCCGGCGTTCGACTCTGGACCTTCAGGTCGATGTATCACGACCAAACACCTCGGTCAGTCCCCTCTCCCTCTGGGAGAGGGTTAGGGTGAGGGCCGCTTTTTGAGGTTGCCGAAAATCGCCCTAAAACCGCGAACCCGGCTCTTTCAAAAACTCCAATTCCTCAACCGTAGACTCCCGCCCCAACACCGCATTGCGATGCGGAAACCGTCCAAACCGCGCAATCACCTTCTGATGCCGCTCGGCATAATCCAGGTTGTCGGCAAACACCCCGCGCTCCGCCTCCGGCTGTTCAGCCACCAGCTCGATGAATCGCGAGACCGCTTCATTCTGCACCGCGAGGTTTTCGCAGTGTTCGAAGACGAGGTAGATGAAGAGGCGCTGGATCGGCTTCAACTGCCGATCGAAGTCTGCAGCAATCCCCTGAGCGACCAGTTTCTGGGCCCGTAGATCACCGGAAAAAGCCTTGGGCGTATCGCGAAAGATCATTCGCGGGAGTTGGTCGAGCAACAGCACCAGCGCCAGCCAGCCTTCGGGACGTTGCGTCCACTCGGTCAATTCGCCAGCGAGGGCCTGATCGACAAAGACCCCGAAACGCTCACGCGCTTCGAGATCCTGGCTGTCTTTCTTGCCGAACCACAACCCGCCCTGTTGCGCCGTCACTTCAGTAGCCGATTCGGCATGACCGAACCACCAATCGAGCAACGGCTGCCAGGGCGCGGTCATGGTTTATTCCTTGTGGTACGCCGTGGCGCGGGCGACTTCTTCTTTCGAGCCGAGGAACACCGCTACGCGCTGGTGCAGGCCTTCAGGCTTGATATCGAGAATGCGCTGGTGACCGTCGGTGGAAGCGCCGCCTGCCTGTTCCACCAGGAACGACATCGGGTTGGCTTCGTACATCAGGCGCAGTTTGCCTGGCTTGGATGGCTCGCGACTGTCGCGCGGGTACATGAACAGACCGCCACGGGTCAGGATGCGGTGCACGTCGGCAACCATCGCCGCGACCCAGCGCATGTTGTAGTTCTTTTTCAGCGGGCCTTCTTCACCGGCCAGCAGTTCCGAAACGTAGCGCTGTACCGGAGCTTCCCAGTGACGCTGGTTGGACATGTTGATGGCGAATTCCTGGGTGGATTCAGGAATGGTGATGTCTTCGTGGGTCAGGACGAAGCTGCCCATTTCGCGGTCCAGGGTGAAGCCTTTGACGCCGTGGCCCAGGGTCAGCACCAGCATGGTCTGCGGGCCATAGATGGCATAACCGGCGGCAACTTGCTGAGTGCCCGGCTGCAGGAAGGCCTTTTCATCCAGGGCTTCGTTCTGGCTCAGGTATTCGTTCGGGCAACGCAGCACGGAGAAGATGGTGCCGACCGGCGCGTTGATGTCGATGTTCGACGAACCGTCCAGCGGGTCGAATACCAGCAGGTAGGCGCCTTTCGGGTATTTGCCCGGGATCTGGTAGGCGTTGTCCATTTCTTCGGACGCCATGCCGGCCAGGTGACCGCCCCATTCGTTGGCTTCGAGCAGGATTTCGTTCGACAGCACGTCGAGCTTCTTCTGCACTTCGCCTTGCACGTTTTCCGTGCCCATGCTGCCCAGAACACCGCCCAGGGCGCCTTTGGACACGGCGTGGCTGATTTCTTTACAGGCGCGCGCCACCACTTCGATCAGGAAACGCAGATCGGCAGGAGTGTTGTTGCTGCGGGTCTGCTCAATCAAATAGCGACTCAGGGTAACGCGGGACATGGACGGCTCCGGTGGAATGGGGGGCTAAAAACCCGCGCAGTTTACAGGGAGTCTGAAACCGTAGCGAGCAATGACGCCCGGTAACGTGCGTCGGGTGCAATTCCTGCTATCAGACGTGATCGAACCCAGAGAGTTCAGGCACCGGATTCAGCGTAGTTGGAAACCCGACGGGTGTAGAGGCCACACCCTTCATATTCAGGATTTGGCCGGCGGCTTGCGCAGCAGACTGAAGGCCATCGCCGCCAGAAACAGCACACTGAGCAGCAACACCGCCCACAGGCCGAACTTCTTCCAGTGGGTGTCGGTGGTCGCAGCCGTGGTGGCCGTCGAGGTCTGAGTCGCCAGCGCTTCACCCTGCACCGTGGCCTTGCCCAGCGTGGCCAGTTTCTCCGGTTTGAAATCGGGGATCAGCGTGGTCAGCGGCAGGTTCGCCGTCTTCACCGTCGGACTGCCCAGCGCCAGGCTGTAAGGCCCGTCGCCGCGCGCGAGGAAGATCACCTGAGTGGCGCGCACCGCGTATTTCACGCTCGGTGCCTGCTCGCCGAGACCGCCGCCGCGTTCGTCGACCGTGAGTTTCAACTGCTGCACGGTCTGCCCGTACAGCTGCAATTCGTTCTGCACCACGTCCTGGCCATTCTGGGTCAGGCGATAGAGCAAGCCGCTGCTAATCGCTTGCCACGGCAGACTGCTTTCGCGACGCCCCGAAAGTGTCACCGGCGCGAGGCTGTTGGCTTGCTTCAGCTCGACCTGCACCCGCTCGATGTTCAGCCCCATCGGCAACTGCCAGGTGTATTCGCCGGGCTTGCCGCTGCTGCCGGCCAACGCTGGCGACCAGACCAATGGCAGCGGCAAGTTGCGCGGGTCGCTGCTTTTCAGTTGCGCTGACGTCAGGACCGGCGCCGAGGCCGGTGAATCCCAAAGCAGACGCAGATACCGCGCCGATTGCCCTGGCAGCGCGACTTCATGCTGCTCGACCCGTTCGTCGGCAAAGGTCAGGCGCGCGACCTGGCCTTCGCCCCAGGCTTGCCAGTGCTGCAGGTCGTCGCTGGCCTCGATGCTGAAACGCTGGAAGCCGTCGCGCTCGCTGGTCCAGTCGAGGAAAAGTTGCTGCAACGGCGCCTTGATCGCACTGGCGTCGAGCAGCCAGCCGCGCAGTACTTCTTCACCGGCTTCAAGTTGACTGGACGGCTGCACTTCCACCAGCGTGCCGGTGGTGGTGGATTGCACGCGAACGCTCGGCGCACGTTCGGTGGCATCCGCCGAGTTGTACAGCGGGAACCACTTCACCTCATGCAATTGGCCATCGTCGCGGGTCTGCGCCGATTCCCGGGCCAGCGCATAGGCCTGCGGTTCTCCGGCGGCGTTGAACACCCGCAGATCGCTGAGATCAGTCTGACGCGCCTGCAACTGCACGTTCAGCGGCAGTTCGAGGCGATACCACGGGCCTGCGCCACTGACCGACAACGGCACCTGCGCGGCGAAGTCCGCCGGTTTTTCCTGGGCGCCGGCCGTCATGGCCACGCCCAGCAACAGCCACCCGAAATTAAGCTTGCGACTCAAGACGACACTCCTTCGGTTTCCGGGGCCGGTTTGTCCGCCGCCGGTGCAGCGTCAACGCGTTTGGGCGGCAGCGGCGCAAAGTAGCCCACCACCAGCAACAAAACGCCGACGCCGATGAACGAGACGATCCGGGCCAGTCCGCCACGGTTGCTCAATTCGACAAAAATCAGTTTGGCCACCACCAGCGCAATCAGCGCCGCGCCGATCAGCCACACTTCGCGGCGATGACGCAGGTGCCCGCCGATCATCAGACCCAGCGCCATCAGCGTCCAGACGATGGACAGACCGGCCTGCACCAGCATCGATTCGAGCAGCAGATCGAGTTCGAACGGAATCCCCGCCCAATGGTGCGCGGCGCGGGTCACCAGCGCAGTGCAGAACGCGAACAGCGAAACGCCGGCAATCAGTTGCGTAGCGTATGCCGCGTAATCCTGGCGGATCGACAGCTCGGCTACGGCGCTGCGCGACCAGACGTAAACACCGAACAGCGCAAACAGCAGACCCAACTCCAGCGGGTTGAGCAGCGGCACATAAGGCAACGGTTCGGCATTGCCATCGCTGACGCCATTGGCCAGCCAGAACCAGACCAGCATCAACACCGCCAGCGGCGCCGCCGCGTACAGGCGATATTCACGAGGGAACGCTGCCACCGGCCATGGCCACTGACGCGGTGCGGCCATCAGCAACAGATACAAACTCGGCAGAATCGCCCAGCCCAGCCAGCGCCAGGCGTTGTATTGCTCGGACAACAGCAGCAGGCCGTAGCGCAATTCCAGCGCCAGCACGCCGATCAGCAGCCAGCAACCGAGCACATGCGCCGTGCTCAAGGCCCGCGCCGGCAGCATCGGTGCCAGACGTCGCAGGCTGATGAAATGCACAACGAACACCGCCGCCCACACCAGCCAGCCGAAATCCGCCGCCGGGTGATAACGCGAGTGCCACGCGCCGAGCAACACAAGTCCGGCCGCCGGAATCAGCACGGTGCAGAGCAACCCGAGCGAAGGCCATTTCAGACGCAAGGCCAACAACGTCCACAACGCGACGCTCAGCGCGGCCACCAGCAGCAACAGCGTCGCCTGGAGATTCTGCGGCGCAAACCGCAGCACTTCGCTGACCCACGCCAGCGCCCACCAACCGGCGCCCCACACCAGCAACACTTCCGAAAGTCGCTGCAGACTCAGCACATCGAACGCCGAGGCATGATTGCCAAGTTGCAGGCGCCACGCTCCGATCATCGCCGCCAGGCCCAGCACCAGTGGCGTCCAGAATCCGCCATGGGCCAGCGGTCGCAGCCCCTCGCTGGACAGCAGCCCGAGCAGCTCGGGACCGGCGAGCAGAAACGCCGCGCCGCCGATCAGTTGCAACAGCAGACCGAACACAAAACTCACGCGCTGCTTGAGGTACAGACTGAGCCAGATGATCAGCAAGCCACTGGCCGCCCAAACGGCACTCGCGGTTTGCCACGGCAGCACGAACAACACCGCCAGATTGATCAGTACCAGCCCCGCCAGCAGCACCACCGACAAACCGCGCAGCAGCCGCACATCGCTGCGCACCATCTCGTCACGCGCCGCCAGCAGCATGCCGGCGATCAGCGCCAGACCGATCAGCGAGGCGCTGAGCAGACCGCTCCAGCCGGCGCTGAAAACGGCCGCCGAATCCTCGCCCGCCCCTTGCAGGCGCAACAGGAATAACGCCCCGCCAAGCAACTGCACGGCAAACGCGGTGAACAGGAACGTGCGCGATTGCAGGCGCAAGCCGACGAACAAGGTCGCCAGCCCGGCCAATGCCCAACTGATCGCCGTGCCCTGAATGAAGAAGAACAGCGACGCCAGCAGATACAGGAAGGTCAGCCCCAGGCACGCCAGCACCGGCAAACCCTGACGCTCCCAAGGTGAAGTTTGCTCCGGCGACGCCTTGCGCAATTGATAGAAGCTGAACAGCAACGCCGCGCCGAGCATCAATGCGCCCAGAGGCGCTCCGTCGAGCAGGCTGCTTTCGCCGACGCGCAACTGGCTGAGAAACGCCAGCGCCGAACCCAGTTGCAACAGCAATGCGAAAGCCCGGGCCAACGGCCGTTGCTGGCGCAAGCCCAGCCAGAAAATCCCCGCACCCTCCACCGCCCACGCGGCAGATGTCCAGCGTGCATCCAGCCCCAGCGGAATCGCCAGGCTGGCGAAAATCACCCCAAGCGCCAGGCAAGTCTCACCCAGCAACAACGCCCGGCCGCCCATCAGCACTTTGGCCAGGGCCATGTAGATCATGCCCAGCGCCAGCGCACTGAACGCGGCAGCGAATTCCAGATGCTGCACCAGCGCGAATTGCAGGCCGAAACCCACCAGCGGCGGGCCGAACAGCATCGTCCCGTCGACGTAATCGCCCTTGCGCGCCGACCAGTGCAGCAGCGCCTCGCGATCGTCGTCCGCCGGGGCGTCCGGCATGTCCAGCAACTTGCGTCGGGCGAACAGCAGGCCGATGGCCAGGTACATCAGGAAGAACAGAATCAGGAACGGTTCGGTGCTCCACAGCAGTTCCGGCGTGTACGAACGCAGGCCCCAGGCGAAACCGATGCCGAAGGTCCCAACGAAGCCGATCAGGTTGAGCAGGCGCCAGGCCTTGAACCAGGCGATGGCCAGAATGCCGGCGTTGAGCAGCGCGAAATAACTGAATAGCGCGACGTGGTTGCCGGCGCCGGTGGAGGTCAGAATCGGCGCGGCGAAACCGCCCAGTGCGGCGACGCAGGCTAGAGCGAGGGAATCCTGGGTGATGGCCAGAATGGCCGAAAACACCGTCACTGCCATCAGCAATCCCAGCGCGGCAGACGGATCGAGCAGCGGATGCAGACGCATCGCCGCAAACACCGTCAGGTACAGCACTGCGATCCCGGTGCCTTGCAGCATCAAGGCGTAGCTGTTGTTGCGATGGCGCAACCACCAGCCCAGCGCCAGCAAGCCCAGTGCTGCCGCCGCAACTCCGGCGTAACGCAATTCGATCGGCACCACCATGCCTTCGGTGGCGTAGCGCAGCAGGAACGCCAGACCGAAAAACAACAACACCACGCCGACCCGCAGCACGGTGTTGCCACCGAACAGCCAGTTGCGCGCAGCGCTGATGCCGCGCTCGATGAGGTTCGGGCCACGGGGTTCGGCGGGTTGTCGGGGTTCAGGCTCGGGCGTAACGGCGTCCAGACGCCAGACATCGACCGGCAGCGGCTGGCTGGATGCGCTGGCGGCGACAGCAACAGGTTCGAGCTCGGGAGGCAGTTCCCAGACCAGCTCGGGTTCTGCGGCAGCGGGTTGTTCAAATACCGTGACGGGTTCAACGATCGTTTCGCTGACCGGCGCGACGCTCGGCGACGCTGGCGAATGCGCCGGAGCGCCTTCCAGCAGAAACAGACGCTGTTCGACGCCCTGCAACGCAATCTTCGCGTGATCCAGCTGACGCTGTTGCTCGGCAGCCTGTGAACCGAGCCGCGCGATACGCATCGCCTGGCCAATGGCGAGCCCGAGCAAGGCGCCCAACAGCGCATCGCTGAACGACTCGTCGAGCAGCCAGCCGAGCAGCAGCCCGATCAACATGAACATCCATTGCATGGTCGATATCCCTGAGCAGCCCCGTGGCGGGGCGGAACCAAGGCTCAGTATATCGGCCCGGCCCAACAATCGTGGGGCCGGGCGCACATTTGTCGCTAAAAGTTACTCGAGTGCCTTCCAGATATCCGTGGCGTACTCGCGGATAGTCCGGTCGGACGAGAACCAACCCATGCGAGAGGTATTCAGCACCGCCGAACGCCACCAGTTGTTGGCGTCGTGCCAATGCGCATCGACACGCATCTGCGCCTCCCAGTAGGAGTCGAAATCGGCGCAGACGAAGAACCGGTCGTAATCCACCAGCGAATCGATCAGCCCGGTGTAGCGCGACGTGTCGTCCGGCGAGAACACCCCGCTGCGGATCGCCTGCAATACATCGTTGAGGCGATGGGACGCGGCAATGTCCGGCACCGCGCTGAACTCGTGGTTCTGCTTGCGCGCCTCGACCTGCTGGGCACTGAGACCAAAGATGAACATGTGCTCGGCGCCGATGTTTTCGCACATTTCCACGTTGGCGCCGTCGAGGGTGCCGATCGTCAGCGCACCGTTCAGGCCGAACTTCATGTTGCTGGTGCCCGAGGCCTCGAAACCGGCGGTGGAGATCTGCTCCGACAGGTCCGCCGCCGGAATGATGCTTTCCGCCAGGCTGACATTGTAGTTGGGCAGGAACACCACTTTGAGCAGGCCGCGCACGGTCGGGTCGTTGTTCACCACCCGGGCGATGTCGTTGGTCAGTTTGATGATCAGCTTGGCCTGGTGATAACTCGCCGCAGCCTTGCCGGCGAAGATTTTCACCCGTGGCACCCAGTCGATTTCCGGCTCGGCACGGATCGCCTGATACAGCGCGACGGTGTGCATCAGGTTGAGCAGCTGGCGTTTGTATTCGTGGATCCGTTTGACCTGCACGTCGAACATCGCCGCCGGGTTGACCGCGATCCCCAGCCGTTCATGGATCAGGTAAGCGAGGGCCTTTTTGCTGTGCAACCGTTGCTCGGCGAAGGCTTTGCGGAAGGCGGGTTTCTCGGCGAACGGTTCAAGATCGAGCAGACGCTCTTCGGGGTTATCCAGAACGTCCGGGCCAAGGGCATCGACCAGCATCGAGGTCAACTCCGGGTTGGCCTGGTACAGCCAGCGGCGGAAGGTGATGCCGTTGGTCTTGTTGTTGATTCGCTCCGGATACAGCTTGTGCAGTTCAGCGAACACGGTTTTGCGCATCAGTTGCGTGTGCAGCCCGGACACGCCGTTGACGCTGTGGGAGCCGAGGAACGCGAGGTTGCCCATGCGCACCCGGCGCCCGTTGTCTTCCTCGATCAGCGACACCGCGCGCAGCACGTCGAAATCGTGGATGCCCTTGGCCCGCAGCGAATCGATGTGCTGGGCGTTGATCAGGTAAATGATCTGCATGTGCCGCGGCAGCATGCGTTCCATCAGCCCCACCGGCCAGGTTTCCAGCGCTTCGGGGAGCAGCGTGTGGTTGGTGTACGACAGCGTATCGACAGTCACTTGCCACGCCGCGTCCCAGGCCACGTCGTAGACATCGACCAGTTGGCGCATCAGTTCGGCGACGGCGATCGAAGGGTGGGTGTCGTTGAGCTGGATCGCCGCGTGATCGCCGAGGGTCAGCACCGAGGTGTGCATGTTGCGATGACGGCGCAGCAGGTCCTGAAGCGAGGCGGCGACGAAGAAGTATTCCTGACGCAGGCGCAGTTCCTGCCCGGCTTCGGTGCTGTCCGCCGGGTAGAGCACGCGGGAGATACTTTCGGCCCGGGCCACTTCGGCGACGGCGCCCAGGTGGTCGCCGGCGTTGAAGCGCTCCAGGTGCAAGTCCTCCATCGCTCGGGCCCGCCACAGGCGCAAGGTATTGACGCTCGCCCCGCGCCAGCCGACCACTGGGGTGTCGTAGGCAATCGCCCGGACGGTTTCCGCCGGGTGCCAGACCTGCCGGGAGTTGCCATTGGCGTCGGTGACGGTCTCGACGCTGCCGCCAAAGCCGATCGGATAGACCACCTCCGGCCGCTCGAACTCCCAGGGGTTGCCGAAATCCAGCCAGTGCTCGGTCTGCTCCTGTTGCCAACCGTCGACGATGGCCTGACGGAACAGCCCGTGTTCATAACGAATGCCATAGCCATGGCCGGCGATGCCGAGGGTCGACATGCTTTCCATGAAGCATGCCGCCAACCGTCCGAGGCCACCGTTGCCCAGCGCCGCATCCGGCTCCAGGATGCGGATGCGCTCCAGATCGACGCCCAGCTCGGTCAAGGCTTCACGGGCGACGTCCAGCAAACCGAGGTTGCTCAGGCTGTCGTACAGCAGGCGCCCGATGAGGAATTCCAGCGAGAGGTAATACACCCGCTTCTGGCCTTTGCGGTAAATCTGCCGGGTGTGGTCCATCCAGTGCTCGACCATGTGATCGCGCGCCGCCAGGGCGATGGCTTCGAACCAGTCATGGTCGAAGGCGTGATCCGGGTCTTTGCCCACCGCGTAGGTGAGTTTGGTCAGGACGGCGTCGCGGAATGCGGCCACCTCTGCTTCGCGAACTAGTGGTTCTTGAGTCATCGATAGGACCTCGAGCGAGCGGGGAGTTGTCAGAGCCTAGACGGTCTGACCGACGGTAAGGGCTCTGGTTCGGCAGTTTTTACCGAGAGTGTGAGATCGACCGGCAATACTCTGGCGAATGCCTCAATGAATGCAGGGGCCGTGCCGAATTGTCGGACGATGCGAGTGCATGAAGAAAAAATCTGGCGAAAGGTTGTTCAAAAATCCACCAGTCCCGGTATGATCGCGCGCCCTGATGCACACGCCTGGTAAACACCGATGATGAAGCCCAACCTGATCGCCGCCGCCGAGATCGACCGTCTCGATACCTGGGCCAAATATTCGGCCCCGATGTGCGGCTCGTGCGTTTCCAGCTGCTGCACGCTGCCGGTCGAGGTCAAGATCAAGGACCTGGTACGCATCGGCGTGGTCGACGAGTTCGAACTGGGCGACCCGCCGAAGAACATCGCCAAGCGTCTGCAAAAGGAAGGGCTGGTCGAGCGCTTCAACCAGAAGTCGGGGATCTTCACCCTGCAGCGCATGAGCAACAACGATTGCTACTACCTGGATCGCAAAAGCCGCCTGTGCACCATTTATGACAAGCGCCCGGACACCTGCCGCAACCACCCGAAAATCGGCCCGCGCCCGGGTTACTGCGCGTACAAGCCAAAGGAAGTGGAACGGGTACAGAATTCGCGGTCGATCGAACGCTTCTAAAAGCCGACCCTCACTCCAACCCTCGAACCTCGCCCCCTCACCCCAGCCCTCTCCCGGAGGGAGAGGGAGCCGACCGAGGTCGTCTTGCGTCATACATCGACCTGAAACAACCAGTCGATTATGGATTCGGTAAATCCCGATCAGGTCGGCGTACTTCTTGAGCATCCCCCAATCGGTCCCCTCTCCCTCCGGGAGAGGGTTAGGGTGAGGGGGCTTTTGAGGTTCAGCACTTTTCCCCGAATAAACAAAAACGCCCCCGGTCTCTCGACCGGGGGCGTTTTTTTAAGCCTGGGCTAAATTACGCCTTGGCTTTCTTGGCAGCGCGGGTACGCTCGCTTTCGTCCAGGATCTTCTTGCGAAGACGGATGGACTTAGGAGTCACTTCGCACAGCTCGTCTTCCTGGATGTATTCCAGAGCCTGTTCCAGGGTGAAGCGAACAGGTGGGACCAGAGCGATGGTTTCGTCTTTACCCGAAGCACGCATGTTGTCGAGCTTCTTGCCTTTGGTCGGGTTCACACCCAGGTCGTTGTCGCGGGAGTTCTGACCAACGATCTGACCGTTGTAGATCTCCTGGCCGTGTTCTACGAACAGCTTGCCACGAGCCTGCAGGGTTTCCAGGGAGTAGGTCAGTGCCTTGCCGGTTTCAACCGAAACCAGAACGCCGTTCTGACGGCCGGACATGTGGCCCGACTTCACTGGAGCGTAACGGTCGAAGATCGAGGTCAGGATGCCAGCACCGTTGGTCAGGGTCAGGAACTGGTTACGGAAACCGATCAGACCGCGAGCAGGGATGTTGTATTCCAGACGAACACGGCCCTTGCCATCCGGCACCATGTTGCTCAGGTCGCCTTTACGCAGACCCATTTCTTCCATGACCTTGCCCTGGGATTCTTCAGGGATGTCGATGGTCACGTTTTCGAACGGTTCCTGCTTCACGCCGTCAACTTCACGGATGATCACTTCAGGACGGCCCAGGGCCAGCTCGAAGCCTTCGCGACGCATGGTTTCGATCAGTACCGAGAGGTGCAGCTCACCACGGCCGGAAACCTTGAACTTGTCAGCCGAGTCGCCTTCTTCAACGCGCAGTGCAACGTTGTACAGCAGCTCTTTGTCCAGACGATCCTTGATGTTACGGGAGGTCACGAACTTGCCTTCTTTACCGCAGAATGGCGAGTCGTTTACCTGGAAGGTCATGGAAACGGTTGGCTCGTCAACGGTCAGCGGCTTCATCGCCTCGACGTTGTTGATGTCGCACAGGGTGTCGGAGATGAACAGCTCGTCGAAACCGCTGATGCAGACGATGTCGCCGGCTGCTGCTTCTTCAACGTCAACGCGGTGCAGACCGTGGTGACCCATCAGCTTCAGGATACGACCGTTGCGGCGCTTGCCGTCGGCGCTGATAGCGACAACCGGAGTGTTCGGCTTGACGCGACCACGAGCGATACGGCCAACACCGATAACACCCAGGAAGCTGTTGTAGTCCAGAGCGGAGATCTGCATCTGGAACGGACCGTCACGGTCAACAGCCGGAGGCGGAACGTGGTCGACTACCGCCTGGTACAGCGCGGTCATGTCTTCGCCCATGGCGGTGTGGTCCAGACCGGCGATGCCGTTCAGGGCCGAAGCGTAAACAACCTGGAAGTCCAGTTGTTCTTCGGTAGCGCCCAGGTTGTCGAACAGATCGAAGATCTGGTCCAGAACCCAGTCAGGACGCGCGCCCGGACGGTCAACCTTGTTGATGACCACGATTGGACGCAGGCCGGCTTCGAAAGCCTTCTTGGTCACGAAACGGGTTTGCGGCATAGGGCCGTCTTGAGCGTCGACCAGCAGCAGCACGGAGTCAACCATGGACATTACGCGCTCGACTTCGCCGCCGAAGTCGGCGTGGCCCGGGGTGTCCACGATGTTGATGTGGTAGCCGTTCCAGTTGATGGCGGTGTTTTTCGCCAGAATGGTAATGCCGCGCTCTTTTTCCTGGTCGTTGGAGTCCATCACGCGCTCGTCGTTGAGCTCGTTGCGCTCCAGGGTGCCGGATTGACGCAGGAGTTTGTCTACCAGGGTGGTCTTACCATGGTCAACGTGGGCAATGATGGCGATGTTGCGTAGATTTTCGATCACTTGTGTATCTCGATCAGAGGATTCGGTTTGCTGACAAGTCTTGGCAGCGATTGACAGTAGTGTCCGGCATGGCCGTTACAGCTTGACGGCGGTGTCGGGGGGCCGGTGACGCAGGCCACAGGCAAACAGCCCCGGGCACTTAGCTCGGTCGATAAACGCGCACATTGGCATGCCCCTCACTGAGCAAATGGTGAGCATGCAGGCGACTCATCACGCCTTTGTCGCAATACAGCAGGTACTGGCGAGTAGGGTCCAGTTCCTTGAAACGAGCGTTCACTGCGTAGAACGGCATCGTCTGTACCTCTATGCCGGCGAGTTCCAGCGGGTCATCCTCGGCGGCATCCGGGTGGCGGATGTCGATGACGATCTGACCGGCCAGTGCTTCGCTGACTTCTTCGATCTGCAAATCCTGGCCCAATTCGTCGATCACCCGATCGATCGGCACCAGTCTGGCGTTTGCGAGCGCACGCTCGAGCACCGCCATGTCGAATTCCTGCTCTTCGTGCTCGACCCGGCCACGCTTGGCGGCGGTCTTCGGGTTGACCGAGATGACGCCGCAGTATTCCGGCATGTGCCGGGCGAAATCACCGGTACCGATCTGGTCGGCCGTGTCGATGATGTCCTGCTTGTGGGCGACGATCAGCGGTCGCAGCACCAGCTTGTCGGTGACGCAATCGATGACCGACAGGTTCGGCAACGTCTGGCTCGACACCTGGGAAATCGCTTCGCCGGTGACCAGCGCATCGATGTGCAGGCGTTCGGCAATGCTCGACGCTGCGCGCAACATCATACGCTTCAATACGACGCCCATATGACTGTCGTCGACCTTGCCGAGAATTTCGCCCAATACTTCTTCGAACGGAACACTGACAAATAGCACGCGTTGCGAGCTGCCGTACTTCTTCCAGATGAAATGCGCGACTTCCATCACGCCCAATTCGTGGGCACGACCGCCCAGATTGAAGAAGCAGAAGTGCGTCATCAGGCCGCGACGCAGGATCTGGTACGCGGCTACCGTCGAGTCAAAGCCGCCGGACATCAATACCAGCGTCTGTTCCAGCGCACCGAGCGGATAGCCGCCGATGCCATTGTGCTGGCTGTGGATCACGAACAACCGTTTGTCGCGAACTTCGATGCGGACTTCGATCTCCGGCTGCTTCAGGTCGATTCCGGCAGCGCCGCACTCACGGCGCAGCTTGCTGCCGACGTATTTTTCGACGTCCATCGAGCTGAACGCATGCTTGCCCGCACGCTTGCAGCGCACCGAGAAGATCTTCCCGGCCAGCGCATCGCCATAGTGCTGCTTGCACTTCTCGGTGATGTCGTCGAAGTCGCCCAGCGGGTACTCGTCGATCTGCAGAAAGTGCGCGATGCCCGGCATGCAGGTCAGGCGTTCGCCCATCTCTTTCAGGGCCTTGGGATCGGTGACGCGGGTTTCCAGCTCGAGATTGTCCCACACACCGTTCACCACCACGGCCGGGTCCAGGTCGCGGAGCACGGTGCGGATGTTCTTGGCCAGCTGGCGGATGAATTTCGTCCGGACAGGTCGGCTTTTGATGGTGATCTCGGGGAAGACTTTTACGATTAGTTTCATGAAAACAGCGCGCGCAGGGCCAGCCGAAAAAGGGGGGCGCGGATTATAGCGGAAATTGCTCAAGGTTTAACCAGTTAATGTGCAGAAGGTTTTGCACGCACCAAAACGGGTCATTTTTCGATTTGAGCGCTACATTAAAGGGCGAGATTTTCGCCTTTAAGGCGCTTTCGACCTTCAGAAGCGTGAATTTGGGGCAAAAAACCCATGCTGGGGCACTGGCATGCAATTTGCTCCCTTGTGAGGCAGGTTGCCTTGGCAGAGTATTCGCGCCGGCATCACCACTATTAAGGGCATCCACTACCCGCCCTAATTCACCCGGAGGACACTATGTCGAAGTCGGTTCAACTCATCAAAGATCATGACGTCAAGTGGATTGATCTGCGCTTCACGGACACCAAAGGCACTCAGCACCACGTGACCATGCCGGCTCGCGATGCGCTGGAAGACGACTTCTTCGAAGTTGGCAAGATGTTCGACGGTTCCTCCATCGCTGGCTGGAAAGGCATCGAAGCCTCCGACATGATCCTGCTGCCGGACGACGAAACCGCCGTTCTGGACCCGTTCACCGAAGAGCCGACCCTGATCCTGGTCTGCGACATCATCGAACCTTCGACCATGCAAGGTTACGATCGCGACCCGCGCGCCATCGCCCGCCGCGCCGAGGAATACCTGAAGACCACCGGTATCGGTGACACCGTATTCGCCGGTCCAGAGCCTGAGTTCTTCATCTTCGACGAAGTGAAGTTCAAGTCCGACATCTCCGGTTCGATGTTCAAGATCTACTCCGAGCAAGGCTCGTGGATGTCCGACCAGGACGTGGAAGGCGGCAACAAAGGCCACCGTCCAGGCGTGAAAGGTGGCTACTTCCCGGTTCCGCCGTTCGACCACGACCACGAAATCCGTACCTCCATGTGCAACGCACTGGAAGAAATGGGCCTGACCGTTGAAGTTCACCACCACGAAGTGGCAACTGCCGGCCAGAACGAAATCGGCGTCAAGTTCAACACCCTGGTGAAGAAAGCCGACGAAACCCAGACCCTGAAATACGTTGTCCACAACGTTGCCGACGCCTACGGCCGTACCGCGACCTTCATGCCGAAGCCTCTGTACGGCGACAACGGTTCGGGCATGCACGTTCACATGTCCATCTCCAAAGATGGCAAGAACACCTTCGCGGGTGAAGGCTATGCCGGCCTGTCCGACACCGCCCTGTACTTCATCGGCGGCATCATCAAGCACGGTAAGGCCCTGAACGGCTTCACCAACCCGGCCACCAACTCCTACAAGCGTCTGGTGCCAGGCTTCGAAGCTCCAGTGATGCTGGCCTACTCGGCTCGCAACCGTTCCGCCTCGATCCGTATTCCTTACGTCAACAGCCCGAAAGGCCGTCGTATCGAAGCCCGCTTCCCGGATCCGGCTGCCAACCCGTACCTGGCTTTCGCAGCGCTGCTGATGGCTGGTCTGGACGGTATCCAGAACAAGATCCACCCAGGCGATGCTGCCGACAAGAACCTGTACGACCTGCCGCCTGAAGAGGCGAAAGAGATCCCGCAAGTTTGCGGCAGCCTGAAAGAAGCCCTGGAAGAGCTGGACAAGGGCCGTGCGTTCCTGACCAAGGGCGGCGTGTTCTCCGACGACTTCATCGACGCTTACATCGCGCTGAAATCCGAAGAAGAAATCAAGGTCCGCACCTTCGTACACCCACTGGAATATGAGCTGTACTACAGCTGCTGATCCGGTAGCGCCGCGCTACGCGGCGTGACAAAGAAAGGCCTCCTTCGGGAGGCCTTTTTTGTGCCCGCTCATCCATGGATAATCCGCCGCTTTCGCGCCACGACCGGCGCCTTGACGAAGGGATTCGCATGAAGTGGTTACGGGCTATCGCCCTGATGGCCGGCCTCGCCCGCTCAACAACTGGCGCTGCCGAGTTCTATGAAGACAAGCCGCTGGCTCACCCGCTGATCCAGGGCTTGCAGGAAAGCTCGATGACTCTGGCGTTCATCAAGGAAACGAACGGCGTCAAAGGCTATTACTGCCGTTGCGACACGCCGGGCGAACGCCCGCAACTGCTTGATGAGTTCGGTCAGGTGAACATCGAATCGGTTTTTCTCATGTCGCTCGACAGTGAGGATCCGACCCGCTTCGTGCTTTTTCGGCAAAACGACCGCTACAAAATCTACGCCTACAAATACAACGCCAACGACCACCTCTACAGCCGCGTCACGCGATTGCAGCCGGCGCTGGACCGCATCGCCGAAGGTCGCAAACACCTCGACGCCCTGACCATCAAGAAGGCTCTGAGCCAAATCACCCCGCTCAACTACAGCCTCTTCCTTGAAGAGTCCGGCATACCGGAATTCGACCAGCTCGATTTCAGCCAAGGGAAACTGGTGAGCTTTTACGGCCAGTACTACGACCCACTGAGCGACCCGACGCCAGATGACGAACCTTACTTCTTCAAGAAGACCTATCAGGAAAAAAACGGCCGGTTCCTTACCGTTACTTTCTGGCGATGGCTCGACCAGACGCTCGTCGAGGGCAAGCGCACGCTCTACAACTATCGGGTGAGGCGTATTGCCTGGGAAACCGAACCGACTAAATTCACCGGCAGCGAAGACGGCCAATCGGTGTCTTATGATTCCGGCTCGCTCTCGGCCCAAGGTGCCTACAAGCAGGGCGTTCGGGTCGGTCCGTGGTCTTCTTCCAAAGACGAGAAATATTCGGAGTCCGGCAATTTCGTAGAGGGCAAACGAGAGGGCCAGTGGACGCTGTACCAGGATGGGCAAACACTGGAGGGCGAATTCCACAATGATTTGCACGAGGGTCGTTGGCAGCTTCTCAACCACGACGACATGGAATGGGTCGCCACCGGATTCCAGACCTATGTCCACGGCCAACTCAACGGCCTGAGTGAATTGACTGTTCGTGGCACTACCGAGCGCGGCGAATATCGCGATGACAAACGCCAAGGCCTCTGGGTGACCAGACTCGACAATGGCCACACCCTCAACGTCAACTTAGTTGACGACGTAAAGGAAGGCGAATGGCGCGAAGTCGACGCCAAGGGTGTGCCGGTCCTGATCGAGCACTACAAGGCAGGTGTCCTGTCCGGCGCCCGCGAAAATACGGGTGCGCCTGGCGCCGCGCAATAAATCCTGAGCGGTTTGTGTGAGCAGATATTGTCCCGATTGGGCTTACCGCCGCCCCTGGCCTATGCTGCAAGCCAATCTCATTGTTGATCGGTCGAATCCATGGGTCGTGGTTTTTTTCTCCTGTTGCTGCTGATCGTCCTGCCCGCTGCCGCACAGATTTACAAGTACACCGACGCCGACGGCAACACGGTCTACAGCGATCACGCGCCGGACGGCGTGCAGGTGCAGCCGGTGGCGTTGCCGCCGCTCAACAGCGTCCAGCCTCAGGCACCGAATGCGCCCTCTGCCGATACGGCCACTCGTGAGCCGGCGCGTAACGTCTATGAAGTGCTGGAGCTGACCGGCCTGCCCACCGAGGAAGCCCTGCGCGCCAACAACGGCACCTTCACGGTCAGCGTGCTGATCAAGCCGCGCCTGCAACCGCCGCATCAATTGCGCCTGCTGCTGGACGACGCGCCTTATGGCCAACCGAGCAACGTGCCGATCCTGCAACTGGTTAACGTCGACCGGGGCGAGCATCGGCTGGCGGTGCAGGTGATCAATGGCGAGACGATCATTCAGCAGAGTCCGGCGGTGGTGTTCACCGTGCAGCGGGTGCACAAGCCATGAGGCGAGGATTGATTGCCTTGTGCCTGTCGCTGATCGCGTTTGGCGCATCGGCCGAGGTGTTCACTTACATCGATGCACAGGGCAATCGCGTCTACACCGATCAACCGCGCGGCAACGCCAAGCGTGTGCCGCTGGCCACCAGCAATCGCATGGCCTCGAATCCAACCGCCACTGCACCGGTCAAGCCGTCGATGAAATCAGCAGAGCCGCCGCTGTTCCACTACGACATGCTGCGGGTGCTGATCCCCGAGCCGGACGCGACCATTCGCAGCAGCGCCGGAGAGCTGATCGTCAGCGTCACCAGCGAGCCGGGCCTGCAAAAAGGTCATTTGTATCGCCTGCTGCTGGATGGCCAGGCCGTCGGCGAACCCGGCCTGAGCCCGGTGTTCCCGCTGAGCAACATCGATCGTGGCAGCCACAACCTGTCGGTGGAAATCCTCGACGCCCAAGGCCGGACCGTGGAGAAAACCGCCAACCAGCCGTTCCACATGCAGCGCATTTCCCTGGCACAGAAGCGTCAGGTCAAACCGTGTGTCAGCGCCGACTACGGCGTTCGCCCGGAATGCCCGCTGAAAGACAAACCCGCCGAACCGAAAAATCCTTTCCTGCGTTTCTTCTGACGCCGTTCAGCTTTGCGCACTATATTGGTGCAATACGCTGCACCGTACTCACATTCCAACCCATTTTGGTTCGAAAGTACCCGCCAGAGCGGTTTGACTGCCACGCAAACGAGCGTCAAACGCCCGTTTCAGGGGTTGAACGCTTCTTTTCGGAGCCTTGGTTTGGTTTTTGCATTTTCCTCGCATCAGCGCTGTATCCCTGCGCGCGCCATGCTCCAAAAGAGGTCCTCATGACCATCAGTGACGCACTGCATCGCTTGCTACTCGACAACCTGACCACCGCCACCATCCTGCTCGACAGCGAATTGCGCCTCGAGTACATGAACCCGGCGGCGGAGATGCTGCTGGCCATCAGCGGTCAGCGCAGCCATGGGCAGTTCATCAGCGAGCTGTTCACCGAGTCCACCGAGGCGCTCAACTCGCTGCGCCAGGCGGTGGAGCAGGCGCACCCGTTCACCAAGCGCGAAGCGATGCTCACCGCCCTCACCGGCCAGACCCTGACCGTGGATTACGCGGTGACGCCGATCCTCAGCAACGGCGCGACCCTGCTCCTGCTGGAAGTCCATCCCCGTGACCGCCTGCTGCGGATCACCAAGGAAGAGGCGCAACTGTCGAAACAGGAAACCAGCAAGATGCTGGTGCGCGGCCTGGCCCACGAGATCAAGAATCCGCTGGGCGGCATCCGTGGTGCCGCGCAGTTGCTGGCCCGGGAACTGCCGGAAGACAGCCTGCGCGACTACACCAACGTGATCATCGAAGAGGCCGACCGCCTGCGCAATCTGGTCGACCGCATGCTCGGCTCGAACAAATTGCCGTCGCTGGCCCTGTGCAACGTACACGAAGTGCTGGAGCGGGTCTGCCAACTGGTCGAGGCCGAAAGCCAGGGCTGCATCACGCTGGTGCGCGATTACGACCCGAGCATTCCAGACGTCCTGATCGACCGGGAACAAATGATTCAGGCGGTGCTGAACATCGTGCGCAACGCGATGCAGGCCATCAGCAGCCAGAACGAACTGCGCCTGGGCCGCATCAGCCTGCGCACCCGCGCCATGCGCCAGTTCACCATCGGCCACGTCCGCCATCGCCTGGTGACCAAGATCGAGATCATCGACAACGGCCCGGGCATTCCTGCGGAACTCCAGGAAACCATCTTCTTTCCCATGGTCAGCGGCCGTCCGGACGGTACCGGGCTGGGCCTGGCCATCACCCAGAACATCATCAGCCAGCACCAGGGCCTGATCGAGTGTGACAGCCATCCAGGCCACACCACGTTCTCGATCTTTCTGCCACTGGAACAAGGAGCCACATCGACATGAGCCGTAGTGAAACCGTGTGGATCGTCGATGACGACCGTTCTATCCGTTGGGTTCTGGAAAAAGCCCTGCAACAGGAAGGCATGACCACCCAGAGCTTCGACAGTGCCGATGGCGTGATGAGCCGCCTCGCACGCCAGCAGCCGGACGTGATCATCTCTGACATCCGCATGCCGGGTGCCAGCGGCCTGGACCTGTTGGCGCGGATCCGCGAGCAGCACCCGCGGCTGCCGGTGATCATCATGACCGCTCACTCCGATCTGGACAGCGCTGTCGCCTCCTATCAGGGCGGCGCGTTCGAGTACCTGCCCAAGCCGTTCGACGTTGACGAAGCGGTGTCGCTGGTCAAACGCGCCAACCAGCATGCCCAGGAGCAGCAAGGCCTTGAAGTCGCCCCGACCCTGACCCGCACCCCGGAAATCATCGGCGAAGCGCCGGCAATGCAGGAAGTGTTTCGCGCCATCGGGCGCTTGAGCCATTCCAACATCACCGTGCTGATCAACGGCGAATCCGGCACCGGTAAAGAACTGGTGGCCCACGCCCTGCACCGCCACAGCCCGCGTGCAGCCTCGCCGTTCATCGCGCTGAACATGGCGGCGATCCCGAAAGACCTGATGGAATCCGAGCTGTTCGGCCACGAAAAAGGCGCGTTCACCGGTGCGGCCAACCTGCGTCGCGGCCGCTTCGAACAGGCCGACGGCGGCACGCTGTTCCTCGATGAAATCGGCGACATGCCGGCGGATACCCAGACCCGACTGCTGCGGGTGCTGGCCGATGGCGAGTTCTATCGCGTCGGTGGACATGTGCCGGTCAAGGTCGATGTACGGATCATCGCCGCAACGCACCAGAATCTGGAAACCCTGGTTCACGCCGGGAAATTCCGTGAGGACTTGTTCCACCGCCTCAACGTGATCCGCATCCACATCCCTCGCCTGTCGGACCGTCGCGAAGACATCCCGACCCTGGCCAAGCACTTCCTCAGCCGCGCCGCGCAAGAGCTGGCGGTGGAGCCGAAGCTGCTGAAAAGCGAGACCGAGGAATACCTGAAGAACCTGCCGTGGCCGGGCAACGTGCGGCAGCTGGAAAACACCTGCCGCTGGATTACGGTGATGGCGTCCGGACGCGAAGTGCACATCAGCGATCTGCCGCCGGAACTGCTGAGCCTGCCGCAGGACTCGGCGCCGGTCACCAACTGGGAACAGGCGCTGCGTCAGTGGGCCGATCAGGCCCTGGCGCGCGGTCAGTCGAGCCTGCTCGACAGCGCGGTGCCGGCGTTCGAGCGAATCATGATCGAGACAGCACTGAAGCACACCGCCGGACGTCGTCGCGACGCGGCCGTGCTGCTGGGCTGGGGCCGGAACACCTTGACCCGCAAGATCAAGGAACTCGGCATGAAGGTCGATGGCGGGGATGACGATGAGGGCGATGAAGGCTGAGATTCAGCGCCAGCCTGCACCGCCGCAAGGCACCGTGACCCTTAATCGGGCACGGCAACTGACTCAGTCTCGCACTGTAAACCGCTGAAAATCCCGTCCTGTGAAAAGCCGAAGGCCCCGTATTACGGGGCCTTCGTCGTTGTGCCGAGCTTTTTTGTTTCAAAACGAGAAAAACTGGCACGCCCCCTGCAATAACTCCTTCAGGTGATTCGATTCACCCACCCTTTCGGGGGCCTTGGTACAGGCAGGCCGGGGATTCCCCTCTTTACACCGGACTCAGCGAGTCCACCCTTTTGGGGCCCTTGATACAGGCAGGTCAGGGGTTCCTTCTTTACACCGGCTCAGAACGCGATGCGATGAGCCCGCCCGTTTCGGGAACCTTGGTACAGGCAGGCCGGGGATTCCCTCTTTTATTGCTCCCGGAGATGGATCTCCAGCCGCCAGCGGTCATCGACCGCCTGGCCGGCCCAGTCGCCCTGCAGCGGCCGGGCCGCCACCAGCGTCAGCAACAATCCCCCGTCACTCAAACGCGTCCGCCAGTTCACGTCCTTGCCGTTGAGCTTGAGCTGGCCTTTCTGGGGCTTGCCTTCAGCCCCGAACAACAGCGCAACGCTGCCATCGACGATCTCGCCGTGCAGCTTCGGCTCGTTGTTGAACCAGACCGCCAGACCATCATCAATCACCTCGACCTGCTGCAAGACGGTCGGGTCAGGCGTGGTCAAACGACCGATCATCATTCCGACCATCACACCGACGATCGCCAGCGATGCCATCACCCGCGGGAATAGTTTCGAACGCGGATCCGCTTGCGGCGTAGAATGCGCGTCATCTTTACCTTCGGAGCCGTGCATGTTTCACGTCATCCTTTTTCAACCGGAAATTCCGCCGAACACCGGCAACGTTATCAGGCTGTGCGCCAACAGCGGCTGCCACCTGCATTTGATCGAACCGCTGGGCTTCGAGATGGACGACAAGCGCCTGCGCCGCGCCGGTCTCGACTACCACGAGTATGCCACTCTGCAGCGCCACGCCGACCTCGCCAGCTGCCTGGAAAGCCTCGGTCATCCACGGCTGTTCGCCTTCACCACCAAGGGTTCGCGGCCGTTTCACGATGCCGCGTTCGTCCCCGGCGATGCGTTCATCTTCGGCCCGGAAAGCCGTGGCCTGCCGCCGGAAGTGCTCGATGCCCTGCCCGGCGAACAGCGCCTGCGCCTGCCGATGCGCGAAGGCTGCCGCAGCCTGAACCTGTCCAACACTGTGGCGGTGGCCGTGTACGAAGCGTGGCGGCAGAACGACTTCAAGTAACGCCATTCGATCGCCCAAGAAAAAAGCGCCGGTAACGGCGCTTTTTTCGTTGTTGCATCGACCGCTTACTGAACGGTTGGGGTCTCGCCGGATTCCTGCATGCGCTGCAGCTCTTGCGCGTACAGGGCGTCGAAGTTCACCGGGGCCAGCATCAGGGCCGGGAACGAACCGCGGGTCACCAGGCTGTCCAGGGTTTCGCGAGCGTACGGGAACAGGATGTTCGGGCAGAACGCACCCAGGGTGTGGCTCATGGAAGCCGCGTCCAGGTTCTTGATCAGGAAGATACCGGCCTGTTGCACTTCAGCGATGAAAGCCACTTCTTCACCGTTTTTCACGGTGACGGACAGGGTCAGCACGACTTCGTAGAAATCACCTTCCAGGGCTTTCTGGCGGGTGTTCAGATCCAGAGCGACCGCCGGATCCCACTGCTGGCGGAAGATTGCCGGGCTTTTCGGGGCTTCGAAGGACAGGTCGCGTACGTAGATGCGCTGCAAGGAGAATTGCGGTGCGGTTTCTTCTTCGCTGGCTGCAGTGTTCTGTTGGTCAGTCATCTCAGATCCTTTCTGATCTTGGGTCTTTTAGGGTTCTTGGTTTGCAGGTGCAGCAGTTCAGGCCTTGAGCAGCGCGTCGAGCTTGCCGGCACGCTCCAGGGCATACAAATCATCACATCCGCCGACATGGGTGTCGCCGATCCAGATCTGCGGCACGGACGTGCGTCCGGCCTTCTGGGCCATGGCGGCGCGCACCTGCGGCTTGCCATCGACCTTGATCTCTTCGAAGGCCACGCCTTTGTTCGCGAGCAGGTACTTGGCGCGCGAGCAGTAAGGGCAGTAATCGCTGGAGTAGACGATGACGTCGCTCATGTCACTTCACCAACGGCAGGTTGTCGCCTTTCCAGCTGGAAATCCCGCCGGACAGCTTGGCGGCGGTGAAGCCGGCCTTCATCAGCTCGCGGGCGTGGGTGCCGGCGGTCTGGCCCAGGGCGTCGACCAGAATGATGGTCTTGGCCTTGTGTTTTTCCAGCTCGCCGATGCGGGCGGCCAGTTTGTCCTGGGGAATGTTCACCGCGCCAACGATGTGACCGGCGGCGTAGTCCTTGCTCGGACGGATGTCCACCACCACGCCGGCTTCCTTGTTGACCAGCGCGGTCAGCTCGCCCGTGCTCAGGCTTTTACCGCCGCCCTGCACCGTATGCGCCAGCAGCAAAGCCAGCAGTACGACGAAGATACCGACAAGAATGTAGTGGTTAGTGGCAAATTCAATCAGGTGAGCAACCATCGAAGGAGGTTCCAGGGCGTTAAAATGTCGGCCAGTATACACAGCCACTATGGTCGGCCAAACCCCGTCCGGCGGTGACGCCGCCGGAACTTCGCTTTAAACTCCAACTCCCTTTTCCATCGCCCTCTTCTTATTAGCCACGAGTGGATTCCATGACTACCACGCCTAAACCTTTGGTCCTGATGATTCTCGACGGCTTCGGTCACAGCGACAGCCCCGAGTCCAACGCCGTCTATGCGGCCAAGAAGCCTGTGCTGGATCGCCTGTGGGCCACCGTGCCGAACGGCTTGATCTCGGGCAGCGGCATGGACGTCGGTCTGCCGGACGGCCAGATGGGCAACTCCGAAGTCGGCCACATGAACCTCGGCGCCGGGCGCGTGGTGTATCAGGACTTCACCCGTGTGACCAAAGCGATCCGCGACGGCGAGTTCTTCGAGAACCCGACCATCTGCGCCGCCGTGGACAAGGCCGTGGCCGCCGGCAAGGCCGTGCATTTCATGGGGCTGCTGTCGGACGGCGGCGTTCACAGCCACCAGGATCACCTGATCGCCATGGCCGAACTGGCCTTCAAGCGCGGCGCCGAAAATATCTACCTGCACGCCTTCCTCGATGGCCGTGACACGCCGCCGAAGAGCGCTGCCTCGTCGATCGAACTGCTCGACGCGACCTTCCAGGCGCTGGGCAAGGGCCGCATCGCCAGCCTGATTGGTCGCTACTACGCCATGGATCGCGACAACCGTTGGGATCGCGTGGCCCAGGCCTACAACCTGATCGTAGACGGCAAGGGCGAATTCAACGCCGCCACCGCCCAGGAAGGTCTGGAAGCCGCTTATGCCCGTGGCGAGAGCGACGAATTCGTCAAAGCCACCAGCATCGGCGAGCCGGTAAAAGTCGAAGACGGCGACGCCGTGGTGTTCATGAACTTCCGCGCCGACCGTGCCCGCGAGCTGAGCCGCGTGTTTGTCGAAGACGGCTTCAAGGAATTCGAGCGCGCACGCCAGCCAAAAGTGCAGTACGTGGGCCTGACCCAGTACGCCGCCAGCATCCCGGCCCCCGCCGCCTTCGCGCCGGGCAGCCTGGAAAACGTGCTCGGCGACTACCTGGCGAAAAACGGCAAGACCCAGCTGCGCATCGCCGAAACCGAGAAATACGCCCACGTGACCTTCTTCTTCTCCGGTGGCCGCGAAGAACCGTTCCCGGGCGAAGAGCGCATCCTGATCCCGTCGCCGAAAGTCGCCACCTATGACTTGCAGCCGGAAATGAGCGCGCCGGAAGTCACCGACCGCATCATCGAGGCCATCGAGAACCAGCGTTACGACGTGATCGTGGTCAACTACGCCAACGGCGACATGGTCGGCCATAGCGGCGTGTTCGAAGCCGCGGTGAAAGCCGTGGAATGCCTGGACACCTGCGTCGGCCGCATCGTCGACGCTCTGGAAAAAGTCGGCGGCGAAGCGTTGATCACCGCCGACCACGGCAACGTCGAGCAGATGGCTGACGAAGCCACCGGGCAAGCGCACACCGCACACACCACCGAGCCGGTACCGTTCATCTATGTCGGCAAGCGCGATCTGAAAGTCCGCGAAGGCGGCGTGCTGGCGGACGTGGCGCCGACCATGCTGAAACTGCTGGGTCTGGAAAAACCGGCGGAAATGACTGGCACTTCGATTCTGGTCTGATATCAAAAACGCCCTGTAATCAGCCTGAAACGGTTTTTTATGACGAACGCCTCAAAGCAGTTGGCTTTGAGGCGTTTTTTTTGCTGCGTCGGGCGGGCATACTAGGCCGTCCCTTACCCTGGTGCCGCCCGCCTCTATGCTTCGCGTCCTGATCGCCCTCGCTCTGACATGCCTGCTCCAACCGGCCTTCGCGGATGAGCGCGCGCAAACCCAACAGCAACTGGACGCCACGCGCCAGGACATCGCCGAGCTGAAAAAACTGCTGGGCAAGCTCCAGGAAGAAAAATCCGGCGTGCAAAAGGAGCTCAAGGGCACCGAAACCGAGATGGGCAAGCTCGAGAAACAGGTCGAAGCCCTGCAGAAAGAGCTGAAGAAGAGCGAATCCGAGCTGCAGCGGCTCGATGCGGAGAAAAAAAAACTCCAGAGCGCGCGCACTGAACAGCAGCGACTGATCGCCATCCAGGCCCGCGCCGCCTACCAGAACGGTCGCCAGGAATACCTCAAGCTGCTGCTCAACCAGCAGAATCCCGAGAAATTCGCCCGCACCCTCACCTATTACGACTACCTGAGCCAGGCTCGCCTGGAACAGCTGAAAAGCTTCAACGAAACCCTGCGCCAACTGGCCAATGTCGAAAAGGACATCGGCTTGCAGCAGGCGCAATTGCTGGTGCAGCAAAGCGATCTCGACACTCAGCGCGAAGCGCTCGACAAGGTCCGCAAGGAGCGCCAGCAGGCCCTTGCCAAACTCAATGACGACGTGAAAGCCCGGGACCAGAAACTGGCCGCCCGCGAGCAGGACCAGGCAGACCTGTCTAAAGTCCTTAAAACCATTGAAGAAACCCTGGCCCGCCAGGCCCGTGAGGCAGAAGAAGCGCGACAGAAAGCGCTCATCGCCCAGCAGGAAGCCGAAAAAAAGCGTTTGCGTGAGGCCCAGGCCCGTGCCGATGCGGACTCGGACACCAGCGACGCCCCGCGAAAACAAGCCAGACCCACACCTGGCGCGCTGGTTTCCAGCAGCGGCGAGACGTTCGGCGGCCCTTTTGCTGCCACCCGGGGAAAACTTCCATGGCCGGTTGATGGTCGACTGCTGGCACGCTTTGGCGAAACCCGTGGCGACGATGCCCGCACCAAGTGGGATGGCGTGATGATCAGCGCCTCCGCCGGCAGCCAGGTGCACGCCGTACATGGCGGGCGCGTGGTGTTTGCCGACTGGTTGCGCGGTGCCGGGCTATTGGTGATCCTCGATCACGGCAACGGTTTTCTGAGTCTTTACGGTCACAACCAGACGCTGCTCAAGTCGGCGGGTGACGTGGTAAAAGCCGGTGAGTCCATCTCCACTGTGGGTAACAGTGGCGGCCAGGACACACCAGCGCTGTATTTCGCAATTCGTCAGCAGGGTCACCCGAGTGATCCGGCGCAATGGTGCCGTGCGCAAGGATAAGCACGCCATCTAATTCAGGAGTTCGTTCGACATGCTGCATTTGTCCCGCCTTACCTCGCTGGCCCTGACGATCGCCCTGGTGATCGGCGCGCCTCTGGCGTTTGCCGCTCAACCGGCTCCGGCCGTCGCTCCGGCAGGTACTGCCGCGACTTCCAAGGCGCCGTTGCCGCTGGAAGAGCTGCGCACCTTTGCCGAGGTCATGGACCGGATCAAGGCCGCCTATGTCGAGCCGGTGGACGACAAGACCCTGCTGGAAAACGCGATCAAGGGCATGCTCAGCAACCTCGATCCGCACTCCGCCTACCTGGGCCCTGAAGACTTTGCCGAGTTGCAGGAAAGCACCAGCGGTGAATTCGGTGGCCTGGGCATCGAAGTCGGCGCCGAGGACGGCTTCATCAAGGTCGTGTCGCCGATCGATGACACTCCGGCGTCGAAGGCCGGCATCCAGGCCGGCGACTTCATCGTCAAGATCAACGGCGCGCCGACCCGCGGCCAGACCATGACCGAAGCCGTGGACAAGATGCGCGGCAAGATCGGCCAGAAGATCACCCTGACCCTGGTGCGCGACGGCGGCACGCCGTTCGATGTAACCCTGGCTCGCGCCGTGATCCAGGTGAAGAGCGTCAAGGCGCAACTGCTGGAGTCGGGCTACGGCCTGATCCGCATCACTCAGTTCCAGGTCAAGACCGGCGAAGAGGTCTCCAAGGCCCTGGCCAAGCTGCGCAAGGACAACGGCAAGAAGCTCAACGGCATCATCCTCGACCTGCGCAACAACCCGGGTGGCGTACTGCAGGCGGCGGTGGAAGTGGTCGACCACTTCATCACCAAAGGCCTGATCGTCTACACCAAGGGCCGGATCGCCAACTCCGAACTGCGCTTCTCCGCCACCGGCAAGGACGAAAGCGAAGCCGTGCCGATGGTCGTGCTGATCAACGGTGGCAGTGCCTCGGCCTCGGAAATCGTCGCCGGCGCCCTGCAGGATCAGAAACGCGCCGTGGTCATGGGCACCACCAGTTTCGGCAAGGGCTCGGTACAGACCGTGCTGCCGCTGAACAACGACCGCGCGCTGAAGATCACCACGGCGCTGTACTTCACGCCGAACGGCCGCTCGATCCAGGCCCAGGGCATCGTCCCGGACATCGAAGTGCGCCGCGCCAAGATCACCAACGAGGCGGACAGCGACTACTTCAAGGAAGCCGATCTGCAAGGTCACCTGGGCAACGGCAACGGCGGCGCGGACAAACCGACCGGCTCTGGCGGCAAAGCCAAGGCGATGCCGCAGGATGACGATTACCAGTTGGCCCAGGCCCTGAGCCTGCTCAAAGGCCTGAGCATCACGTCCGGCCGTTGAGGATGTCCTTGCGTTTGGTCTTTGTCCTGCTGTGCTGTCTGGCGGGTGCTGCTCATGCAGAACCTGCCAGACCCACACCTCAAAAAGCCTACCTGACACTGATCATCGACGACCTGGGGCAGAACCTGCCCCGGGATCGCCGGGTGCTGGCCCTGCCCGGGCCGGTCACGACCGCGATCATGCCCGACACCCCGCACGCCACCGAGTTTGCCCGCGAGGCCCATCGCGCCGGCAAGGTCGTGATCCTGCACATGCCGATGGACCCGGCCACTGGCCCGTTCGCCTGGCATCCCGAACTGCCCATCGAAGAACTCGAAAAACGGCTGAGTGCCGCGTTCAAAATGGTCCCCTACACCGCCGGCATCAACAACCACATGGGCAGTCGCATGACTGCGCAGCCGGTGGCCATGGCCTGGTTGATGGGCGAGTTGCAGCGCCGCCACAAGTTCTTCGTCGACAGCCGGACCAGCGCCCAGACTGTCGCCGCGCAGCAGGCACAGAAGATCGATCTGGCGAGCGTTTCACGGGATGTGTTTCTCGATGACGTGCGCACCGAAGCGGCGATCCTGATTCAATTGCAGACGGCAATCAGCCTGGCGCACAAACAGGGTTCAGCCGTGATGATCGGGCACCCTTATCCACAGACACTCGCGGTGCTGGAACGGGAGCTGCCAAAGTTGAAAGCCCAAGGCATCGAGTGGATCGACATCAAGCAGATGATCAGTGTGCGCAGCAATCGCGCCACGGCCGCACACGGCAAAAACGGTGTCTACCGATAAATGCCCTGATACAACCGCTACACATAGTTATTGCCTGACGACTCGCCCGCGTCTGGATAGTCACCCCTGTAATGGTTAGCGACTCTTGTGGGTCGCCTTGCAAACTTCAGGACTGACTATGACAGGCATCGACAGCAACACATTATCTGCGCAGCGAATGGAACCGATCCGGTTCGGCAATCTGCTGATCAATTTCACCAGCGAATTCCACCGGATCTGGGACAGCCGCGGCTCCGGTTCCGCGGTTGGCAGTTTTTGGCGCCCGGCTCCCGCCCCCGATCTGCTACCGGGGTATTTCCCGTTGGGGGATGTGGCCGTGACCGGATACGAAAACGTCAATGGAAACAGAATCGTGGCCGTCGTCCGTGAAGGCGAGCCGCAAGGCGATGCCCCCTCCCGGAGCAACGCACTCAGCCCGCCCACGGACTACGAAAGAGTCTGGAAGGACGCCAACTCCGGAGCCGCCGCCGACTGCACGGTATGGCGCCCGATCCCTCCTCCCGGTTATGTGGCCATGGGGCTTGTCTGCTCCAACGGTCGCGACAAGCCATTACTCAATGCGATCCGCTGTGTCCGGGAAGATCTGGTCATGCCCGCAACCGTTGGCGATTTGATCTGGGATGACAAAGGCAGTGGCGCCAGGCAGAACTTCAGCGCCTGGGACATTGAACCTGCGCAGGCTGCTGCGGGTGAAATCCACTTTGCAGCGGGCACGTTCTTCGGAGTCCAGAGCCACTCCAAACCTGTGAATGCCATCGTCCATGCGTTGCGAATGCAGCTTCCCCGACAGTCAAT
This sequence comes from Pseudomonas sp. B7, assembly GCF_016735645.1. NCBI lineage: Bacteria > Pseudomonadati > Pseudomonadota > Gammaproteobacteria > Pseudomonadales > Pseudomonadaceae > Pseudomonas > Pseudomonas sp. B7. The sequence goes on from NZ_JAERRE010000004.1 coordinate 219,875, forward strand.
ACCTGCACCCGAGGCGCCTGAACTGTCGGGGTATGGGGCCCCTCCGGAACTGGCACCGGCCAAGGTCACACAGACCGTGCGAATTCCATGGTTCGCGGTAAACGATCAACTGTCTGCGGGCGAGCAGTTGTCCACTTCCCCGTTCTACCGTCTGGAACGCTCGGATCAATATGTCCTGGTGGGGCACGGCCACAACACCAGTGATCTGCCGCGGCCTTTCAAATGGAAAGCGGTTCGCGTCCAGAACTCGCAGATGCAGCAGATTTTCAGCCGCCTCACCGCTATCGAGTTCTCGACAGCGTGGTCAGCGCTGCCTTCGAGCGCCCCACCTGCCATCCGCTTCTCGGCACATCTGTACAAAGACTTTACCTACTGCGAGACATCAGCCAGCGGCTGGGATGAATCGCGCCCACTGGACATCGTCGCCATGGCTGCCAAACACAAGGCCGTGGCGGTCTATCAAATACAAAGTATCTATACGTTGAGGCGCGCAGACGGCACTCATGTAGCAGTGAGCGTGGGTTACACCGATGATGAAAGCCTTTACCTGACCGAGTATCCGCCAGACAGCGACAGCACGCTGACCTTCACTCCGCAACTGGCGACAGAGCCGCCATCAAGCGAAGGCCATTCAGACAGTGACCGCGACAATATCGGTTTCGCCCCTCAGCCGACGACAGAGGAAGAAGTCGCTACAAATACCGTCCCATGATCTCATCGACCACACCGTCCTTGCGCATCTGATCCAGCTCGGCCTGCAACCGGGCAACCGTTGCATCGGGCACGTCTTTGTTCAGTGCCAGATACAGTTCGGCACTGTTGAAGCGCAGTACGGTTTTCAACCCGGTCACGCCATCCTGCCGTGCCAGATAACGGCCGGCAGGATCGCCGGTGGCCCACAGATCGATCTGACCGCTGACGAGTTTCCTGGCGTTGTCCTGATCACGCAGCACCACCACCGGCTTCAGCCCCTGTTTGGTCAAAGTCTCGGCAATCGCATCACCCTTGTAGGCGCCGATCTTGTACTTGCGCGCATCATTGAGGGTTTCGAGGGTGATCTTGCTGTCGGCCTTGGCCAACATGACCCAGTCGTCCGGGCCGATCGGGCCGACCCATTTGAAGAGCTTTTCGCGATCCGGCAGCCGCGCCATGACGAACGCACCGTAACCGGGATTTTCCAGCGCCAGCTTGTAGACCCGCTCCCAGGGGAAGCGCAGGGTCAGGCTGTAAGTGATGCCGGCACGCTTGAACATCTCGCGCACGATGTCCGTGGCGATGCCGTTGATGTTTTCATCCTGGGCGAAATTCTTGCCGTTCTTCGCCATGTTGTACGGCGGGAAGTTTTCGGTGAGGAGCACCAGATCGGTGTCGGGACTTTCCTCGGCGTGGCCGGTGTTGATCAACAACACGGAGGCACTGGCGAGGGCGAGAAGCAGGCGTTTGATCATGTCGGGCTACCGAAATCCATGGCGTGCCCAAGAGTGCCTTGGGTACGCCATGCTGTCCACTGGCCTGTATGGATGTTTAACGCATTACGATGCCGCGTTTAGACATGTAAGCCTTGGCTTCTTGAACCGTGTATTCGCCGAAGTGGAAAATACTCGCCGCCAGCACCGCGCTGGCGTGACCTTCAAGAATGCCGTCAGCCAGATGCTGCAGGTTGCCGACGCCGCCGGACGCGATCACCGGAATACCCAGCGCATCGCTGATGGCGCGGGTCACGCCGAGGTCGAAACCGTTTTTCATGCCGTCCTGATCCATACTGGTCAGGAGGATTTCACCGGCACCCAGGCCTTCCATTTTCTTCGCCCACTCGACCGCGTCGAGGCCGGTCGGCTTGCGGCCGCCATGGGTAAAGATCTCCCAGCGCGGGGTTTCGCCCGGGCCGGAGACCTTCTTCGCGTCGATGGCGACAACGATGCATTGCGAGCCGAAATGCTGCGCCGCTTCGCCGACGAATTCCGGGTTGAACACGGCAGCGGTGTTGATCGACACCTTGTCCGCACCGGCATTGAGCAGGTTGCGAATGTCCTGCACGGTCCGCACGCCACCGCCGACGGTCAGCGGGATGAACACCTGGCTGGCCATGCGCTCGACGGTGTGCAGCGTGGTGTCACGGCCATCGACGCTGGCGGTGATGTCGAGAAAAGTAATCTCGTCGGCACCCTGCTCGTCGTAGCGACGGGCGATTTCCACCGGATCGCCGGCGTCACGGATGTTCTCGAACTTCACACCTTTGACGACCCGGCCGTTGTCCACGTCCAGGCAAGGGATGATGCGTTTGGCCAGCGCCATGGTCAGTCCTCAGCCTTGGTACGAGTCGCAGAAAGCTTGCGCTTCGGCGACGTCGAGAGTGCCTTCGTAGATCGCCCGGCCGGTGATGGCGCCGATGATGCCTGGCACCTTGGCGTCGAGCAGCGACTTGATGTCACCGAGGTTGTGAATGCCGCCGGAAGCGATCACCGGGATCTTCGTGGCAGCCGCCAGCGCGGCGGTGAACGGAACGTTGCAGCCCTGCATCATGCCGTCTTTGGCGATGTCGGTATAAACGATCGAGGACACGCCGTCGGCTTCGAACTGCTTGGCCAGGTCGATAACTTGCACGGTGCTGATTTCAGCCCAGCCATCGGTGGCGACAAAACCGTCCTTGGCATCCAGACCGACGATGATCTTGCCCGGGAACGCGCGGCAGGCTTCAGCGACAAACGCCGGATCCTTCACCGCTTTGGTGCCGATGATCACGTAGCTCACGCCAGCCTTGACGTAGTGCTCGATGGTTTCCAGCGAACGAATGCCGCCGCCGATCTGGATCGGCAGGGTCGGGTAGCGCTTGGCGATCGCGGTCACCACTTCGCCGTTGACCGGCTGGCCTTCGAAAGCCCCGTTCAGGTCGACCAGATGCAGACGACGGCAACCGCCTTCCACCCACTTGGCAGCCATGCTCACCGGGTCATCGGAGAACACTGTGGAATCTTCCATGCGGCCCTGGCGCAGACGTACGCAGGCACCGTCTTTAAGATCGATAGCGGGAATAATCAGCATCTGGCAAACCTTCAAATTTGAATGTTCAGCTTGGCTCGGAAATCAGTTTTTCTCGAGCGCCCACAGGTCGCTTTCGATGCTTTCAAACCGCTCCTTGAGGTGGGTCTGCACATCGAAAATCGCCCTGTTGTAATAGTGCGGAGCAATTTCGCGGGTAAACAGCTCAAGAATTTCCGCCGCCTCGAACGAACCCAGGTCCAGTTCGAAACGATCCTCCATGAACCGCTGAATCTTGCGGTTGGCCTCGCTCTCCTGCTCGGGAGTGAGGGTCAGGATCGGCGGTTTGGATTTCTTGACAGCCATTTACCAGCGACCGTCCCACGCCGCGAAGTTCTGCAGCAATTGCAGGCCATGGGTATGGCTCTTCTCCGGGTGGAACTGCACGGCGAAACGCGAACCTTCGGCCAGCGCCGCGGCGAAATCGACGCCGTAATGACCGCTGCCGACCACCTGCCGCGGGTTACCGGCGGCGATGTAGTAGCTGTGCACGAAGTAGAAACGCGCCAGGTCCGGAATGTTGTGCCACAGCGGGTGATCCACCGCCTGCTTCACTTCGTTCCAGCCCATGTGCGGGACTTTCAGGTGCTCGCCGTCTTCATGCAGGTCTTTGCCGAAGAACTTCACCGCGCCCGGGAACAGGCCGATGCAGTCGACGCCGTCGTTCTCTTCGCTGCTGTCGAGCAAGGCTTGCATGCCGACGCAAATGCCGAGGAACGGACGATCCTGGCTGACTTCACGCACCAGCGAATCGAAACCGAGGCGACGGATCTCCGCCATGCAATCGCGAATCGCGCCGACACCGGGGAACACCACGCGGTCGGCTTCGCGGATCACTGCCGCATCGCTGGTGATCAGCACCTTGCCGGCACCAACGTGCTCGAGGGCCTTGGCCACCGAGTGCAGGTTGCCCATGCCGTAGTCGATAACTGCAACCGTCTGCATTACAGGACGCCCTTGGTCGAAGGCATCTGGCCGGCCATGCGCTCGTCCAGCTCGACGGCCATGCGCAGCGCGCGGCCGAAAGCCTTGAACACGGTTTCGATCTGGTGGTGGGTGTTGGTGCCGCGCAGGTTGTCGATGTGCAGACTGACCAGTGCGTGGTTGACGAAGCCCTGGAAGAATTCCTGGAACAGGTCGACGTCGAAGCCGCCAACGGTGGCGCGGGTGTACGGCACGTGCATCTGCAGGCCCGGCCGGCCGGAGAAGTCGATCACCACGCGCGACAGCGCTTCATCGAGCGGCACGTAGGCGTGGCCGTAGCGACGGATGCCTTTCTTGTCGCCAATGGCTTGCGCGAAGGCCTGGCCGAGGGTGATACCGACGTCTTCCACCGTGTGGTGGTCGTCGATATGCAGATCGCCCTTGCATTCGATATCCAGGTCGATCAACCCGTGACGGGCGATCTGATCCAGCATGTGCTCAAGAAAAGGAACACCGATATTGAATCGGGCCTTTCCGGTGCCATCAAGGTTGATCGAGGCTTTGATCTGGGTTTCCAGAGTGTCGCGCTCGACAGACGCCTTACGTTCGGCCATCACCAGCTCCGCAAAATCATTGGGCGAAAAAGGCAGCCATTATAGGGGCGCGGGGCCGAAACAGAAACACGAGAGGTGATATGGCAGACGGATAGAAGCCCCGGCTGTCGCGGGTAGACATGTCCATACAAGCCATTACAGGCACCCGGAAACAAATGTGGGAGCGGGCAAGCCCGCTCCCACAGGGGTTCTGCGTTTTAACGGTTACTTAGTGGAACAGAACCGCCGTCTTCTGCAGGGTCACCCACACACCCCACGCCAACGGAATTCCCACCACCAGCCACGCAGCGATCGCCAGCGGCTTGCTGCCCGGCGCGGCTTTCCACTCCAGCACGGTGCTGCCATCAGCACCCTTGTCGTGACCCAGCGCCTGTTCGGCAGCCAGTTCGGCGTCGGTCATGAAGTACTTGTCCGCCACCGGGCGCACCAGCAGGTTGCACAGGAAGCCCAGCACCAGCAGGCCGGCGAGGATGTACAGGGTGATGTCGTAAGCGGCGGCGCGTTCAACGCCGATGCTCAGCTGATACTCACGCAGGTAGTTCACCAGCACCGGACCCAGCACGCCAGCGGCAGCCCAGGCCGTCAGCAGACGACCGTGGATCGCGCCGACCATCTGCGTACCGAACAGGTCGGCCAGATACGCCGGCACGGTCGCGAAACCGCCGCCGTACATCGACAGGATGATGCAGAACGCCGCCACGAACAGCGCAACGTTGCCCAGGTGACCGAGGTTCGGGATCAGTGCGTACAGCGCAAAGCCCAGTGCGAAGAACACGAAGTAAGTGTTCTTGCGGCCCAGGTAGTCCGAGAACGACGCCCAGAAGAAGCGACCGCCGATGTTGAACAGGCTCAGCAGACCGGTGAAACCGGCCGCAATCGCTGCGATGGAAGCCAGTTGACCGGCATCCAGCTGACCGAACGGCAGATCGTTGCCCAGCAGCTTGCCACCGAACACTTCCTGCAACAGTGGCGAAGCCATGCCGAGGATGCCGATACCGGCAGACACGTTCAGGCACAGCACCAGCCACACCAGGCGGAATTGCGGGGTTTTCCACGCCACATTCACGTGAACGTGACGGTGGGTGATCATCGCGTTCGAGGCTTTTTTCGCTGGCGCGGTCCAGCCTTCAGGCTTCCAGCCGGTTGGCGGTACGCGGTAAGCCAGCGCGCCACCGATCATGAACACGAAGTAGATCGCAGCCATGGCCACGAAGCTCTGCCACACGCCCACGCCAGTCGGCGAAGCGAAATGGCTCATCAGAGCGGTCGCCAGTGGTGCACCAACCATCGCGCCACCGCCGAAGCCCATGATCGCCATGCCGGTCGCCATGCCGCGCTTGTCCGGGAACCACTTGATCAGGGTCGAGACCGGCGAGATGTAGCCCAGACCCAGACCGATACCGCCGATCACACCGGAGCCGATCCACATCAGCCAGATCTGGTGGGTATAGATACCCAGCGCAGAAATCAGCAGACCGCCGCACCAGCACAATGCCGATACAACGCCGGCCTTGCGTGGTCCTGCGTGTTCAAGCCAGCCACCCCAGATCGCTGCCGAGCAGCCGAGGAAGATGAAGAACAGGGTGTAGATCCAGCCGAGCATGGAGATCGGCCAGTCACATTGCGACGAGAAGACTTGTGCGATGAAGCTCATGTCCGGTGCGCAAGCCACCGGAGCGGTGACGCCCAGTGCCTTGGACAGCGGCAACCAGAACACCGAGAAGCCGTAGGCCATGCCGATGCACAGGTGAATGGCCAGAGCGGCCGGTGGAACCAGCCAACGGTTGAAACCGGGCTTGGCGATGATGCGTTCCTTGGACAGGAACCCGGGCTGATCGGCTTTGAGGCCGTCCGCCGTAATGGTCGTGCTCATTGTGTATCCCCCAATTATTAGTATGGTTCGCCAGCCACTGCCCACCCCGGCCTTTATGCACGCAGGCATGACCGTTTTTTACGGGTGAAGCTCCTTGAAAGCGCGACGTTAAGTCGCAGATGGGCGGACGAACGGGCGAAGGTTACCATTTGCACGTGACAGAAAAACCAAACTGATATCACCTTTTTTGAGTCATCTGATCTCATGACGCCGGGGAACCCCGATGCCGATCGTTGTCGAAGCGCTGTACATCACGGTTCAGCAGGCTGTACGGGACACCGCAACAGCGCGGGTTGATGCAGCGCTATACTCCCCGGCTAAATTACGAATTCGACTACTTACAAGGACTCGCCCATGAAAGCGTTCGGCAAAATCCTGGGTCTGGTACTTCTCGGGCTGTTGCTGATCATTGTGGCGGCGGGCTTCGCCCTGACCCACCTGTTTGATCCCAACGACTACAAAGACGAGATCCGCCAGATTGCCCGCGACAAGGCCCACATCGAGCTGACGCTCAATGGCGACATCGGCTGGAGCCTGTTCCCGTGGCTCGGCCTGGAACTGCACGAGGCCAGCGTCGCGACCCTGGCCAAACCTGCCGAACCGTTCGCCGACCTGCAGATGCTCGGCCTGTCCGTGCGCGTGCTGCCGCTGCTGCGCCGCGAAGTGCAGATGAGCGACGTGCGTGTCGAAGGCCTGAACCTGCGTCTGAACCGTGACAAGAATGGTCACGGTAACTGGGAAGACATCGGCAAGGTGCCGGCTCCCGCCGGCAGCACACCGCCTGCGACCGCTGGGGAAGCCTCTCCAGCAACACCGGCCCCGGTGGAAAAACCGGCCCAGCCGATCCGCCTCGACATCGACAGCCTGACCGTCAACAACGCCCGTGTGGAATACAACGACGAGCTGACCGGCAAGCAATTCAGCGCCGAAAGCATCCAGTTGAGCACCGGCGCGGTTCACGATTCAACCAACATCCCGGTCAAGGCCACCGCGTTCCTCGGCACCAACCAGCCAGTGCTGCGGGTGCGCACCGAGCTCAACGGCGAGCTGCGCTTCGAGCGCGCCCTGCAACGCTACAAGTTCGAAGACCTGAAGCTGTCCGGCGAAGTCGCCGGCGATCCGCTGCAAGGCAAGACCGTGACCTTTGCCGCCCAGGGCCAACTGTTGCTGGACAAGGCCGCCAACGTCGCCGAATGGACCGGCATCAAACTGTCGGTCAATCAGTTGCGTGCCCTCGGCGAGCTGAAGGCCAACGACCTGGACAAGACCCCACAGATCAGCGGCGGGATTTCCATCGCCCAGTTCGACCTGGCGAAATTCGTCGACAGCATCGGCCAGACCCTGCCAGCCATGGCCGAAGGCAGCCTGAGCAAGGTTGAACTGGTCAGCCGTGTCGCCGCGACGCCGACCAGCCTGGCGCTGGACAACATCAACCTGAAACTCGACGACAGCAGTTTCAGTGGCCGCATCGCCGTCGAGGATTTCGCCAAACAATCGCTGCGGGCGGTCCTCAAGGCCGACACCTTCAACGTCGACCGCTACCTGCCGCCGAAATCGGAAAAAGCCAATAACGCCACTCAGGTTCGTCAGGCCGAAGTCGCCAGTACCGAGGCCGATGCGATGGCGGGTGCCGGCAGCACACCGCTGCCGGAGAAACCGAGCAAAAGCGCTTGGAGCACCGAGCGCCTGTTCCCGGTCGAGCGCCTGAGCAAGCTCGACGTGAACGCTGACCTGACCTTCGGCCAGTTGACCCTCGACAAATTGCCGATCCAGAACGCCGCACTGAAAGCGACCGGCCAGGGCGGCCTGCTGACTCTGGAGAACCTGCGCGGCGAGCTGTACAACGGCGACTTCGAAGCCAAGGGCACACTGGACGTGCGCCAGAACGCGCCGGTGCTGAACCTGCAAACCCGGATCAACCGCGTGCCAGTGGAGAAAATCCTCGAAAGCCAGGGCAAGAACCCGCCGGTCAAGGGTCTGGTCAATCTCACCAGCACCGTCACCGGCAGCGGCAACAGCCAGCAGGCGCTGATCGAAACCCTCAACGGCAACGCCAGTTTCGTGATCAACAACGGCGTGCTGCTCAACGCCAACCTTGAGCAGCAACTGTGCAAGGGCATCGCCACCCTCAACCGTAAATCCCTGAGCGGCGAGCCGCGCGGCAAGGACACACCGTTCCAGGAGCTCAAGGGCAACCTGACCTTCCGCAACGGCTTGGCCAGCAACCCGGATCTGAAAGTGCGCATCCCCGGCATGAGCGTCAACGGTGACGGCGATATCGACCTTAGGGTGCTGGGCATGGACTACCGCGTCGGCATCATCGTCGAAGGCGACACCAGCGCCATGCCGGATCCGGCCTGCCAGGTCGGCGACAAATTCGTCGGCATCGAATGGCCGCTGCGTTGCCGTGGCCCACTGGAACTGGGCGCCAAGGCCTGCCGCGTGGACAACGAACGCATGGGCCAGGTCGCGAGCAAACTGGCCGGCGACAAGCTCAGCGAAAAAATCGACGAAAAACTGGGTGATAAAGTCAGCCCGGAACTGAAAAACGCATTGAAGGGGCTGTTCAAGCGATGAGAGCAGAGCAGTTTTCCACGGCGGTACTGGAATGGTTCGACCGCCACGGTCGCCATGACTTGCCCTGGCAACAGAACATCAACCCATATCGGGTGTGGGTGTCCGAGATCATGTTGCAGCAGACCCAGGTCAGCACCGTGCTCAATTACTTCGACCGGTTCATGGCCGCACTGCCGACGGTCGAAGCCCTGGCCGCAGCGCCGGAAGACGAAGTGCTGCACCTGTGGACGGGGCTGGGTTACTACACCCGCGCGCGCAATCTGCAGAAGACCGCGAAGATCGTCGTCAGCCAGTACGGTGGCGAGTTCCCCCGGGATGTCGAGAAGCTCACCGAGCTGCCGGGCATCGGCCTGTCCACCGCCGGCGCGATCGCCAGCATCAGCATGGGCCTGCGCGCGCCGATCCTCGACGGCAACGTCAAACGGGTGCTGGCGCGCTTTACCGCGCAGGAGGGCTATCCCGGCGAGCCGAAGGTCGCCAAGCAACTGTGGGCCAACGCCGAGCGCTTCACGCCGCAGGATCGGGTCAACGCCTACACCCAGGCGATGATGGACCTGGGCGCCACGCTCTGCACCCGCAGCAAACCGAGCTGCCTGCTGTGTCCGCTGAAAAAGGGTTGCGAAGCGCACATGCTCGGCCTGGAGACACGCTATCCGATCCCCAAGCCGCGCAAAGCCATCCCGCAGAAGCGCACGCTGATGCCGCTGCTGGCCAACGAGGATGGCGCGATTTTGCTTTATCGCCGCCCGTCCAACGGATTGTGGGGCGGTTTGTGGAGCCTGCCGGAACTCGACGACCTCGACGACCTGCAACACCTCGCCGCGCAGCACTCGCTGGAACTGGGCGAGCAGCAGGCGCTGCCGAGCCTGGTCCACACCTTCAGCCACTTCCAGCTGTCCATCGAACCCTGGCTGGTTCAGGTTCAGGAAGCCGGCGGTCACGTGGCCGAGGCCGACTGGCTCTGGTATAACCTCGCCACCCCGCCGCGCCTGGGCCTCGCCGCCCCGGTAAAGACCTTGCTCGAACGCGCGGCCGCCGTCTTGAATGCAGGAGAGTCGACATGACCCGCACCGTAATGTGCCGCAAGTACAAAGAACAACTCGAAGGTCTGGAGCGCCCACCGTACCCGGGTGCCAAGGGCCAGGATATTTTCGAACACGTCTCGGCCAAGGCCTGGGCGGACTGGCAGAAACACCAGACCCTGCTGATCAACGAAAAACGCCTGAACATGATGAACGCCGAAGACCGCAAATTTCTTCAGGGCGAAATGGACAAGTACTTCTCCGGCGAGGAATACGCTCAGGCCGAAGGCTACGTTCCGCCTGCAGAGTAAACCCCGCGAAATCGGGGGTCGGATCGTAAGCGACGGAATTAATTTAAGAAATTTTAAAAAATTCGTTGACGTAAATCCGAAAAACCCTTTTAATGCGCCCCGTTGCCCAGATAGCTCAGTCGGTAGAGCAGGGGATTGAAAATCCCCGTGTCGGCGGTTCGATTCCGTCTCTGGGCACCAAATACCGAGAACCCTGAATCGCAAGATTCAGGGTTTTTTTATGCCTGCGATTTGATGACGGCCCGATCCCGCCCTTCTTGCAGGCCGAAATTCGCGATACGTTGCATAACCCTTACGGAAGAGGGTCATCCCGCGATGAACCAGAAAAGAACCCGCGTTCCCCTGCCCCATCCCGCGCCGCCCGTAAAACGTACCGACTGGCTGATGATCGCGCTCGGCCTGGTGCTGATCCTGTGCATCGGCCTGATCGCCTATGAAACCGTGGACGGCCTGATTCAGGGGCGCATCGGCAACATGGCACGCGGCAAACGCTTCGCCGTGTATTCGTTGACCACACAACCCAGCAGCTTCTGGTTTGCCGTCGCCGCGCATTGCCTGCTCGCCCTCTTTCTGTCGGGCGCCGCCTGGGTATTGATCTGGCTGGGCCGCACGGCAACGGTCGCGCCATCCCGGCGCGACCGTCAGCAACGCTAGCTGTTGTCGTTCCAGTGGAACACCAGATTGCGCGCAGCACCGCCGCCAATTTCCGCCGCATCCCGGCGCGTTTCACCATTGCGCGTCGCGACGACCGTGTATTTGCCGGGCGGTAACTGCACGTACACCAATGGCCCGGTCTGATTCAGCGTCAGCACGGTCTGGCCGGGTGCTTTTTGAATCATCACATCGACATCAGCGGTGTATTGATTTTGCATGCCGACAGCGAACGTCATGTGCAGGTTGTAGCCCGCGGATTGCTGAATGGCTTTCGATTCATCTTCACCAATCCCGCCGGCCAGATAGCGAACACCGTTTTGCTCTTGCTGCTGAACCTGCACAGCGGAACTGTCGATCGGCTCCAGACTCGCAGCCTGCGCCATGATCGGAAACAGCAGCACCGCCGCAGCGGCAACGGGCAGCACGAATGAAAGAACGCGTTTCATGAGGACGACTCCCGGGCTCTCGCGGAGCCCAATCGTTACCTCTTTTTAGATTTTGTCTTGCGGGGTGGGTTTTAGAACGATTGGGAGTTGCCTTGAATGCGAAAAGGACTACTGAAGTATTTCCCAGCCAATTCATGACGCACTGCGTCACGAATTGGCGAGCGCCTTATCGAACCTTCCATCCGGTATGCACTGCGTGCCAAATCATTGCGCTACATCCCGCCTGAAGTTCATTCTCGACCCGTCCTAGCCAGGCTCGAAACCCATGAACCTACAAAGTGCGCCACCTCCACTTGGCCAAGCATCCGACATTGAAAGCGAGCCCTTCCACGAGCCCGCCGCCGACGGCTATCTGCTCGGCGGTTTCACCTGGCGTCACGCCTCACCGGACCCACAACGCCCGGTGGTGATCATCAACGCCGCCACATCCGTGCGATGCCGCCACTACTCGCGCTTCGCGGCGTATCTGTTCGCCAATGGGTTCGACGTGATCATTTACGACTACCGGGGCATTGGCGAGTCGCAGCCGAAGTCGATGCGGCATTTGCAGGCTTCGTGGACGGATTGGGGCGCGCTGGATTTCGAGGCGATGCTCAAACGCGCGCAGCGAGAGTTTCCCGGTCAGCCTATCGATGTGGTCGGGCACAGCTTCGGTGGCTGCGCAGCAGGCCTGGGGGCCTCCGGACAGGTAATCCGACGACTGGTGACGGTCGGCGCGCAATTCGCTTATTGGCGCGATTACGCGCCCGGGCACCGCTGGCGGATGTTCGGCAAATGGCATCTGCTGATGCCGCTGGTCACGCTGCTCTGTGGATATTTTCCGGGCAAACGACTTGGCTGGCTGGAAGATACGCCCGCCGGCGTGGTGCGCGACTGGAGCACGCCGGCCGCGCGTTATGAGCGGCGCCCGAGCGGTAGAACGATCCGCAACCTGCCCTTCGCCAACGTCCGGGCCAAAGCCCTGGCAATCAGCATCAGCGACGATCCCTACGGCACGATTCCCGCCATCGAACGCCTGCTGGCTTACTTCCACAATGCGCAAAAGACCCACCTGCGAATCGAGCCGCAGGACATCGGCGAACAGCAAGTCGGACATTTCGCCTTTTTTCGCAGCGCATACCAAGCCACACTATGGCCCATCGCTCTGACCTGGCTGCAGACCGGCGAACTGGCCTCCGACACACCGGGGCGCAAGATCCCACGCAGCCAAGCCCTTTAACGCACCACGGAACACACACCATGGCTTCCGCCAACAAGCAGCAAAAACGCGCCGCCCGGGCCAAGACCAAGGCCAAGCAGAACCGCACCAAACGTGCGGAAGCGCCGGTCGAGCTGGACCCGAACGACGACCGCATCGATTTCGAATCAGTGGACCTCACCGAACTGTTCAAGAAAATGATCGACGCCGAGAAGATCAGCCAGCAGGCCCTGTGCACCGCGTTCCTCGAAGACCCGTTGCTGGAGCTGGTGTACGAGCAGGAAGGCGAAGAAGGCGCAATGGACTTCATCCTCGCCGCGCTGATCGAGTACCGCCAGTGGTCCACCGAGACTGACGAGGCTGGCGCTCTGGCGTGGATCGAATCGCCGGATTTCCAAAAAGACTATGTGGCCGCGTCCGACGCAATCGCCGCACAAACCCAACAGAAAAACTGAGTTCCCATGGCATCCCTGAACAAGCAACAGAAACGCGCCAAACGCGCCAAGGCCAAAGCCAAGCAGATCCGCATGGTCGGTCGCAAACCCCTGGCGCAGGACGATGACCTTGGCCATCTGGCCGAGCCGATCCCGGAATACACCTTGGCGATGTTCAGCAAGATGCGCGACGCCGAAGCCGTCAGCCGCAATGAAATGCTGCTGACGCTGCTGCGTGAGCTGGCGTTTATCATCGTCGATCATCCTGATCTGCTGGACATGGAAAACGCCGAGAACGAAGGCATGGCCGCCACTCACCTGGCCGCCGACATGCTGATCGATTACCGCATGTGGGCCGATGGAATGGATCGCGAGACCGCCCAGGCCTGGCTGAGCGAACCGGAGTTCATCAGCGATTTCGGGATTGCGCTGGACACCTACGGTCAGTCGGTGGAAGCGCAGGAAGAAAAGAGCGAATAAACCGCTCGCAGTAACAAAAACGGCCGCTTGTCATCACTGACAAGCGGCCGTTTTGCATTACGCGATACGGATCAGTTCAACACCACCGCACCACGGTTTTCTGCCTTGCGACGACGTGCCACGAGCAAGCCAGTCGCCACAACCACCAGACTCAGCAGGCCGGTCGCGAGGATTTCCACGCGGTGGGCGTCCTGGAACAGCATGATGGTCAGGGCTGCCACGATGAAGGCGATCACCGCGTAGGTCAGGCCCGGGAACAGCCACATGCTGAAGACGATTTTCTCGCCGCGAGCCATGCGTTGTTTACGCATGCGCAGTTGCGAAATCGCGATCACCAGATACACCAGCAGCGCGATGGCGCCGGAACTGGCCAGCAGGAACTCGAACACCGCAGCCGGAGCCACGTAGTTGGCGAAGGTGCACAGGAATGCCGCGCCAGTGGACAGCATCACCGCCCAGTAAGGGGTGCCGCTCTTGTTGGTGCGGGTCGACATGACCGGGGCGTCACCACGCTTGCCGAGGGAGAACAGCATGCGCGACGAGGTGTACAGCGCCGAGTTCAGACAGCTGGTCACCGCAACCAGAACCACGATATCGACGATCATCTTGGCGTTCGGGATACCCATGCGCTCAAGCACGGTCTGGTAGGAACCGACGCTGGCCAGAACCGGGTCGTTCCATGGCACCAGGGCCACAACGATGAAGATCGAAACGAGGTAGAACAGGCCGATCCGCCAGATCACCGAGTTGGTGGCCTTGGAGATCTGCTTGCCCGGGTTCTTCGATTCGGCGGCCGCGATGGTCACGATCTCGGTACCCATGAAGGAGAACATGGTGGTCAGGATCGCGCCCAGCACCGCGCCCATGCCGTTCGGCAGGAAGCCCTGGGTGTCGAAGATGTGCGAAACGCCGCTGACCTGGCTGTTCGGCAGGAAGCCGAAAATGGCCGCGACGCCAAGGATGATGAAACCGATGATCGCCACGACTTTGAGCAGGGCGAACCAGAATTCGAACTCACCGTAGTTTTTCACGCTGAACAGGTTGGTCACGGTCAGCAGCATGGTGATGATCAGGGCGAAGGCCCAGATTTCCACACCGGGGAACCACGCGTGCAGGATGGTCGCGGCGGCGTTGGCTTCCAGCGGAATCACCAAGACCCAGAACCACCAGTACAGCCAGCCGATGGTGAAACCGGCCCAGTGACCGATAGCGCGGTCGGCGTAAGTCGAGAAGGAGCCAGTGTCAGGCGAGGCAACAGCCATTTCGCCAAGCATGCGCATCACCAGCACAACCAGCGCGCCAGCCGCGGCGTAAGCCAGCAGGACAGCAGGGCCGGCAGCGGCGATGGCGTGGCCGGAGCCGACGAACAGACCTGCACCGATCACCCCGGCGATCGACAGCATGGTCACATGACGCGGTTTGAGCCCCTGTTCGAGGCCATTGGAGCTTTGGGTACTGCTCATTGGAACTACCTTTGCGAGGAAAGCGATTGCGTCCGGCCCGTCTGGCGTTCCTTCTCGTAAAAAGAATCCAACGGGGCGTTCCGGATTCTGCACGCAATAAATGCGCCAAAATGTTTCAAACTCTTCTGGCCTGCGGTTTTCAGCGCGACCGGACGGTCATCGCAAGTCCTTGAGAATAATGGCGTTTAGCCAAAGCGTTACCCTGCGACTCACTTTTCAAACGAATCGGCGCACCAGAAACACACTGAAAAAGTACCGGATGCACAATAAAAGGGCGAATGAGGAACGTTCGGCCGGTTAGCGCTTCCAACACCCCGCCAAAGGTGGCAACATCGCGCCTTTTTTTACGCGACACCCACGGGAATCAACGTTCAAACACCCGTTCGGTTGTTGATGGGGCGACAGTCTGCTGCGCCGATGCGACAACCTGCCACACGCCATCCGTTTACCGCTCGTAGCGCTGTTGGCTGCCATTGAAACGCTATGCTAGCTTGGCCGCCTCGCCAGGAAGGCCAACCAACAGCAGGAGCGCAACATATATGAGGAACGCACATGGCTGAGGCCACGCCCGCGCTTGAAATCCGCAACTTGCACAAACGCTACGGACAGCTTGAGGTGCTCAAAGGCATCTCGCTGACCGCCCGCGACGGCGATGTGATCTCGATCCTGGGTTCCTCCGGTTCCGGCAAGTCCACGTTCCTGCGTTGCATCAACCTGTTGGAAAACCCGCATCAAGGCCAGATCCTGGTCGCCGGGGAAGAACTCAAGCTCAAGGCCGCCAAGAATGGCGAACTGGTTGCCGCCGACGGCAAGCAGATCAATCGCCTGCGCTCCGAGATTGGTTTTGTGTTTCAAAACTTTAATCTGTGGCCGCACATGAGCGTGCTCGACAACATCATCGAAGCCCCACGCCGCGTGCTCGGCCAGAGCAAGGCCGAAGCCATCGAAGTGGCCGAAGCGCTGCTGGCCAAGGTCGGCATCGCCGACAAACGCCACGCCTACCCGGCGCAACTTTCCGGCGGCCAGCAACAGCGCGCGGCGATTGCCCGCACGCTGGCGATGCAGCCCAAGGTGATCCTGTTCGACGAGCCCACCTCCGCCCTTGACCCGGAAATGGTCCAGGAAGTACTTAATGTCATCCGCGCATTGGCCGAAGAAGGCCGCACCATGCTGCTCGTGACCCATGAAATGGGCTTCGCCCGTCAGGTCTCCAGCGAAGTGGTGTTCCTCCACCAGGGCCTGGTAGAAGAGCAAGGATCGCCACAGCAGGTGTTCGAAAACCCGCTTTCGGCGCGCTGCAAACAATTCATGTCCAGCAACCGCTAACGGAGCTACCCGCATGCAGAACTACAAAAAGGTCTTCCTGGCCGCCGCCGTCACCCTCGCGTTCAGCGCCGGTGCCATGGCCGAGACCCTGAAGATGGGCATCGAAGCGGCTTACCCGCCGTTCAACAATAAAGACGCCAGCGGCAACGTCGTCGGCTTCGACAAAGACATCGGCGACGCCCTGTGCGCCAAGATGAAAGTTGAATGCTCCGTGGTCACCTCCGACTGGGACGGCATCATCCCGGCCCTGAACGCCAAGAAGTTCGACTTCCTGATCTCCTCGATGTCGATCACCGACGAGCGCAAGGGCGCGGTGGACTTCACCGACCCGTACTACTCCAACAAACTGCAATTCATCGCGCCGAAGGATAAAGAGTTCAAGACCGACAAGGACTCCCTCAAAGGCAAAGTGATCGGCGCCCAGCGCGCGACCCTCGCCGGTACCTTCATGGAAGACAACATGCCGGGCGTCGAAGTAAAACTCTACGACACCCAGGAAAACGCCTACCTCGACCTGATCTCCGGTCGCCTGGACGGCATCCTCGCCGACAAATACGTCAACTACGAGTGGCTGAAAAGCGACGCCGGCAAAGCCTATGAATTCAAGGGCGATCCGGTGGAAGAAAGCGACAAGATCGGTATCGCTGTACGCAAAGGCGACCCGATCCGCGAGAAGCTGAATGCTGCGCTGAAGGAAATCGTTGCCGACGGCACCTACAAGAAGATCAACGACAAGTACTTCCCGTTCAGCATCTACTGATACTGACCTGCCGGATCGGCGCCGCCAAATGACGGCGCCGATCCCCGGCCTTGCCTGCCGCGATTTGAAAAGAAATCCATGATTATCGACCTCTACGGATTCGGCCCGGCGCTCTTCGCCGGCGCGCTGATGACCGTCAAACTGGCACTCTCGGCCCTTTGCCTGGGGCTGGTGCTCGGTCTGCTCGGCGCCTTGGCCAAGACTTCCCCGTACAAGCCGTTGCAATGGCTTGGCGGTATCTATTCGACCCTGGTGCGCGGTGTCCCGGAATTGCTCTGGGTGCTGTTGATCTACTTCGGTACGGTCAACGCCATGCGCGCGCTCGGTGAGTTCCTCGGCAATCCCGAACTGGAACTCAGCGCCTTCGCCGCCGGCGTCATCGCGCTGGGCCTGTGCTTCGGCGCCTACGCCACGGAAGTGTTTCGTGGCGCGATCCTCGCCATTCCCAAAGGCCACCGTGAGGCCGGCGTGGCCCTGGGCCTGTCGAAATGGCGGATCTTCACCAAATTGATCATGCCGCAGATGTGGCGCATCGCCCTGCCCGGCCTGGGCAATCTGTTCATGATCCTGATGAAAGATACCGCGCTGGTGTCGGTCATCGGCCTGGAAGAAATCATGCGCCACGCGCAGATCGGCGTGACCGTGTCCAAGCAGCCATTCACCTTCTATATGGTGGCGGCGCTCATGTACCTGTGCCTGACCGTGCTGGCGATGATCGGCATGCACCTGCTGGAAAAACGCGCCGCACGCGGCTTCGCGAGGAGCGCTCAATGAATTGGGAAGTCATCATCAAGTGGCTGCCGAAACTGGCCCAGGGCGCAACGCTGACCCTGGAACTGGTGGCCATCGCCGTGATCGCCGGTTTGCTGCTGGCGATTCCGCTGGGCATCGCCCGCTCTTCGAAGCTGTGGTACGTGCGCGCCTTGCCCTACGCCTATATCTTCTTTTTCCGTGGCACGCCGTTGCTGGTTCAACTGTTCCTGGTCTACTACGGCCTGGCGCAGTTCGATGCGGTGCGTAACAGTTCGATGTGGCCGTACCTGCGCGATCCGTTCTGGTGCGCCACCGCGACCATGACCCTGCACACCGCGGCGTACATCGCCGAGATCCTGCGCGGGGCGATCCAGGCGATTCCGCCGGGCGAGATCGAAGCGGCGCGGGCGCTGGGCATGTCCCGACCGAAAGCGCTGTTCTACATCATCCTGCCGCGTGCCGCGCGTATCGGCCTGCCGGCCTACAGCAACGAAGTGATCCTGATGCTCAAGGCCAGTGCCCTGGCCAGCACCGTGACCCTGCTGGAACTGACCGGCATGGCGCGCACGATCATTGCCCGCACTTACCTGCCGGTGGAGATCTTCTTCGCCGCCGGCGTGTTCTATCTGGTGATGGCTTACGTGCTGGTTCGCGGCTTCAAACTGCTGGAACGCTGGCTGCGCGTCGATGCGTGCCAGGGACGCTGATACTTCTGACGTGCTAACGGGCGAGGCCCTACTCGCCCGTTTCACGGCACTGGATACATTTCTCACAGCGCATCAGGCGCTGTGGAAACCCCGCCCGTTCACTCATCTGCAACTGCCATGGGAAGCGTCCTACCCTGAATTATCCTCGTGGCTACGCGGACGTTCGCTGGAAGATGCGGAAAACGCCCATAACCACCCTGCCGAACTCTTGGATGCGCCGGAGCCGTTCGCTTCATTGGCGGCGTTGTCGCTTGAATTGAGTGTGGTCGGTGAGCTGCCTGCACATTCGCTGGAAGCCGCCGGGCATCGCCTGAATGTCGATGTGCCGGGGCGCAAATGGCAGCAGATCGAGGCCTTCGCCAGCCGCTTGTCGTTTGCCGCGCAACCGAAGCACTGGCTGGATTGGTGTTCGGGCAAAGGCCATTTGGGCCGGCGTCTGCTCGGCGCCGATCAGCAACTCACCTGTCTGGAATACGACCCGGCGCTGGTTTCCAGCGGTCAGGCACTGAGTCAGCGTCATCACTTGCATGCGCTGCATGTCGAGCAGGATGTGCTCGCAGCGGACACGGCTTTATTGCTGAACACCGAACACACCCCTGTCGCCCTGCACGCTTGCGGTGATTTGCATGTGCGGCTGATGCAACTGGCCTCCGCCGCTGGCTGCCGACAACTGGCAATTGCACCGTGCTGTTACAACCGGATCAGTCGCACCGAATATCAGGCGTTGTCCTCCGCAGGTTCACGCTCCGTCCTACAGCTCTCGCTGGAAGATCTGTCCCTGCCGACGAGCGAAACGGTCACCGCCGGTGCCCGCGTCCGACGTCAGCGTGACACCTCCATGGCCCGCCGACTGGCTTTCGATCTGTTGCAACGGCAAGTGCGTGGCGTCGACGAATACTTGCCGGTGCCGTCCCTGCCGAGCGTCTGGCTGGACAAACCGTTCGCCGATTACTGCCACGATCTGGCAGCGTTGAAAGAGTTATCCACAGTTGGCGCGCCAGATTGGGTAGCACTGGAAGCCGCCGGTTGGCAGCGATTGGCCGAAGTTCGCAACCTGGAATTGCTGCGCGGACTGTTCCGACGGCCGCTGGAGCTTTGGCTGAATCTTGACCGAGCTCTTTTCCTCACCGAACAGGGATACATCGTACGTCTAGGCACCTTCTGCGAGGCACCGCTCACACCGCGCAATTTCCTGCTGCTGGCCGAACGCGCTTAATCTTTCGCAGCCTGTGGATAACTCTGTTGATGGATTTATCGTGGATCCAATATCCACGGCTGTTTCAGGCCACTAACAGCGCTGGTCATTTTTTGTTCATATAAATAAAAAACCGGCAAAACAGGGATTTGCGACTCAAATGAGAACCCGTCCACAAAAACCTGCCTAAGCCCGCCCTCTTCAAAGCCTGTTGTGCATAAGCCCTCGACCAAAAGGACATAACCGCCGAATCGCGGACGCCGGCAGCGGGCAATTGCGCCTGCCATCCGCCCTTGCTATACAGACCTGTGCCGTGCAGGTAGCGCGCACCCGAACAAGAAAAATCTGACCGACAGGAAGCGACCGTGACGTTCATTTCTTACGCACAGAATTTCGAGGACGTTCGCCTCTGGCGCGCCCTGCAGTATTTTGAAAACGGTTTTTACATCGACGTCGGCGCCAATGACCCGATCCACGACTCGGTCACCAAGGCCTTCTACGATCGCGGCTGGCAGGGCATCAACGTCGAACCGATGCCGAACTACTACGACGCACTCCGCCAGCATCGCCCCCGCGACACCACGCTGCAATGCGTGGCCAGCGACCAGCCGGGCGAACTGACTTTCTACGGCATTCCCGACACCGGCCTGTCCACCGCTGACCCGGTCGTCGCGCAAGAACGCAAAAACCTTGGCATGGACGTGCAAAGCCTGACCGTCAACGCACGCACACTGACTTCGATCTGCGAAGAACACGCCGCCGAGCGGCCGATCCACTTCCTGAAAATCGACGTCGAGGGCCACGAAGAAACCGTCCTGCGCGGCATGGACTTCAGCCGCTTCCGTCCCTGGATCATCCTCATCGAAACCCCATGGGAGCGCGACCACACCTGGGAACACCTGGTGACCGACGCCGGCTATACCAACGTCCTGTTCGACGGCCTCAACAGCTTCTTCCTCGCCAACGAACACATCAACCTCAAGCCCGCGTTCGACCTGCCACCGTGCAACCTCGACAACTTCCAGCTGTGCAAAGGCCACAACCTCGCCCACCCGGTAAACCCGGCCCTGGAAACCGCCCTGCAACGCGCCGAACAAGCCGAAGCCCAACTGCGCGCCATGCAAAACAGCCGCACCTGGCGCGCTGTACAAAAACTGCGCAACGTCCTGCGCCGGGCGTGATTCGCAGAGGGCGCAAAAATAGTCTGAATTCAGGGGTTTACAGAAGCACCCGAGTCGCTATAATCGTCGCCCACACGCCGGTATAGCTCAGATGGTAGAGCAACTGACTTGTAATCAGTAGGTCCCGGGTTCGATTCCTGGTGCCGGCACCATACAAAACAAAGCCCCTGCAGAAATGCAGGGGCTTTGTTGTTTCTGGAGTGTCCACAAAACGTCCACATCTCCGATCATCAGCAACCGTGTTGCCAGTTTTAATCGGAACAATCGGTAGACGATTTCACCTCAGGCTGGCTGCAAATCCCGCAATGCTTCCGGATGCTGGCTAGCAACACGTAACAATGTCTGTGCCGCACCTGTCGGGTGCCTGCGACCCAGTTCCCAATCCTGCAACGTCCGCAGACTCACACCGATCAACTTGGCGAACGCACTCTGCGAAACGCCCACCTTGGCCCGCGCTTCAGCAGCCGCCGAGAGTGCACCTCTGTCACACGAGCAGCTTTTCCCGCCTTCATTTGGCGGACAGAGTCCAGCAAGTCCTGCTGGAATTGCTCCAGTTCATTAACCACCGCTATTTCATCATCCAATTACTTTTCTCCAACGCTCAGTTGATAAAGCTAAGCAGCCTCAACCGAAAGCAAAATCCGGCGTCCAAGCTGCTGCAACGCACGCTCAACATTCTCAATCTTGGAGTGATGCAGGAAATCGACTAACCGATCTACCTGGGGTCGTTGCACACCCAAGCGCCGTGCCAGCTCAGCCTTGCTCACCCCAGACTCCAGAAGCGTATTCCACAACCCGACCTTTGCGGCAGTCAGTGCAGGCAGACGCAATACCGCGTCACTTTCCTGCTCTCCCGCATCACCTGTCGGAATCAACCGGCGATCATCGACGTAAATCGACAATGCCGTTTCCATCGCATCTATAGCGCCGTCGAGTGCTTCCTCGAGGGTGTCGCCAGCGGCGTGCATCTCTGGAATTTCTGCGCAGGACAACCAGACACTGCCCGGCTCTTCGTGGACTTCCAACGCATATTCGAACATCACGCTTCCTCTCATAAGGGGTACAGCTGGGCCTCAATCCTTGAGGCCCAGCTGTTTGACTATCGATTTTCTCAACCCTTCGCCCATCTCCTTGGCTCCGTGGTCGGGAAAGACAGTTGATTTGCCATTCAAGGAAACCTTGAAGTGACTGCCCTTGCCGGTTTGGAACTCAACGCCTTGGGCTTTCAACCATCGCCGAAACTCGCTGTACTTCATGTGCATCACTCGCTGTTTCGGTAGAGCGAATGTGCAACATATCTGTTACGCATGCAACATAACTGTTGCACCACACATCTGGAACATCGCTAGTCTCCGCCACCACCTGGCCACGATTGCGCTCTCCCCCTCCCTCAAGCTACCGTCAAACCCGTCGCTGCCAACTCAGCGACCGGGCCTGAGAATCCGCGTAAGATGCAGGCGCACCAGCGCCCCAACCCACGTTTGCCGGCGTTTTTTTTGTGCCTGCATTTCCGTGCAATGGCGGCTGTGCGTGGGAGGCTTTCGAGCCTGCCGGGTTCCTGTATCTCCGGTTTCTCAGCCTGCGCATAGCTGCCACCCTTTCGCCTGAGAACGAATTGGCAGCCTCATTTGATACAGGGAGTTTCACAAATGATTAGCATCGATCCGTCCAAAGTCTGCCCCTTCCACCTCCCAACAAAAGGTAGGTGAAGCCATGACCAATCCCCACGATCTGAAAACCCTCGGCCTCACCCATTTTTCCTTTCAGTCCAACCACGCACTCTTTCGCACCACCCCCGGCGTCCCGGTCGCCACCGCCCTCTCCCACGCATCCCATCTGCTGCACATTTCCAAACTGCTCACCTCAGATACCTCTGCCGCCAACGATCCAGAACTCCACGCCTGCGCCTCGCAATATTTGCAGGAGTTGAGCAAGGCGCTGGTCGATGATGCGGTCAAAGTGCTGAGCTCCGATCCGTAAATCGTCGCCCACAAAAAAGCCCTCGCATCGCTGCAAGGGCTTTGTGTTACCGGATCAATCAGTGCCCTGCGCTCTGCCCGCCATCCACATGCAGAATCTCGCCAGTCACAAAGTTCGCGTTATCGAGGTACACCACCGCCTGCGCAATGTCGTCGATTTCGCCCATGTGTCCAACCGGATGCAGCGCGCCCAGTGCCTCATGGGTTTCCTCGCCGTGCATCGGCGTTTTGATGATGCCCGGCGATACCGCGTTCACCCGTATTCCGCGTTTGGCGTATTCGATGGCCAGGGATTTGGTGGCGGCGTTGAGGCCACCCTTGGTCAGCGAAGCGAGGACCGAGGGCACGCCGTCGATGGCGTGGTCGACCAGGCTGGTGGTGATGTTGACCACGTGGCCCTTGCCCTGTTTTTCCATCTCGGCGATGGCCAGTTGGGTGATGTAGAAGAAGCCGTTGAGGTTGACCGACAGCACCGCCGCGTAGTCTTCCGGGGTGTAGGCGGTGAACGGTTTGGCGACGAAGATGCCGGCGTTGTTGACCAGGGTGTCGATGCGGCCGAAGCGTGCCACGCCTTCGCTGATCACCCGTTGAGCGGTGGCCGGGTCGCCGATGTCGCCGGCGATGGTCAGGATCTGCGGGTCGTTCGACGGCTTGATCGAGCGCGAGGTGGCGACGATGTTGTAGCCCAGTTCACGGAAGGCCTTGACCATGCCTTCGCCCAGACCTTGAGAGGCGCCAGTGATAACGACGGTTTTTTTCGAGTTGCTCATGATGAAATCCTCAATCAATAAGTAGGTGTTGAATCAGGCCGCAGCCAGTTGTTTCAGCATTTGTTCGTAGTACTCGACCGATTGCGAACCGGAAACCAGGTGCTTGCCGTTCAGGATCAGCGCGGGCACCGAGTTGATCCCGTGCTGCCGGTAGAACGCCTGCAGTTGCCGCACTTCGCTGGCGAATTCATCGTTGGCCAGCACCTTGCGGGCCCTCGCCGCATCCAGCCCCGCTTTGGTCGCCAGACGGATCAGCGTCGGGTGATCGTTGGGGTTGTCGCCGTCGCGGAAGTAAGCGCGCAGCAGGATCTTTTTCAGCGCGACCTGCCGCCCTTCCTGCGCTGCCCACATCAGCAATCGATGGGCGTCGAAGGTGTTGTGAAAGTGCGTGCGTTTCTCTAGGTCGAACTCGAAACCGATGGCCTTGCCGCGTTCGATCTGCATCTTCTTGCCGGCGGCGACGTCTTCGGCGGTGCGGCCGTATTTGCGCATCAGGTGCTGCACGGCCGGTTCACCTTCGGCGGGCATGTCCGGGTTGAGTTCGAAGGGCTTGTAGGTCAGCTCCACCGAAATCTCGCCGGCCAGATTGCCGATCGCCTGCTCCAGCGCTGTCGCCCCGAGTGCGCACCAGGGGCACACCACGTCGGAGACGAAATCGATGGTCACGGTCGGGGTCATGACTGACCCCGTTCCGCCAGCTGTCGGCGGTACTCGGTGGTAGTGATGCCGGCGTAGCCCCAGTTATCGGTGTCGACTTCTTCGATCACGATGTGGGTCAGGTCCGGGCGTTTGTTGAGGACGCGTTCCAGGGTTTCAGTGATTTCGGCGATCACCTGAGCTTTCTGCTCACGGGTAACGCCGTCGCGGGTGATGCGTACGCTGACAAATGGCATGACGACTACTCCAGTGACCTGCCCTCGGGATGATGGTCAGGTGTTGGAGCTCAATTTAGGCGTGTGCCGGGAGGGGAAAAAGTAGGGGTGGGGTACTTCATTTGTGAGGTGGTGTAATGAATAGCCTGTAAAAATCGCGCCAAAATTCCTTTGGAAAAACCCGCAGACGCACCCAAACCGTGCACTTTTTTTGACCCCAATCACCCCCACGTCACCAAAAACCCCGATCCTGTGTCAGCCTCCAGCCATCGGCGGGGACATCGATTCGCTACTAATTGCGCGACAACTATGCTCAGGTACAGGAATATAGCCGGCAAATGGCGCCGTTCCGGCTGTCACGTACACAACAATACCCAGCCCACTTCAGAGGGCATTACCCATGGATAGCAGAACCTTACGCAACCTCATGCGCATCGTGCAGACCGGCTCGTTGTCGGCCGCAGCCGAGCATTCGTGCCTGACTGTGCAGGCCTTGGCCGCACAGCTGAACAAGGTCGAAGAGCAGTTCGGTTTCCGCTTGTTTAGACGATCCAACAAGGGGCTGACGCTGACGCCGCAAGGCACCGAGCTGACGCCTTATATGGACAGAGTGCTGATTGCCACGCGGCAGATGGAAGAGAAAGTCGAAGCCTTGAAGGTGCCGGGACAGCGCACGTTGAAAGTGGCGTTGAACACCACGCTGGCGCCG
Organism: Pseudomonas sp. B7; assembly: GCF_016735645.1. Classification (NCBI taxonomy): domain Bacteria; kingdom Pseudomonadati; phylum Pseudomonadota; class Gammaproteobacteria; order Pseudomonadales; family Pseudomonadaceae; genus Pseudomonas; species Pseudomonas sp. B7. The sequence continues at coordinate 245,162 of NZ_JAERRE010000004.1, forward strand.
GACTTCAACCGGCGATTGATCGGACGCCTGATCGAGGTGTTTCCCGATTACCAGATGGAATTCAGCTACGCCGAGTCGATGGAAAACCTCAGCAAGCTGAAGAACGAGGACTTCGACCTTGCGGTGCTGATCGGTCCGCAGCGTCCGGGTCTGCCGAGCATTGTCCTGCCGGAAGTGCAGGTGCAGGTGGTCGGCGCGCACTGTGGTCAGGAGAACGATCCGCTGACCTTGCTTGGCAACAAGTTTCAGGTGCGTCCCGCAGAAGACTGTCCGTATTCCCACAGCTTTTTGCGTTTTCTCGACGCCGGGCTGGGTAATCACGAGAACAGCCAGCGGACGATCTACTCCTGCAGCGAAACGCTGACCCTGTCGCTCATCACGCAGATGGACGCCGTCGGCATGGTCTCCCGCGAGGCGGCGCAGAAAAATGGCCTGACGATTTTCCCCGGGTTCGAGGATTTCCTCGAAGTGCGCCTGGCGGTGAACAACCCGGATCTGTCCGGTCAGGCGTTGAACGACGTGGTCGATCTGCCGCTACATGAGCGAGCCGAGCGCAATGTACGCAGCCGTCCCAACCGCCACACTGAGAAAGAGGTTTTTGCTGAAATACGCACATAACAGCGTCGGAATCGCGGCATAAAATTCCGGGCGATCGAGCTGTATGTGCTGATCCTTGATCAACAAGGGTGTCAGGCTGATCGCAGCGACGATCGCCACCGGCAGGTATTCCAGCGCGCGGGCGACGAAGGGCGGCCAGTGTTCGGTGTTGACCTGCAACGGCAGGGCCCGTGGCAAAAAGGTCACGGCCATCATCAGCGCGACCACCAGAATCAGGAACGTTTGGTCAGGCATACACCCACTCCGCAGCCCACAAACGTGGCGATGAAAACGTTGAATGGCGAGCTGCCCACCAGGCTCAGTGCGCCCATGCAGACCACTGCGGCCAAGGCGGCGATGAGTTTGTTGCGGGTGTTGCACAGTGAGACCAGGACGTAGAGCATCATCGCGGTCAGCGCGTAATCGAGCTGGTATTTGATCAAGTGCGAGGCGTACTGCGCGCACAGGGCGCCGAGCAATCCGCCGATCACCCACGAGGTGTGGCAGAACAGGTTGAAGCCAATCAGATAACGGACGTTCACCGGCGCCCCGGTGCCCAGTTTGACGCTGTGGAAGGCGAACGATTCATCGGTCAGGCCGCCGGCGTAACACCAGCGTTCCATGCGACTCAGGCCCAGCGCCCGCAGGGCTTTCGCCATGTAGACCGACATCAGCATGTGCCGCGCGTTGATCAGAAACGTGGTCAGCACGATGGTGGTCAGCGACGCCCCACTGCTGATCAGCGCCAGCGCCGCAAATTGCGAAGCCCCGGCATACACGAACAGACACATCGCCACCGGCAGCCACAACGGCAGCCCGGCGTTGACGGCCATCAGCCCGAACACGAACGACACGGTGAAGTAACCGGCCACCACCGGGCTGGCTTCGGCAAAGGTGCGCGACGGCTGACGGTCGACCATCAGCGGCGCACTGCCGGATGTTTCATTCATAGATCCCTCTCAAATGTCCGCTCGCCGTGAGGTTCGCAAAAACCCTGGGCCGTCCAGAAACGCTTGCCCGCGAGGTTAGCATCATCGACGAACAGGAACATCCGCAGCACACCGACCCGTTTCATGTCGGCCGACGCCGCTTCCACCAGCCGCTGGCCGACGCCTTGGCTGCGATAACGCAGGCTGACCGCCAGATGGTTGATCGTGCCACGACTGCCGAGCATGCCGCCCAGCACCGCGCCGACGATCTCGCCTTCAACATCGAAGGCGAGATACGCCGTGGTGGTTTTCTGGATCAGCACGCCGCGCAGGCATTTGGCATCCTGCCATTCACAGAACGACACCTCGTCGAACTGGCGGAAGAAGCGCTCCATGCGCTGCGCGTCCTTGGCCGTCGCACGCCGCAGCACCACCGGCGTCGAGCACTCGACGCCGTCGATTGGGGTGATCTGATTAGCGAACAATGTCGAAAGCGGTCCCGGGCCGCGAGAAGGAAATCGCCAGGATCTGCCGGTACGCCATGGCGTGAGAGTGAGTGTTGCGTGCCGGTGTCACGTAGTGACGCATGTCACGGTCGAGGAAGTAGGTGGTGTCGAGGATTTCCTGGTAAGTGGTCGACGCCAGTTGCTGCTCGTGGATGTCGTACAGACGACTCTCCGCGCCCTCGACGTTATTGCGCCCCCAGAAGTGCACGCCGCTGAACGGGTAACCGTCGCAGTGAATCCCTTCCGGAGTGATTTCCAGTTGTTTGCCGGGCTTGATCTCGATGCGGATCTGATGGATCTGGCACTGCCAGATTTCATCGTGCAGCTCTTCCGGCAACACGCTTTTGTACACTTCGAAATCGGTGTCGATCAGGCTGCGCATCACCGGCGAGCTGATGACTTCGTCCGAGAAGTCCTGGAAGTGCCGCACCACCCCGCCCACATAGCTGTTGTTGGCCTTGGACTGCACGTACGCGCGATGTTCCAGTTGCTTCAGTTCGCGAGTCTTGGGGTTGTACTCAAAGTCGCTGTAACGACGGTAACGCATGCCGGCTTCGGCCTGACCGTAGTAACTGTCAGGCTCCATGTTTTCCCAACTTTTGGTCAGTCTGACGAAGTCGGCGAAATGACCGTAGAGATTGAAGTCAGCACCCTGCACATTGGCGTACTTGTCGCGCCGTAGCGATTCGCCCACTTCTCTGGTTAAAACGATCATTACCAAATTCTCCGCTGCATTGAGCGGCCTAATCTATTAGGTGGAGAATTTGCGTCCATGAGAAAGAATTTCAGGCATTTAAAGCCCTGTTTGAAACGCGATTTGAAACGGCTTGAAAGTGCATTTCAAATGACAAAAGCACGGGTTTTTATGCTGCTTTTTCAAAAAGCGTCAAAAAAAACCCCGAACGAGTCGGGGTTTTTCTGTCGCGTTTCGCGGGTTCAACCGATCATCAGAAGATGTTGATCGGGTAATCCACGAACACACGCAGTTCGTTGCCGCTGACGTTGTATTCGCTGGATTTCTGCGAAACACGCAGGATCGAGCTACGCAGCTTGATGCTCAGGTCTTTGGCCGGGCCACTTTGCACGACGTACTTGAACTGGTTGAAGATCTCGCGCTCGGTGCCGCCTTCGCTGGTGGACGTGGTGATGTTGTCGCCACGCACGTACGCGAAGTTGTAGCTCAGACCCGGGACGCCGAACGCCGTGAAGTCCAGACCGTAACCCAGCTGCCAGCTGCGCTCGTCTTCAGCGTTGAAGTCGGACCAGTAGGAGTTGGCCAGGTAGATGGTGTTGCCACCGTCACCCACGCGACCCTGACCTTTCTGGTAACCGCCGTAGGCGTAACCCAGGTTGCTGTCGCCGGTGGAGCGCTGGTGCGCCACGGTGAACGAGTGCGGGCCGGTGGCGAAGGTCGCTGCCAGGCTCCAGATCTTGTTGTCGTCGCCGGTTACACCGTTTTCGCGGACGTAGGAGTTGTCCAGCTTGGTGCGGTAACCGTTGAAGTCCAGCGTCAGGGACTGATCCTTGTCGATCGGGAACACGTAGTTGGCGTTCACGTATTGCTTCTTCAGCACGTCTTCGACGTCGGAAGCGTACAGCGCAGCCTTGAACTGTTCGGTGAACTGGTAGCTACCGCCCAACACGTTGATCGATTTCAGACCACCGCTGTCACGGCCTTCAGCGCTCTTGCGCGATTCGGCGGTGAAACGACCGGCATCCAGTTGCAGACCTTTGATCTCTTTGGAAGTGATCAAGGTACCGGTATAGCTTTCCGGCAGCAGACGCACGTTGTCGTAGCTCAGCACCGGCAGGGCCGGCATCTGGTCGCCGTAGGTCAGTACGGTGTTGGAGATACGGAATTTGACCGCTGCACCGCCCTTTGACAGATCGTCGGCCGCGTTACCGCTGTCACCGCGCTTGAAGAAGTCGATACCGCCCGCACCGCTGCGGCCCTTGCCGCCGTCCAGACGCAGCGCGTACAGACCGAAGGCATCCACACCGACACCGACGGTGCCTTGAGTGAAACCGGACGAGAACGTACCGATGGCCGCTTGGCCCCATTCGGCTTTGTCCTGGTTGCCATCTTTGTAGTCACGATTGATGTAGGCATTGCGCAGCAGCACTTTGAGACTGCTGTCTTCAACAAAACCCTTGGACTCGGCCTGGTCGTTAGCCATGGCCGAAGTGGCACTCAACATCCCCAGTGCGATCAAACTGATTCGCTTGTTCAACATTTTGTTTTCCTTATTACGGGTTGAAACGCGCTGTGTCGAACGGCTGAAACGGCGCTTATTGCACTCTTTTATTCACCCCGAAACAAAAAGACCCGCTCAAGACAATGTCATGGCGGGCCTGCTCCTAATTTTGAGTCATGGCGGTTAGCCACAGGCGTTGGGCCGAATCGTAGCCGCGCCCTCAACAATGTGTCAATTTCAAGAATCGTCTTTAAATAGGCGAAAAACGTCTAAAAAAAGTAAATTTTGCGGTGGCTTCGTGCACGGAATTGCCCGCAGTCAGGGATTTTGATGCTGGATTACGCGCAACCATCGACGCCACAGACCGGCAGGGTTTCAGTCCTTGGCGCAGGCGTAAACGACTCGCTCAACCATTGGGCGAAGGCTTCTGGTTTGCCGAGCCACGGCCCGATATCAACCAGCGTGAATCGTCCGTCCTGTTCCAGCGCAAAAGTTGGAAAACCCTGCCCACCCAGTTTTGCCAACAGGGCACGGCTGTTCTTTATATGTTGTTCGGTGTCGACGGACTGCAAGGCATTCACGAACATATCGGCGTTGTAGCCCTGCTCTACTGCATATTCCACAAGCACACTTTCATCGGCAATTCGCCGCCCTTCCACATAGTGCGCAGTCTGCAAACGGCCAAGCAGTTCCAGGCCACGACCGTCGATTTTTTCCGCTGCCATCACAGCGGCAATCGGAGGTGCCGAATCAAACAACGCCGATTGATCACGCAAAAGACCTTCGAAATAAGCTTCGCCGAATGGCTGACCGGTGTATTCAGCGATGCGCCGGTCATGAGGCATCACGTAATTGCGCAGTTGCGGCGAAACGCTCTGGCGGTTGGCACCGGTCATCATGCCGCCGGCGTGGGCGATTACCGGCAGCACTTGTTGCGCGGCCTGCACCAGTGGTTTGGCGCCATAGCACCAGCCGCACAGCGGGTCGTAGATGTAATGAAGGGTCATCGGAAAACTCCGGCAAGAAGGTGAGAAAAATAATGTCGGCACATTAGTCCCTCGGTCGTTGCGGAAAAACGCCGGAATGGCTTTCAGTCTGTTTCGGCAATCGGTCAAATGCAGTCGTTGTCAGCTCCGACACAAATATGAAATAAATTGACACAATCAAACCACGGAACCTTTCAGGAATAATTAACGGAAGCAAATGCAAAGCATTACCATTCGCGCGCTCGATTTTTTCCACCCTTTCGGATGCGCTTTTCAATGCCTGCCCCGTTTCGTCTCACGCCCGTCACCCTTGGGCTTTCTGCCTTCTTGTCCTCCGGTTTCGCTTACTCCGCGACCGAGCTTCCCGCCACTTCGATCAGTGCCGAAGCGCAGGCCGACGACCCGCGCGTGAAGGTCAGCAACACTGCGACCCGTACCTCAACCCCTGTCCGTTACGTGCCGCAGGCGATCGACTCGGTCAAGACCGCCAACTTCGCCAACTACGGCACCAATGACCTGGGCGACGCCTTGAGCGGCATGCCCAACGTCAGCAGCGGCGGCGACACGCGCTTCGACAGCCTGCGCATCCGCGGCTTCGATGCCAGCAACGACTTCTATCTGGACGGCATCCGCGACGACAGCCAGTACAAGCGCGACCTGCACAATATCGAACGCGTCGAAGTGCTCAAGGGCCCGGCCGCTGTGCTGTATGGCCGTGGCAGCCAGGGCGGGATCGTCAACCGCGTGAGCAAGGCACCCGAGTTCGGCCGCCGCTCGACCATCGAGGCCCAGGGTGGCAGCGAAGACCTGCGCAGCCTGTACGCCGACCTCAGCACCGACCCGAGCGACAACATCAGCCTGCGCCTGAACATGGGCAACATGGACGAGAACAGCTTCCGCGACGGCGTCAGCGGCAATCGCCAACTGTTCGCACCGTCGATGAGCTGGCAGCTCACCCCTGACCTGAACTGGCTGGTGCAATACGAATACAGCCGCTACAACCGCACGCCCGATCGCGGCATTCCCGGGGTCGGTGGGCGCCCTGCCGACGTCGGCCGGGACACCACCTACGGCAACGATCACGATTTCATCGACGACAAGACGCAATCCCTGCGCTCGAAGCTGAGCTATGAAATCAACGACAACTGGCAGCTGCGCCACACGCTCGGTGTGTTCAAGCTCGACAGCGATTTCGACAACACCTACCTCACCGGCTACACCCCGGCGACGAAGAAGGTAACCCGCCAGCACTGGCAACAGGACCTGACCACCCGCAACGTGTTCAACAACGTTGAGCTGGAAGGCGGATTCGAAACCTTCGGCCTCGAGCACCGCCTGCTGACCGGCCTCGAAACCGGCAGCCAGCGCCGCGACCCGACGCTGTACAACGCTGCCACTTCCGGGCGCGGCAGTTCCGCCGTTCCGTCGCTGGATCTGTACACCCCCAACCGCGACCTGCGCCACACCGGGCGCATGCAAGTGTCGAGCAGCAGCCACACCGAAGTCGAAAGCCGCGCGGTCTACGTTCAGGATCAACTGCGCCTGAACGATCAATGGCAACTGCTGGCCGGTCTGCGCTACGACACTTTTGATATCGAGTCGACCAACAAGCTGCGCAACATCTCCGAAGACCGTGACAGCCACAGCACCAGCCCACGTTTCGGCGTGGTCTGGACGCCGCTGCAGAACCACTCGTTCTACGCTTCGTGGACCAAGACCTTCTCGCCGGTCGGTGGCGGCCTGATCGGTATCACCCCGGGTGCGGCCGGCAACACCAACGACTTGAGCCCGGAACTGACCAAGCAGAAGGAAATCGGCGTCAAGAGCGACTGGCTCGACGATCGCCTGAGCACCACCCTGGCGATCTACGAGCTGGAACTCTACAACCGCCGCACCACCGATCCGAACGACCCGACCCTGACCGTGCTCAGCGGCCTGCAACGCTCGCGCGGGATCGAGCTGACCGGTACCGGCAAGATCGTCGGCAACTGGTACCTGCGCGGTGGTGTCGGCGTGCAGGACGCGACCATCGAGAAGGACAACAACGGCCTGGAAGGCAAACGCGTGAACAACGTGGCCAAGCGCAACGGCAGCCTGTTCCTGACCTGGAAACCGGAAATGGGCTGGTACGCCGAAACCGGCCTGACCCTGGTCGGCCAGCGTTATGCCGACAACGCCAACACCACCGTACTGCCGGGCTATGGCCGGTGGGACGCGCTGGTCGGCTACCGCCACAAGGACTGGGATTTGCGTGGTGCCCTGAACAACATCACCGACCGCGAGTATTACTCGTCGGCCACCAGCGCGTTCCAGATCCAGCCGGGTGCACCGCGCAGCCTGGTCGTCACCGGCACCTACAGCTTCTGATATCGCGCCCATAAAAAAAGCGCTGCCATCCCGGCAGCGCTTTTTACAATCCTTGTTTGTTCTTCTTATCCTTCCATCACATCCCAGAGTGCTTCCAGTTCGGCCTCGCTGAACAGGCCAGCGGGGTAACGCTCGATCATCATCCGGCGCGGATCAGGTTCCCTGATCTGACGCGTTCCATTGGATTTCAACCAGTGTGCGACAATCTGGAGCGACTCACTATTTACAGCCATGGGATGCAATGTCCGCTCGCTGATTACGTTCACTTCGGCGTTCATTTCAGCGCTCTCTCCCCGTTCGTGAGCGGCTACGTTATCCAAGGTTTATGACAGAACTGTTGAAGTTCTCCCCCCCTCCCTAGTGCGCCATGAGCGATACAAGAGCTATGCCAACGTAACGAAATTGTCGACCAGCGGACATAAAGAAACCCGCAGTCCTGACGGGCTGCGGGTTTCTCTTCAAGCGTGGGCAACGAATGACTGACAGGTCGATTTTTCAATCAACTCAAGCTGTTACATCCGCACTCACTCTTTGTGCGGCGCGGGTTGCTGTTGGGTAAGGCAGTGAATGTTGCCGCCGCCCAGTAACAGTTCGCGGCCCGGCACCATCACCACCTCGTGTTGCGGGAACAGGTTCTGCAGGATCTCCCGCGCTGGCGCGTCCATCGGATCGTCGAAGCTCGGCGCGATGATGCCGCCGTTGACGATCAGGAAGTTCACGTAGGAACCGGCCAGACGCACGCTTGGGTTGCGCTCCTGAGTGCCGTCCACCGGGTCCACGCCCGCGCACTCTTCTTCGGTGGCGAACAGCGGCCCCGGAATCGGCATCTTGTGCACCGTGAACGGGCGGCCTTTGGCGTCGGTGCTGCTTTCCAGCACTTTCATCGCGGCCTGGCAGCGCGGGTAGTTCGGATCCTGCGGATCGTCAGTCCAGGCCAGCAGCACTTCGCCCGGACGCACGTAGCAGCAGAAGTTATCCACATGGCCGTCGGTTTCGTCGTTGAACAGGCCATCCGGCAGCCAGATGATCTTGTCCACCGACAGGTTTTCACTGAGCACCGCTTCGATTTCTTCGCGGCCCAGGTGCGGGTTGCGATTGCGGTTGAGCAGGCATTCTTCGGTGGTGATCAGGGTGCCTTCGCCGTCTACGTGAATCGAGCCGCCTTCGAGCACAAAGCCTTCGGTGCGGTAGCGCGGGCTGCGCTCGATTTCGAGGATCTTGCCGCCGACCTGGGAATCACGGTTCCACGGCGAATACAGGCCACCGTCAAAGCCGCCCCAGGCGTTGAAATCCCAGTTCACACCGCGCACTTCGCCGCTGTTGTTGATCACAAACGTCGGGCCGCTATCGCGAACCCAGGCGTCATCGCTGGACATCTCCACCACGCGGATATTCGGCACGTCGAGGCGAGCGCGGGCATTTTCGTACTGGCCGGCAGAGACCGCCACGGTGACCGGTTCGAAACGCGCGATGGCTTTGGCCACTGCCGCGTGGGCGGCCTGCGCCGGTTTGCCGCCGAGACGCCAGTTGTCCGGACGCTCGGGCCAGATCATCCAGGTCTGGGTTTGCGGTGCCCATTCGGCCGGCATGTAAAAGCCATCGGCGCGTGGTGTGCTTTTCAATGTGGTCATGTCGATCAGACTCCAGGGAACCGTCGAGGGTTTTTCAACACGCCGTACAGGGTTGGACGACGGACTATGGCGACTTTATAAACGATAAATATCGGCTTTAGAAGCCATAAAGAAAAAACAATCTCAATTTAACGCGGCAAATACCGATACAAATCGGCATTTGCCGATTCCGGATCGCCTCAGAGCCCTTCTTCCAGCACCTTCGCCAGCATGTCGACAAAGAAATCCACGCTCTGACGCGAGGTGACCATCGGCGGTTTGATCTTCAGGACGTTCAGGTAATCACCGGTCGGCTGCATGAAAATTCCCAGCGCCCGCAAGCGATCACACAACAGCGTGGTTTCCTCGGTTGCAGGTTCCAGGGTTTCCCGATTGCGGATCAGCTCGACCCCCAGATAGAACCCGGAACCGTGCACCGCGCCAACCAGCGGATATTGATCGATCAGCGCCTCCAGCCGGGCCTTGAAATGAGCGCCGACCACCTGGGCGTTTTCCCAGAGCTTTTCTTCTTCCATGACATCGAGCACCGCCATGCCGATCTGGCAGCTCACCGGACTGCCGCCGGCGGACGAGAAGAAATAGCCCTCGGCCTCCAGCGCCTCGGCGATTTCCCGGCGGGTGATCACCGCGCCCAGCGGCTGGCCGTTGCCCATGCCCTTGGCCATGGTGATGATGTCCGGGACCACGCCTTGCTCTTCAAAGCCCCAGAAGAAGTGGCCCATGCGCCCGTAACCGACCTGCACCTCATCGGCGATGCACACGCCGCCACGGGCGCGCACCATTTCATAGACTTTTTTCAGGTAACCCGGCGGCAGCGAGATCCCGCCCGCGTTGCCGTAGACCGGCTCGCAGATAAACCCGGCGAGCTGGCGTTTCTGCTCATCGAGCTTCGCCAGATGTTGCTCGACGCTGCGCACGTAATCCGGCGCCGAATCCGGGCCGCGAAATTCGCCGCGATAGGTGTTGGGAGCCGTCACCGCGTGCACCCAGTCCGGGCGACTGCTCAGGGCTTTCGGGTTATCGGCAATCGAGGTCGAGACCGCGTCCGCGCCGACCGTCCAGCCGTGATAGGCCTCCAGCACGCTGATCATGTCGCGACCACCGCTGGCGGCCCACGCCAGGCGGATCGCCAGGTCATTGGCCTCGCTGCCGCTATTGACCAGGAACACCCGATCCATGCCCTCCGGCGCCAGCTTCAGCAAGCGTTCGGAAAACTCGGCGACTGCCGCATAGTTGAACCGCGAGTTGGTATTGAGCAGCGACCACTGCCGGCTCGCCACCGCCGCCATGCGCGGATGACCGTGACCGAGCACCGCGACGTTGTTGAGCATGTCGAGGTAGGAGCGGCCCTGCATGTCGATCAGGTGATTGCGCCAGCCGCGCTCGATGCGCGGCGCGTCGACGTAATAGTGCTTCTGGGTACGGGCGAAACTGGCGTCGCGGCGCGCCAGCAGGGTTGTCGCGTCCAGCTCGGGTTCGGCGTCGCAGGCCAGGCCCAGCAGCGCGGCCGGTGACGGGGACAAGGCCTGCCATGCCGCCGCGCGGGTTGGCGTGCAGAACCGCGGTGCTTCAAGCTGTGCGCCACGAATCAATTGCACGATCAACGGACCGTCCACCGAACCCAGCACCTGGCCTTTGACCAGCGCTGCGCCGCCGTGCAACGAAGGTTTCACGCCCAGCAAGCGCAGGCTCAGTTGCGGGCCGTCGAGTCGCAGCGCGCCGTCGGCCGACAGGTGAAGCACGCCAGCAAACGGCGCTTCCACCGCCGAACCTTTGGGCACATGCAATTCGACGTGCAGCGGGAATGTCTCTGGCTCATCGGCGCTGTCAGGCCGGGTGCGCGACAACCGGTATTGCCCGTATCGACTGGCCGCCAGACCATGGATGACAGCGGCCTCGCTCAACAGGCGCTGATCGATGCCTGGCTGCTCCCAGTTGCCCGCCTCGAAGTGTGCGCTCAACACCCCCAGATCGATCAACGCGAATTCGCGCCCGACCAGATCGGGCAACAACGGCGCAAAACCTTCACTGTCGATGGCCGGCAATGCCTGGCCGACCGCCGTGAGAATCGCCGCCTCCATCAATGCCAGCGGCACCGAGGTGGCGACCCGGAAGATCTCCCATTCATGGGTCAGGTTGTCGCGGCTGTAGGTATTGCCCGGATCGATGCTGACCTGTTGCTCGCCACTGAGCACCAGCACCGCCGCCCGTGCCACGATCAGCGGCCACAGCGCCAGCAGTTCTTCGTGTTGCAGCGGATTGATCGCGTGATAGGCCTGCACGGCCGGCAGGATCACGAACGGATCGCCGGCGGCGTGATGCAGCAGTGCGGCGCAGGTGACCGACAGATCGGTGATGCGCCAGGTGCGCACCAGATCGCCGAAATCGATGACGCCCTGCAACCGCCAGTGCCGCCGGGCGTCACGCTGCCAGACCACGTTGTCGTCGGTGATGTCCATGTGGATCGCCTGCACCGGCAGCTTTTCCACCAGCGGCTGCAAACGAAGTCTGGCCTGCTCGGCAACCTCGGCGATCAGCGTGCGCTGGCGTTCGTCTTCGATCACCGGCAGCAGGTGCTCGATCAGTGCGCTGGCGTGGCGCGCGTCCCATTGCAACGTGCGCTCGAGCCCCGGATGGTCGAAACCGACGAGGGCCAGATCCATTTCGCCGCAAAGCCGGCCGAAGCCGGCGACGACTTCGTGGCCAAGGTGATCGAGGGCCGTCAGTGGTTGTCCGTCGATGTAATCGAGCAGTCGCACATGCACCGATTCTCCACCGACGTCCAGGGTCAGCAGGTCAGCGCCGTTAGTGGCCGCCATCACCCGAGGAACCTTAACGGCACCCTTCTCGGCCAGATATTTCAGGCCCGCATGCTGGGCTTGCAACTCGACCAGCGAATAGTCGCCCCGGCAGATCTTCAGCACGAACCGCCCACGGTCGCTGTCGACCCGATAATTGAGATCCTGTTGGCTGCCCAGGGCCTGCAACGTGCCGTTCAAGCCGTAATGCTGCGCCAGCAAATGCCGGGCCTGCTCCACCGATACCTGCGGGCTGGGCAAACTGGCGCGATGAATCAACGTGGCGAACGACATGGAACGACCCCTGAAATTTTATTAGGCGCCTATATCGCCATTGCTTCGGGCGATAAGCAACCCCCGACCATCCGTCCCCCGACACGCTGCGAGACCGGCGGATTTGCAAGCGCCCCTCGCACCTGTCGACGCTTTGCGCAAGAATGTCGGCCATTCACACCTGCCACTGGAAAATCTACATGAATGTAATCACCACCGACCTGCCTGGTGTCTTGATCATCGAACCCAAGGTATTTGGTGACGAACGCGGGTTCTTTTACGAAAGCTTCAATGCGAAAGCCTTTCAGGACGCGACCGGCCTGGACACGCAATTTGTCCAGGACAACCATTCGCGCTCGCAGAAAGGCGTTCTGCGCGGGCTGCATTACCAGTTGGAAAATACCCAGGGCAAACTGGTCCGCGTTACCGCCGGCGAAGTCCTCGACGTCGCCGTGGATATCCGTCGCAGCTCGCCGCATTTCGGCAAGTGGGTGGCCGTGCGTCTGTCCGCCGACAACCACCGTCAATTGTGGGTTCCGGAAGGTTTCGCCCACGGTTTCGTGGTGCTGAGCGAGTTCGCCGAATTCCTCTACAAGACCACCGACTACTACAACCCGTCTTCCGAGCGCAGCATTCGTTGGGACGACCCGGATCTGGGCATCGACTGGCAGCTGGATGAAGCGCCGAAACTGTCGGCCAAGGACCAGGCGGCGGCACTGCTCAAGGACGCCGACGTCTTTTCCTGAAGTCCTGTGTGAATCTTCAGCGCCGCTGCGGACCCGGCCACGGGTGCGCAGACTGCGCCGGCAAGCCTAGGCATAATGCGCCTGTACCCACAGGCGCTCGATGCTCATGACTCCGACCCTACCCCGCCGCCCCCGATGGCGCAGTCTTGCCCTGCTGGCCCTGTGCCTGGCACCGCTGCTGTGGCCGCTGGAACATCTGGCCGAGCGCTATTACCGCAGCGAACTGGCCGGCCAGAACCGTCAGACCCTCGACCTCTACGTCGCCAACCTGCTGGGCACGCTGCATCGCTATGAAGTGCTGCCGCAAATCCTCGGCGACCTGCCGGCCCTGCGCGCAGTGCTCGGGGCGCCGGATGACGGCGTGACCCAGGGCAACGCCAACCGCCTGTTGAAGAACATCGCTGCGCAGACCGGCGCCGAAGTCATGTACCTGATGGACACCAGCGGCCAGACGCTCGCGGCGTCGAACTGGGACAAGCACGACAGTTTCGTCGGGCGCAATTTCTCGTTCCGGCCGTACTTCAGCGAGGCCATGGCCGGCCGCCTCGGGCGCTTCTTCGGTCTGGGCACCACTTCCGCCAAACGCGGCTATTTCTTCGCCGCAGCGGTGCGCAACGGCGAAAAAATCATCGGTGTACTGGTGATCAAGGTAGATCTGGACCACACCGAAAGCCTGTGGGGCAAAACCCCGGAACAACTGCTGGTGACCGACCACAACGGTGTCGTCATCCTCACCTCGCGCCCGGAATGGCGCTTTCGCGCGACCCGCACCCTCAGTGATGCCGAGCGCTCGGCAATCACCGCGATCCAGCCCTACCCGACCCGCGAGCCACGCCCCCTGAACCTGAGCCCGACCGCGTGGCTGCCACAGACCCAGGACATCGCGGAAACCGGCTGGAGCGTCAGCATTCTGGCCCCGCGCACGTTGATCGACCGACCGGTGCGTACCGTGGTGGCGATCGGCGGCGCCACCTTGCTGGTAGTCATGTTGTTGCTGGGCCTGATGATGCAGCGTCGTCGTCATTACCTGGAACGGATCGCCTTCGAAGCCAAGGCCCGCCGGGAACTCGAAGGCCGGGTTGCCGAGCGCACCAGTGATCTCGAAGGCCTCAACCGCCGACTGAAACAGGAAGTGCTTGAACGCGAACAGGCCCAGCAGGAACTGGTGCGGGCCCAGGACGATCTGGTACAGGCCGGCAAGCTGTCGGCGCTGGGGACGATGTCGGCGAGCATCAGCCACGAACTCAACCAGCCGCTGGCGGCGATCCGCAGCTACGCCGAGAACGCCGAAGTGCTGCTCGACCACGAACGCACCGAAGACGCACGAGGCAACCTCAAACTGATCAGCGAGCTGACCGGGCGCATGGCCTCGATCATCGCCCACCTGCGCGCCTTCGCCCGCCGCGACCGCCACGCCCCGGAAAGCGTCGCCCTGCAACCCGCGCTGGACGACGCGCTCGCCTTGCTGGCCAAGCGTCGCCGGAGCATGGATGTCGAGCTGATCCGCGACCTGCCCGCCGCCACCCTGTGGGTCGAGGCCGGGGAAACCCGACTGCGCCAGGTGCTGGGCAACCTGCTGGCCAACGCCCTCGACGCCCTGACCGAAAAAGGCCCGCCGCGCAAATTGTGGCTGAGTGCCGAATCCACCGACGAAGGCGTCAACCTGTACATTCGCGACAATGGCCCGGGTTTCTGCATGGAAGCCCTGGGCCGTGCCAGCGAACCGTTTTACACGACCAAGACCCGCACTCAGGGCCTGGGTTTAGGGTTGGCCATTTGCGAAACCCTGATGCGCGCCTTCGGTGGTGAACTGTCGTTCGCCAACCACAAGCAAGGTGGCGCCTTGATCACCCTGCGGCTGCGCGCCGGCGCGCCCGGGGTCAGCCTGCAACCGTCCGAGGATCGAAGCGCATGACCATCGACAACCGCATCCAGGTGGTGCTGATCGACGACGATCCGCACCTGCGTCAGGCCCTCGGCCAGACCCTGGATCTGGCCGGCCTGAAAATTCTTCCGCTGTCCGAAGCCAAGGGCCTGGCCGCGCAACTGGAGCGTGACTGGCCGGGCGTCGTGGTCAGCGACATCCGCATGCCCGGCATGGATGGCCTGGAGCTGCTGAGCGAACTGCACGCCCAGGACCCGGAACTGCCCGTGCTGCTGATCACTGGCCACGGCGACGTGCCACTGGCCGTGCAGGCCATGCGCGCCGGTGCCTATGATTTTCTGGAAAAACCCTTCGCCAGCGACGCCCTGCTCGACAGCGTGCGCCGCGCCCTGGCCCTGCGGCGTCTGGTGCTGGACAACCGCAGCCTGCGCATGGCCCTGAGCGATCGCAACGAGTTGAGCGCGCGGCTGGTCGGTCAATCCGCGCCGATGTTGCGCCTGCGCGAGCAGATCGGCGCACTGGCGGCGACCAAGGCCGATGTCTTGATCCTCGGCGAAACCGGCGCGGGTAAAGAAGTTGTCGCCCGCGCCCTGCACGATCTGTCGAGCCGGCGTAATGGCCCGTTCGTGGCAATCAATGCCGGTGCGCTGGCCGAGTCGGTGGTCGAAAGCGAACTGTTCGGCCATGAACCCGGCGCCTTCACCGGCGCGCAAAAGCGCCGGATCGGCAAGTTCGAATTCGCCAATGGCGGCACGCTGTTCCTCGACGAAATCGAGAGCATGAGCATGGACGTGCAGGTCAAACTGCTGCGCATGCTGCAGGAGCGCGTGGTCGAACGACTGGGCGGGAATCAGTTGATCCCGCTGGACATCCGCGTCATCGCCGCCACCAAGGAAGACCTGCGCCAGGCCGCCGATCAGGGGCGATTCCGGGCGGACTTGTATTACCGCCTCAACGTGGCGCCGCTGCGCATTCCACCACTGCGTGAACGGGGCGAAGACGCGTTGATGCTGTTCCAGCATTACGCCGACGAAGCCAGCGCCCGCCATGGTCTGCCAGCGCATGAACTGCAACCGGCCCAACGGGCGCTGCTGCTGCGCCATTCATGGCCGGGCAACGTGCGGGAATTGCAGAACGCAGCGGAGCGTTTTGCCCTCGGCCTGGAGCTGGCGCTGGACAACACACAGCCCGATGGCAGCCCCGGCACCAGCGTCGAAATCACGGCGGGAGGGCTCAGCGAACAAGTGGAAAACTTCGAGAAATCCCTGATCGCCGCCGAACTGGCCCGCTCTCACGGTTCCGTGCGCAGTCTCGCCGAGGCCCTGGGCATTCCGCGCAAGACCCTGCACGACAAACTGCGCAAGCACGGTCTGAATTTCGCTGGCAGCGGCGGCCATTCCGACGAATCCGAATGAAGCGCGCTCAATTCACTTTTCTGCCGCAAGAGGTCCGGGCATGAAGCACGACAGCCGTTATCTGGAATCCGTACTCCATCACGACATCCCGCTGACACGGGACATGGGACTCAAAGTGCTCGACTGGCAGGAACAGCAACTGCGCCTGCATCTGCCGCTGGACGCCAACGTCAATCACAAGAGCACCATGTTCGGCGGCAGCCTGTATTGCGGTGCGGTGCTGGCCGGTTGGGGCTGGCTGCATTTGCGTTTGAAAGAGGAAGGCATCGAAGACGGGCACATCGTGATTCAGGAAGGACAGATCAGTTATCCACTGCCTGTGACCGGCGATGCCATTGCGATCTGCCCGTCACCGAGTGCAACGCAGTGGAAGAAATTTCTGGCGATGTATCAACGTTACGGACGGGCGCGATTGACTCTGCATACGCGGGTCGTCAATGCCGGTAGCAATGAGGATGCAGTGACCTTCAGCGGGCAGTACGTCCTGCACCGCTGAGGGCTTGGCGCTCCGGGCCGGGAGCGCTGTTACGAACGGGCCAGTTCCAGCAACTTCGAACGCCACGCCGCTTTTGCCGGCAGTGCAAGAAAGAACGCGTTGCGTAACGAATCCCGTGGTGGATAGCAGAACGCGTCACCGTTCAAATCCAGAACCTCGCCGCCGGCGCCTTCCAGAACGCCCTGCGCCGCCGCTGTGTCCCACTGGGACGTCGGCGCCAGTCGCGGGTAACAATCGGCCACCCCTTCGGCGAGCAGACAGAACTTCAGCGAACTGCCGATGTTGGCCAGTTGCAACTCGCCAAGGCTGGCACTCAATCCGGCCAGCAAGCGTTCCTGCTCCGGACTCGAATGACGGCGGCTGGCAACCACGGTGAACGCTTCGCCCGGTCCCGGCACATCACGCACCTGAATCGCTACCGGCGTGCCGCCCGTGTCGCCGCGCCAGGCACCGAGCCCGGCTCCGCCGACGTAGAAGCGACCGTTGGTCGGCATCGACACCACACCGAACACCACCCGTCCGTTTTCGATCAGCGCGATGTTGACGGTGAATTCTTCGCTGCCGCTGATGAACTCCTTGGTGCCATCCAGCGGATCCACCAGCCACCAGCGCTGCCAGCCTGCGCGCACGCTTTGCGGGATGTCGGCGTCCTCTTCGGACAGCACCGGAATGCTCGGATCCAGCGCTGTCAGGCCGGCCACGATCACGTGGTGAGCGGCCATGTCCGCCGCCGTCACCGGTGAATCATCGGACTTGGCGGTGACGGCCACATCGGCACGCCAGAACGGCAAAATCGCCTCACCGGCCCGCAATGCCAGCTCGACCACCGGCGCCATCAACGGATGGGGAAAATTCATTGGCATCTCACTCATGACTGGAAAAATCCGCGCTGGGTCAGCAGGTCGCGGGTCAGGTATAGCGCCGCCAGGGCGCGCCCCTCACTGAAATTCGGATTCTGCGCCAGCGTCGACAGCTCTCGCAGATTGACCTTGTCCACGCGCATCGGCTCAGGCTCATCGCCTTCAAGGCGCTCCTCGTACAGGTCGGTGGCCAGCACCACCTGAATTTTCTGGCTCATGTAACCGGGGGACAACGACAGCTCGGTCAGATGCTCCAGTTGTCGCGCGCCGTAACCGGCTTCTTCCTTGAGCTCACGCTCGGCGGCGGCCAGCACATCTTCGCCAGGTTCGATCAGGCCTTTGGGCAGCGACAGTTCATATTCGTCGGTGCCGCCACAGTATTCCTCGACCAACACCGCGTGCTCGGCATCGAGCATCGCCACGATCATGACCGCGCCGTAACCGGCGCCCTTGCCGACCAGCCGCTCGTAGGTACGTTCCACGCCGTTGGAGAAACGCAGCTTCAGCTCTTCGACGCAGAACAGCCGGCTGGTGGCGACGATCTCGCGGGCAAGTACGGTGGGTTTCTGGCGCATGCAAAGCTCCTTGGCGTGAACGCGCTACTATAACGCGGCTTTTCCGATTGTTTGCGTCGGATATCTTTCTACCGTTCGAGACGTTGCCATGCCTTCATTACCGTGGTCCGACATCGATACCGTTCTGCTGGACATGGACGGCACGTTGCTGGACCTGCACTTCGACAACCATTTCTGGCTGGAACATCTGCCGCAGCGCTACGCCGAACTGCACGGCGTGAGCCGGGCGATGGCGGAAATGGAATTGCAGCCTCTGTTCGAGCGCCATGCCGGTCAGTTGCAGTGGTACTGCCTGGACTTCTGGAGCGCGGAGCTGAAGCTGTCGGTGCGTGAGCTGAAACTGGAAACCGCCCACCTGATCGCCCTGCGCCCGGATGCCGACACCTTTCTGGACGCGATTAAACGAGCCGGCAAACGCGTGGTGATGATCACCAATGCGCACCGCGATTCACTGTCGCTGAAACTGGAACGAATCGAACTGGCGCCGTACTTCGAACGGCTGATCAGCTCCCACGATTACGGCTTCCCCAAGGAGAATCCGCAGTTCTGGGATGCCTTGCAGGCCGACATCGGTTTTGACCCGGCACGCAGCCTGTTCATCGACGACACCTTGCCGATCCTGCGCAGTGCGCGGAATTTCGGCGTGGCGCATCTGCTGGCCGTGAAGGAGCCGGACAGCCGTAAAGGGCCGAAGGACACCGGGGAGTTTGCGGCGGTGGAGGATTATCGGGATTTGATTGCGGGCCTGTAGACCGCATCGTCCCCATCGCGAGCAGGCTCGCTCCCACAATGGAAATGCATTCCAATGTGGGAGCGAGCCTGCTCGCGGTAGCGGTATCTGCGATTACTCGGGAATGCGCAGCGTCTGCCCCGGATAGATCTTGTTCACATCCTTGAGCATTGGCTTGTTTGCCTCGAAGATCTTGTTGTACTGGTTGGCATTGCCATACACCGCCAGGGAAATCGCGCTGAGGGTGTCGCCCTTTTTCACCACTACGAAACGTGCGGCAGCCACCACTGGCCCAGTGACCGTGATCTGGTCATCGACACTGCCGACGCCTTCAATATTGCCCACCGCCAGCAGAATCTTCTCTTTCTCTTCCTGGCTCGCCACCTCGCCGGTGACCGTCACCTTGTCGCCATCCACCGTCGCCTGAACATTCGGGTTACCCAACCCGACCTTGCTGATATGTTCCTTCAATTGCTCGCTGGCATTGGCGTTGCCGGGGGTCAACAAGTCGAGCAACTTCTCACCGGCCTCTTTCACAAAGCTCAAAAGACTCATCGCGCACACTCCTTGATTAAAGTTCCAGACGCCCAAGCCTAGACCACGCCGGACAAACCCGGTTGCGGCCCGACCAATGACCCTGCCCCCGCGCAAGCGGTAGAATCGCCCACCCTTGCCAGCGCCCCGGAGCGAAGATGGACATCAAGCAGCTGAAATTCCTCATCGCCCTCGACGAAACCCGCCATTTCGGCCAGGCCGCCGCCCGCTGCCATATCACCCAGCCGACTCTGTCGATGCGACTGCGCAGACTCGAAGAAGAACTCGACCTGCCACTGGTCAACCGTGGCCAGCGCTTCGAAGGTTTCACCGCGCCGGGCGAACGGGTGCTGGCCTGGGCGCGCACGGTGCTGGCCGCCTACGACGGCTTACAGGCGGAAGCGGCGGCCTGTCGCGGCAACCTGATCGGCACCCTGCGGCTGGGCGTGGTGCCGTTGTCGAGTTTCGATGCGCTGCCTTTGATGCAACGCCTGCACGCGCAACACCCGAACCTGCGCTTCGAACTGTCCTCGCTGAGCTCGGAACAGGTTCTGGAGCAACTGGCGAACAACCGCATCGACATTGGCGTGTCTTACCTGGATCGCCTCGACGGCGAGCGTTTTGAATCCCTGGCGTTCAGTGAAACGCAGATGGGCCTGCTCTACGACCAGCGATTCTTCAGTTTTGGTCAGGCGCCGCTGAGTTGGGAATCGCTGATCGAACTGCCACTGGGCATGCTCACCAGCGGCATGCATTTTCGCCAATCCATCGACCATAACTTCCACAGCCGTGGCCTGACGCCACAACCGTTGCTGCAAACCGACGCCGTTCACCAATTGTTGCAAGCCGTGCACGGCGGCCTGTGCTGCGCGGTAATGCCACTCGATGGTGGTCTGGAAAACCTCACGGATAACCTGCGCCTGCAACCCATCGAAAACGCCCAGACCCTCGCCCGACTGGGGCTGATCATGCGGCGCGGGGCACCACGATCGGCGTTGGCCGAGGCCTGTTTCGCGCTCTATCAAAAATCACCGACGGACGCTTGATCGACGGCATCTATCGAGGGATCGACACTAGCGATTAGACGCGACATCTTGCCGCGCCTAGTCTTAACGTTGATCAATCCATCGGTGATGCCATGAACGCCAAGCGCCCGGCCTGCGCGGCGCCCGCTCTCGAAACACCCGCGCCTGCCGCCAGTCAGACCTACAGCTACAGCGATCTACCCCTCGCGGAATCGGCCAGCACCGCGCTGGCCGAAGAAGTCGCGTTGGCGATTGCCTACAACGGCATCAGCCAGGCCGTCATGCTGGTGACGCCGACCGACCTTGAAGACTTCATCGTCGGTTTCAGCCTCGGCAGCGGCATCATTGAAGACGCCTCGGACATTTACGATCTGCAACTGAGCGGTTCGGGCTCGGCGCAATACGCGCAAGTGACCATCGCCAACCGCGCGTTCTGGAACCTCAAGCAACAGCGTCGGCAACTGGCCGGCACCAGCGGCTGCGGGTTGTGCGGCGTCGAAGCAGTGGAGCAGGCGTTGCCTGATCTCAAGGTCTTGCCCGGCGCCCCCTTGCCGCCCATCGAATGGCTCGACGGTTTGCGTCAGCGCATCGGTGCTTTTCAGCCACTGGGTCAGCACTGCGGCGCGGTGCACGCGGCAGTGTTCATGAACGCCAGCGGTGAATTGCTGCTGGGCCGCGAAGACATCGGCCGGCACAACGCCCTCGACAAACTGATCGGCGGCCTGATCCGGCAAAAGATATCGACAGCCGGTGGCCTGGCGATTGTCACCAGCCGTTGCAGCCTCGAATTGATCCAGAAAGTTTTGCGGGCCGGGATTCAGACCCTGGTCAGCCTGTCCGCGCCCACCGGCCTTGCCGTGCAATGGGCCCGGCGCCACAACCTCAATCTCATCCACCTGCCGCAGAAAAACGCGCCGCGGGTGTATAGCCCAGATATGGAGAAACACCCGTGAGCCAACATCATCAAGCCGACCAGAAACCCGTCCCGCGTTACAAGCCTTACAAGGGCCCGGCCGGCGGCTGGGGTGCCCTGATCAGCGTGGCCCAGGCCTGGCTGACCAGCGACAACGCGCTGAAAAATCTGCGCATGATGCTCAAGACCAACCAGAACGGCGGCTTCGACTGCCCGGGCTGCGCCTGGGGCGATTCGCCGGAAAGCGGCATGGTCAAGTTCTGCGAGAACGGCGCCAAAGCGGTGAACTGGGAAGCGACCAAGCGCCGGGTCGATGGCAAATTCTTCGCCAAACACAGCGTCACCTCGCTGCTGGAACAGAGCGACTACTGGCTCGAGTATCAGGGTCGTTTGACCGAACCGCTGGTGTATGACGCCGAAACCGATCGCTACAAACCCATCAGCTGGGACGATGCATACGCGCTGATCGGCAAACACCTGCAAGCGCTGTCGAGTCCGGATCAGGCCGAGTTCTACACCTCGGGTCGCGCCAGCAACGAAGCGGCGTACCTGTATCAACTGTTCGTGCGCGCCTTCGGTACCAACAACTTCCCTGACTGCTCGAACATGTGCCACGAGGCCAGCGGCGTGGCGCTGGCGCAGAGTGTCGGCGTCGGCAAAGGCACCGTGACCTTCGACGACTTCGAACACGCCGATGCAATTTTTGTCTGGGGCCAAAACCCCGGCACCAACCACCCACGCATGCTCGAGCCGCTGCGTGAAGCGGTGAAACGTGGCGCCCAGGTGGTGTGCGTCAACCCACTGAAAGAACGCGGCCTGGAACGCTTCCAGCACCCGCAGCATCCGCTGGAAATGCTCACCAACGGCGACAAGCCGACCAACACCGCGTACTTCCGCCCCGCGCTGGGCGGCGACATGGCGGTGTTGCGCGGCATGGCCAAGTTCCTGCTGCAATGGGAACGCGATGCGCAGAAGGCCGGTGCGCCGGCGGTGTTCGATCACGATTTCCTCAATGAGCACAGCGTCAATGTGCTCGAATACATTGGCGTCGTCGATGACACGCCGTGGGAGCAGATCGTCGAGCAGTCCGGCCTGACCCTGGTGGAAATCGAACAGGCGGCGCGCATGTACGCCAAAGGCAAGAACGTGATCATGTGCTGGGCGATGGGCATCACTCAGCATCGTCACTCGGTGCCGACCATCCAGGAAATCGCCAACCTGATGCTGCTGCGCGGCAACATCGGCAAACCCGGCGCCGGTCTGTGCCCGGTGCGTGGCCACAGCAACGTGCAGGGCGACCGCACCATGGGCATCAACGAACGTCCGCCGGTGGCGTTCCTCGATTCCCTGGAGCGTCGCTTCCAGTTCAAGGTGCCGCGCCACAACGGGCACAACGTGGTCGAGGCGATTCACGCGATGGCCGAAGGTCGCGCCAAGGTGTTCATCGGGCTGGGTGGCAACTTCGCTCAGGCCACGCCGGACAGCCCGCGCACGTTCCAGGCCCTGAGCAACTGCGACCTGACCGTGCAGATCAGCACCAAGCTCAACCGCAGCCACCTGGCTCACGGCAAGGACGCGCTGATCCTGCCGTGCCTGGGCCGTACCGACATCGACATCCAGACCGAAGGCCCGCAGGCCGTCACCGTGGAAGACTCGTTCAGCATGGTGCACGCCTCCAACGGTCAGTTGCAGCCGCTGTCTAACCAGATGCGCTCGGAGCCGTCGATCATCGCCGGCATCGCCGCCGCGACCCTGGGCAGCCAACCGGTGGACTGGAACTGGCTGGTGGCCGACTACCGACGCATCCGCGAACTGATCGCCGACACCATTCCGGGCTTCAAGGACTTCAACGAGAAGGTCAAGAACCCGGGCGGTTTCTACCTCGGCAACAGCGCCGGTGCGCGCAAGTGGAACACCACGTCCGGCCGGGCCAACTTCAAGCCGAACATGCTGCCCAAAGACCTGATCCACGAGCGCACCCGCGCCACCGGCAAACTGCCGGACCTGATCCTGCAATCGATGCGTTCTCACGATCAGTACAACACCACGATCTACGGTCTCGACGACCGTTATCGCGGGGTGAAGGGACAGCGTGACGTGCTGTTCGCCAACGAGGCGGACATCATTCGCCTGGGCTTCAAACCGGGGCAGAAGGCTGACATCGTGTCGCTGTGGGACGATGGCCGCGAGCGTCGGGTGAAGGGTTTCACGCTGCTGGCGTTCGATATACCGGCGGGGCAAGCGGCGGCTTATTACCCTGAGGTGAACCCGTTGGTGCCGCTGGAAAGCACTGGCGATGGCAGCCATACGCCAACGTCGAAGTTCATCGCTATCCGGCTGGAAGCGACGAGTGAGACGGGGCTGATCATGGCCAAGTCGACCTGATTCTGATTGCTCCCACACTCTGCGTGGGAGCGCAGCCGTGTACGCTCCGCGTCCGAAAGTCAGACTCGATACATCTCGCAGACACTTTTCAAACGCCCACAAAAAAGGCCGCCTTGTGATCAAAGCGGCCTGTCCGAAGTAGCTAAAGACCGGCGAAAAACCGTTAAGTTCCGCCCAAAAATCAGCAACTTGCAGAATTGTATACAGGTCGTGCTATTCGTCGGATTTCGATTGTCACGCCCATCGCAGAGCCTCAGGATCGCGCCGTCATCCCTTTGAGGCTCCTCTATGAAGTTCTCCTCGATTCTCTTGTTGTCCCTTGGCCTGGTCAGTGGCTTCGCTTCTGCCGGAGGCACCACCGAAGCAGGTGTGGGCGGCGCATTGGGCGGGGTTCTTGGCTCGGTCGTCGGTCAATCCTTAGGCGGCAGTACAGGTTCAACCATTGGCGCGGCCCTGGGCGGCGCGGGTGGTAGTGCGGTGGGCGCCGACAAGCGCAGCCGTGGCGAAGCAGCCATCGGCGGTGCGCTGGGCGCAGCCGGCGGCAACGTGGTCGGCCGCAGCATGGGCGGCACCACCGGCAGCCTGATCGGCGCAGCAGCCGGTGGCGGCGCGGGTGGCGCGCTGGGCAACTACATGGGCAACAAGAGCGATGACGATGATCGTCATTACGATCGTCGCCATGATGATCGTCGCTACTACCGTGACCGTCACCCAGGTCGTGGCCATGCCTATGGCCATCGCAAGCACCACCGCTACTATCGCGACTGAGGCCTGGCCTCGTTAGCTGATACCCCCAGATCGCAGCTCCCCCGGGCTGCGATTTTTTTGCCCGTCACACCGTCAGGCGTTCCAGCGCTTCGCGCAATCGGGCCGGAATCGACACCGGCTGATTGGATGCCCGGTCGACGAATACATGCACGAAGCGCCCGGCGGCACAGGCTTCCTGTTCTCCTTCCTTGAACACCGCCAGTTCGTATTGCACCGAACTGTTGCCCAGCTTACCGACCCGCAGACCGATCTCGATTCGATCCGGGAAAGCAATCGACGCGAAGTAGTCGCAAGACGAACTCACCACAAACCCCACCACCTCGCCGTCATGAATATCTAACCCTCCAACCTGGATCAGGTAGGTGTTCACCGCCGTGTCGAAGAAGCTGTAATAGGTGACGTTATTGACATGGCCGTAGGCGTCATTGTCGTGCCAGCGCGTAGTGATCGGCTGGAAATGCGGGTAATCGCTGCGTTGCGGCATCGGGTTGGACATCAGTGTCTATTCCTGGAGTGATCTGCTCAGTCTAAAGGTAAAAACCCTTGCCTCGCGCCGCCAGCTCGCCGATCAATGGCGCCGGCCGCCAGTGATCGCCCTGCCGGGTCTCCAGCGCCAGCAATCGCTTGTGAATATCGGCCAGCCCCTGATCGTCCGCCCAGGCCATCGGCCCGCCCCGCTCCGCCGGGAAGCCATAGCCATTCAGATAGACCTGATCGATGTCATGCGCCGACTCGGCAATCCCTTCCTGCAGGATCTTCGCGCCCTCGTTGACCAACGCCAGCAGACACCGCTCGAGGATCTCCTCCGAGCCGATATCCCGCCGATGAAATCCCAACCCTTCGCTGACACTCAACACCAGCGCATCGACCTCGGGATCATGCTCGGCCTGACGGCTGCCCGGCTCGTAATGGTAATAACCGTTGCCGGACTTCTGACCGAACCGACCCTGCTCGCACAAACGGTTATCCACCTGAACCTCCGGCGCGTCCTGCCCCTTGCCTGCCAGCTCCCGGGCACGCCACTCGAGATCGATGCCCACCACGTCGTACATGCGAAACGGCCCCATGGCAAAACCGAAGCTCTGCAAGGCTGCATCGACCTGATGCGGGTACGCCCCTTCGAGCAACATCTTGCGCGCTTCAAGCACGTACGGATGGAGCATGCGATTGCCGATAAAGCCGTGGCAGTTGCCCGATACCACACTGACCTTGCCCATGCGCTTGCCCAGGTCCAGCGCAGCCTCCAGCACAGCCGGTGCGGTCTGCGCGCCACGGACTATTTCCAGCAACTTCATGATATGCGCCGGGCTGAAGAAATGCAGGCCCAGCACTTGAGTCGGCCGCCGTGTCGCGGCGGCAATGGCGTCGATGTCCAGCGCCGAAGTATTGCTCGCCAGCAGCGCCTCGGGCTTCAGCACGCCATCGAGCTCGCGGAAGATCTTCTGCTTGAGCTCAAGATTCTCGTACACCGCTTCGATCACCAGATCGACATTGCGGATCGCCACATAGTCGGCCGCCTTGCTGACACGGGCAATCCGCGCATCGGCTTCGGCCTGATCGATCCGTCCCTGCCGCACGTTGTGTGCGTAAGTCTCGGCCACGCTGGACAGCGCCTGTTCGAGCATCTGTGGATTGTTATCGACCCACTGCACTGACACGCCGGCATTGGCCAGGCACATGACAATGCCGCGGCCCATGGTGCCGGCGCCGATCACGGCGGCCTGCTGAATAGCGAAGGATGTCTGGCTCATGTTGTTCTCTTGTTGGCGATCCGAAGACAGCCATCACCTTAGTCAGCCGCCGGGCATTTTTGAAGTTCATTGCCGTGATGATCGACATTCAGCAGATGGATTCGAGACCTCAAAGATGCGCCTGAGCCCAGGCCCGAACCTCGGCGTAGGGATACTCCTCCAGTGCCGCAAACCCGGAAATGGCCCGGGCCTTGAGTTTGGTAAACAGCGGCACACTGATTCCGCAGAGGAACCGGGTCAGCCGCTCGGCCGACGGAGCACTGCCAGCGTACTGCTGATGCCTGTGGATAAATTCCCCACACAACTCCGTAAAGTTTTTATCCACAAGCGCCGGCAATTCCGGCGGTGCCGGCAACCGGGCGACGTGCCCGTGGCACACCGAGCAATGCCCGCATTGCTGCGGCGCATTGTGATCACCGAAATATTCGGCCAGCCGATAACCGAGGCATCGCTCGGTGGCGAACAGCTCGAGCATGGCGTGAATCCGCGCCACTTCGGTTTGCTCGTGGAGGGTGAAGTACTCATGCAGTTCAGCGCTCAAGACCTGGCTGTCGTAATCGCCACGCAGGACGTTGTAGACCTCGGTCATCTGCTTGCTCTCAAGCTCGACCCAGCCCTTTTCCTGGAAATAGTCCAGGGCCTTCACCACCCGGTTGCGCTCGGCGGAATACTGCTCGTACATCGCCTCGAAATCCACCGTGGCCCAGGTGCGTGCGCGGCTTGAGGTCTGGATGATCGCGGCGACGAAATCCCTTCGTTCACCTTCGAAACGCTCAAGCAACGTGTCGGGCTCCAGCAGGTATTTGAAGCGATATTCGGCGTAGTACGCGTAGCGCGGGGCAATCAGTCCTCGCAACTCCAATTGCACCAACAGCGTCTTCAAGGGCAACGCACGAATGTTGCTCTGATCCGCCAGCGGCCCGAGCAGAAACTCCCATTGGCCTTCCGATGCAGCAGCCTGCAACTCGTCCAGCACATGACGAATGCCGTCCTGTTCCGGCGTGTCGCCATACACGAAGTTTTCCAGCACGTTGAGGCTGTCGCGGTTGGCCAGTACCAGACAATCAGACGGTTGCCCGTCACGTCCGGCGCGACCGATTTCCTGGCTGTAGTTTTCGATGGATTTGGGCAGGTCGAAATGCACCACGTTACGGATGTCGCTCTTGTCGATGCCCATGCCGAAGGCGATGGTGGCGACGATGCAATTGGACTGCCCGCCCATGAAGCGCTTCTGGATCGCATCCCGTTGCTCATGGGGCAAACCGGCGTGGTAAGCCTCGGCCTGAATGCCATTGCGCTCCAGATGTTCGGCAATCTGCTCGGCGGTTTTCTGCAGGGTCACGTAGATGATGCTCGGCTGCCCCGCGCGCTCGTTCATCCACTCCACCAGGCGCCGGCGCTTGTCCTGTCCACGCACCGGCTCGACCAGCAGATTGAGGTTGGGCCGGTAGAAACCGGTGGTCACCACATCGTCTGCCGCGATGGCGAATTTCGCCTGCATGTCGTCGATGACCTTTGGCGTTGCGGTGGCGGTCAGCAGAAGGGTTTGCGGGATGTTGAACTGACGCTGGTAGTCCGGCAGCTTGAGGTAGTCTGGACGGAAGTTGTGGCCCCATTCGGAAATACAGTGCGCCTCGTCCACCACCAGCAGCGAGATCGGCACCTGCTGCAAAAAATTGCGAAAGCGCTCGTTCTTCAAACGCTCCACGGAAATCATCAGGATCTTCAATTCGCCCGAACGGGCGCGGGCCATCACATCGTTGGCGTCTTCGCGGCTCTGCGTCGAGTCGATGCTGCCTGCGGATATCCCGTGCCGGCGCAAGAACTCGAGCTGATCCTGCATCAGCGCCAGCAACGGTGAGACCACCAGCGTCAGGTGCGGCAGCAAGAGTGCCGGCACCTGGTAACAAAGGGATTTGCCGGAGCCGGTGGGAAATATCGCGGCTGCCGAGCGCCCGGCGAGCACAGCGCTGATCGCCGCTTCCTGGCCGGGTCGAAACTGTGGATAACCGAAAACCTGTTCCAGGGTGTTGTGCATTCGCTGTCACTCCGTTGACCGCTGTGATGCCAACAGCCTAGCGGGCGATCGCAGCGAGTCGAGAAAAGGTCGGGGGTCAAATCGATACGGAATGATACAGCGTCAAATGCACCACCACGGCCTCTAACAAACGAAACACTTTCTTTCTCGCCGAAGTCGTGATCGCGAGTGTAACGTCCATCGAACATCGCGCCAGGACGGCCGATGACTCTGGATTATCACCAAGGAAGACACATGTCGAATCGTTTGAAACTGCCCTTCGCTCTTGTCATCGTTGCCCTGTTGCTGAGTGGCTGCACCCCCTTTCCCGGCGACCTTCCCCCACTCGCCGGCGAGGTGACAGCGAGCCCCACGCCAACGGCTTAGCAGGCTCTACGGCTGCAACACCGCCACTCGCAATTGCTCGTTCAACAGTTGCTCATGCACGCCCTGGCTTTTGCTGGCCCACAGTGCATGGGCCGGGCTGATATCACCGGTGAATGCCGCCGCCAACTGACGCAGGTCGGCGACACTGCGCACCCGTGGACAGAACGCTTGCTCGTCACAGTTCTGACTGGCGTTGCGATAGGTGGTGAACAGACGATCCCATAGACCGTCACGCACCTGACGGATCGACTTGAGCTGCACATGCGGCACGTCGAGACGTTTTTTCAACCCGGATTCGTCCAGGCATTCACTGGCCAGCAGTGCCTTGCCGAACATCAGCACTTCGGCACGGGACGCCGTGTCGATGCTCGCCTGTGTTGTGAGGGCGTCCGGCCATTCTGTGCGCTCCACTTGCGTGAGCACCATTGCATTGCTTGCTTCGGTGGCCATCGCCAAACGACAACCACTAACCCACAGCAAAACGATCGAGGCCATTCGTAGCCACTGCATACCTAATTCCCTTTAAGTCTGTGTCGGACGCCTGTAAACGCCCTACGGATTCTGGCGCGCACCATACAGAGGTTTACTCTGAAACGCCTGATAATCACGTCGGAAAATTCGCCAATAAGGGTTTGGCTTTGAAAAACCGAAAAAACATGTAGGGCAAATGCCCATATCATGGAAAAACCCTTACGAAATCTGTCCATTGCGGCCGTCTTGTCCCTCCGGTCAGCGTCCTTCTATAGTGGCTGGCGCGACTGAAAACACTGTGTCGGCTCACCGAAGCGACTTCGTAAAGGACGCACCTTAATCATGAATATGTACACACCGCTGAATACCCGTTTTCTCCCTCTCAAGACTTGCGAAAGCGACAAGCCGGTATTGGTTATCGACACCGAGGCAGAACCGGGCGACCTGCTCAATGCCGCCGATCAACGCCTGCGTGCCGCCAGCGATCTGCTGGAAACTCTTTACTGCGTATGTTTCAAACAGGCCGATGTGAAAGACATCCCCAACATCGTTAACGCGCTTTATTTGTTGACGCAAGACGGTTGTGACTTGCTGAAAGTTGCCAGACAACGAATAAATAACTGATGGCGCCAGCCACACTTACAAAGTTCGCAACAACCCATCACTTCCATTACTACCAAGTTCAGAACTAGCCTGATCGCTCTTACATCAATCAAGAGCAACAACATGACTACACTAACTATTTTCTTCTGCGGTACAGGTTCGACAAAGTTTGATAGCGCCCACGAAAACTACTGGAATGGTGAATTGGTATCTACACTCGCCTCTCATCACACCGGGCGCGAGTTCGCCGACTGGATCGTGGTCGACGGTCCCGGCACCAGCAACCTGCAAGCCGATGAACTGTTCACCCAGTCCAAGGACTACGGCTTGAGCGGAACCCTGTTCGGCAAGGGCTGGGAGGAAAACGTTCAGCACGCGATGAACATCATCAAAGGCAAATGCGACTGGCAACGTCAGCAACTGACCGAAACGGAATACAACCGCCTCAAAGCCGCCGGCATTCCGATTGAAGATGTAAAGGTCGAAGGTTCCTGGCTATGGCGCAAATACAACTATGGTGATCGCAGCGTCACGCAGCAAAAGTTGCAAGAACAAATCATTAAAACGTTTCGCAAGGACGGCGTTATTCCAACGAAGGTCAATCTGGTGGGCTGGAGCCGCGGCGGTATCAGTTGCCATATGCTGGCCAACGCCATGTTCAATGACAGCATGCTGACAAACATTCCGGTTAATATCTTCGCCATTGATCCGGTACCCGGCATCGGTAACTTTCAGGAGCACAGGGTTAAACTCAATTACAACGTAAAGGAATACGTGGGCTTTTATGCACGGGACGAACGCTCCAAGGGTTTCAGCTGCGTCATCCCGCAAACCGCGACCGGCACCAAGACCAGCATCTTCCCGATGCCTGGCCGTCACGCCACTCTGGTCGGTAACGCCTCCGCCGATGGCAACAGTGGTCCCAAAGTGCTGGCCGAACCCGGCCTCATCGTCCGCCACTTTGCCGAGGTCTGCCTGAAACGCTGGGGCACCGTACTCGACAAAAACCTTAACCTCACCGACGCCGACCTTCGCAACCACACCGCCGCCATCGTCAACGCGGCAGCGAAATACAAGGCCATGGAGAAGTGCTCCTACACCTGGTTCACCGAGCTGGATCAAGGCGAACGCTACGTATCGCTGGGCAGCAAAGGCGTGCCGTTCTCGACGGTGAAAGGCGGGATCTACACCCCGGCGACCGGGCTGACGACGAGTGTGCTGGATGTTGAGGGGTATCGGGCGATTCGTTGAGGCGGGACTGGTAACAGACGTCAACACAATCACGGGAGAATTGAACGATGGATAGATCCACTGACGGAATTGAACCTCACTGCGACGAGGAGGCCTACAAAGAGTGGGTTACTCGGCAAGTTCAGAAAAGCATCGATGATCCCCGCCCAAGCATCACCGATGAAGAGTCGAGACGCTTGATGGCAGCGAAACGTGAACTGTTGAGAACAAGCAAGAATCAGTAGGAACAACCCTATTGAATCTTCGTCCACGTCCTACATGGAGCGATGCCTTATCGGCTATCGCCGTTTGTTAGCTCAAATCTATAGTCGTGACTGTCGTTGCCAAATCAGCGACTCGGGTTTGGTCACCTGAAAATGAGAGAGAAACTTCGCATGCCCTTGTATGCTTGCCGCCTGATTCATGCGGCACGCTTTATGGCGGCTGTGTTTGGGACGCTTCGGCGTGCCTGGAGTTCTCTCTCTCTGGTTGACCAACCCGAACACAGTCCGCCTCCTATCGTTTGGTCATGATGTTGGCGGTTCTTCTGATACTTGAGAGAGTCTAACCAATGAAATTATGGAACCAATTCCCCAACGATCGCTACCGCCCACTTGATACCAACCTCACCGACACCAAGCCATTGGTCATCGACACCGAGGCCGACCCGCAAGACATCCTCGAATGCGCCGTCCAGCGCCTGCGCGCCTCAAGCGACCTGCTGCAAACCCTCTACTGCCTCTGCTTCAAACACGCCGACGTCGAAGACATCCCGCACATCACCCACGCCCTTTATCTGCTGACCAAAGACGGCTTTGACCTGTTACAGGTCGCCCAGCAACGAATGCTCAACTGGAAAGCTCCAGTCTGAGGTTGAGTGATCAGATCGTTCCCATGTTCGACATGAGAACGATCACTTACCAGTCATCTACTCAAATCCCGCCAGCATTGCTGGAAAGTAAGCCAATGGCGTACATTTGCGATGATTTTTATTGAGACTCGGATCTTTACCCGTCGAGTAAAAGAGCTGCTGGACGATGACACTTACGCCGCTTTTCAGAAGCAACTGGTTGTAAGTCCTTCGATTGGCGATGTAATTGAAGGCACAGGCGGGATCCGAAAAACCCGAATCGCAGCGAAAGGACACGGCAAGCGAGGCGGAGCACGGGTTATCTACTACCACTTCGTTTCGGCATCACAAATCGGGTTATTGATGATCTACCCTAAAAATGAACAACACGATCTGTCCAGCGATGAGCGTAAAGCACTCAAGGTCTTGATCGAAAAATGGAGATGACCATGAGCAAATTTTTTGATGAGCTGATGGAAAGTGTGCAAGAGATGGACGAGATCGTACGAGGCGAGCGCACACCTTCTCGCGAATTCCACGTTGATGCATTGCAGGTCAAAGAAATTCGTAAAGCTACCGGTTTGACCCAGGCCAAATTTGCGGCACTGATCGACGTCCAGCTCGGCACTCTACGAAATTGGGAACAGGGTCGTCGCGAGCCAACCGGGCCGGCAAAAGCTCTGCTCAAGGCCATTCATAACGACCCGGTTCATGTTTTGAATGCATTGGCCCATTGAGAAAATGAACGCTCACAAAAAAGCCGCCCTCAACAGGCGGCTTTTTCATTCACCAAAACTAAGTCTTACAACTTAGGCCCGGCAGCCTTGATCGCGTCGCTCACTTCGAACTTCTTGAAGTTCTCGATGAACAGACCGGCCAGTGCTTTGGCAGCTTCGTCGTACGCAGCCTTGTCAGCCCAGGTGTTGCGTGGGTTGAGCAGGTTGGTTTCGACGCCCGGTACGGCCAGTGGCACGTCCAGGTTGATGGTGTCCAGGTGCTCGGTGGCTGCACCGATCAGCGCGCCGCTCTGGATCGCTGCGATCACCGCGCGGGTGGTCGGGATGTTGAAGCGTTTGCCGACGCCGTAGCCACCGCCGGTCCAGCCGGTGTTGACCAGGTAGACCTTGGAGCCGAAGCCGCGGATGCGCTTGATCAGCAGTTCAGCGTATTCGCCGGCCGGACGCGGGAAGAACGGTGCGCCGAAGCAGGTGGAGAAGGTCGACTTGATGCCGCTGCCCGAACCCATTTCAGTCGAGCCCACCAGTGCGGTGTAGCCGGACAGGAAGTGGTAGGCCGCTTGTTCTTCGTTGAGGATCGACACTGGCGGCAGCACGCCGGTCAGGTCGCAGGTCAGGAAGATCACAGCGTTCGGCTCGCCGCCCAGGTTCTTCTCGGAACGCTTGGCAACGTGCTCCAGCGGGTAGGCCGCGCGGCTGTTCTGGGTCAGGCTGACATCGGCGTAGTCGGCGTGCTTGGCATCGTCGATTACGACGTTTTCCAGCACCGCGCCGTGCTTGATGGCTTTCCAGATGACCGGCTCGTTCTTCTCGGACAAGTCGATGCACTTGGCGTAGCAGCCGCCTTCGATGTTGAAGACAACGCCTTCGCCCCAGCCGTGTTCGTCGTCACCGATCAGGTAACGGCTTTCGTCGGCGGACAGGGTGGTCTTGCCGGTGCCCGACAGACCGAAGAACAGGGTCACGTCGCCTTCTTCGCCGATGTTGGCAGCGCAGTGCATCGGCAGCACGTCAGCGGCCGGCAGCAGGAAGTTCTGCACGGAGAACATGGCTTTCTTCATTTCACCGGCGTAACGCATGCCGGCGATCAGCACTTTCTTCTGGGCGAAGTTGATGATCACGCAACCGTCGGAGTTGGTGCCGTCACGCTCTGGCACGCACTCGAAGTTGGCGACGTTCAGCACTTGCCACTCTTCGCGACCGGCCGGGTTGTACTGGGCCGGGTTGATGAACAGGCAACGACCGAACAGGTTCTGCCAGGCAGTCTGGGTGGTCATCTTCACGGCCAGGTAGTGATCTTCGGCCGCGCCTACATGCACGTGGGAAACGAAATGCTCTTGCGCGTTGTTGAATGCTTCAACACGAGCCCACAGCGCGTCGAACTTGTCGGCCGGGAACTTGCGGTTGATCGGGCCCCAGGCGATGGCAGCCTGGGTGGAAGGCTCTTCAACGATGAAACGGTCGACTGGCGAACGGCCGGTGCGATGACCGGTGCGAACAACCAGAGCGCCGGTATCGGCAAGCTCGCCCTCACCGCGGTTCAGGGCTTCTTTTACCAGATCATCAACACTGAGATCGGTGTACACGGCGTTATTGGCTTGCGTCATGAGGTTCCCCGTCGGCCAGTGGCCGAGTGTGCTCCAAACGTTTTGTAGTAGAAAGTCGTGCACTACTACCGCGAAAAAAGTGGGCCGGATTATGCCAGAAAAGCCCAAAAAGAGTAGGGCCCTCCCGTCGTAACGGCGTAATTCCGTCGTTGAGCAGTGAATTTACCTGCGCTGAACCGTTTTAGTGCCGGGTATCTGACGGCGTCTCGACGCCCGCTCCAGCGAACAATTGAGCGATATCCGCTGCGTCGAACAGGTAGCGCTGGTTGCAGAACTGGCAATCGATCTCGACCTGGCCACCTTGCTCGGCCACCAGTGCCTGCGCATCTTCCAGACCCAGACTGACCAGTGCATTACCCGAACGCTCGCGGGAGCAGCTGCAGTGGAAGCGCAGTTTCTGCACATCGAACAGACGAACCTGCTCTTCATGGTAGAGGCGGTGCAGGACTGTTTCGTTGTCCAGGCTCAACAGTTCATCAGCGGTCAGGGTATTGCCCAGCGCGGTGATGTGCTGCCAGCTGGCGGCGCGTTCTTCTTCGTCTTTCAGGCGATCGGCCGGCAGTTGCTGCAGCAGCAGACCACGGGCGCGACGGCCGTCGGCACAGAGTTTGAAGCGAGTGCCAACCTGCTGGGACATGACGAAATAGTTGGTGAAGCAGTCGGACAGGGTTTCGCCGTCGAGGTCGACGATGCCCTGGTAGCGCTGGCCGGCGATCGGGTCGACGGTCAAGGCCAGGACACCGTTCGGCATCAGGTCGCCAAGGGTCGCGTCGGCCGGAATCTGCTCGGCGTGGTAGCGCGCCAGGCCACGGATTTCGCGCTCGCTGGAGCATTCGATCATCAGCAGCGGGATCGGGCCTTCGGAACGGGCCTGAAGAATCAGCAAGCCATCGAATTTCAGGGTGCCCACCAGCAACGACGCGGCGGCCATCAGTTCGCCCAGCAATTGCGCAACCGGTTCCGGGTACGGGTGCTTGGCAAGCACTTCAGCGTAGCTGCGCTCCAGCGACACCAGTTCGCCGCGCGTGTCGCTGTCATCGAAGATGAAGCGTTGGGTGTAATCGGTATCGAGGAAATCGGTCATAGGTCTGGGTATCTGAATGTGATGACAAAATGGTTACAAAGAATGAAAATCCCGCGCTTCTGGCATCCTTTTTGATGCCGATGTTCAGCCACGGGAGGCATTTTATGAACAATCCGGGTTTGTTCCAATCAAGGTGGAAC
Source organism: Pseudomonas sp. B7 (assembly GCF_016735645.1). Taxonomy (NCBI): domain Bacteria; kingdom Pseudomonadati; phylum Pseudomonadota; class Gammaproteobacteria; order Pseudomonadales; family Pseudomonadaceae; genus Pseudomonas; species Pseudomonas sp. B7. The sequence continues at coordinate 280,653 of NZ_JAERRE010000004.1, forward strand.
CTCGGCCGGCTGGTTCTGTGCAACGTTGTGCCATTGGCACTGCTGGCTTTCTGGTTATGGCCTACGGGTCAGATGCTGTGTGTGATTTTCGACGAGTGGCTGTTCCGCTCACTCAATGCACCGCTGGCCAGCAACCCCATATGGCTCCACATCTGGGCAATTGCAAGTCTGCGACCGTTCGACATTGTCGTCGGTGTGATTCTGCTGATGCTGCTGATCAAGGGCGACTGGGTGTTCAGGGCAATTGATGTACGCCGCGCATTTTTCGGTTTTTTTTCGATCCTGCTGCTGATGGTGGTGATCCGCGCGCTGTTTTCCAAGTTCTCCGATCACATGGGCTGGCAGCACAGCAGCCCGTCGATGGTGCTCGAAGGCGCGGTGCATATCAGCGATTACTTCCCGCATCTGGAGAAGACCTGGGAGCTGAAGGACCGCTCGAGCCAGAGCTTCCCCGGTGACCACGCATCGGTGCTGCTGATCTGGGCTCTTTTCATGGGCGTGTTCAGCCGTACGGCTGGTCAGTTCCTGGTGATCTGGGGTCTGGCGCTGCTGTTCATGTTGCCTCGCCTGGTCGCCGGTGCACATTGGGGCCAGGACGATTACATCGGCGGCATGCTGCTGGCGGTGTGGGCACTGGGCTGGGGTTACTACACGCCGTTTGCTTATCACGCGGCGAACTTCTGGCTGAAGGTCACGGCGCCGGTGTTCCGGCTGCTGGGCAAACTGCCGATGGTTTCGCGGATGAGCGTGGTGTCCGCGCAGTAATCAACGGTTACTGAAAAAACGCAGCCGCCGGCGGGTCTTGAGCCCAGGCCGTCAGGCTGCGTTTTTTTATTCGCCGCTACTGTTCCCACGAAACTTAAACAGATCCCGACGCTGCTTCTTGCTCGGTTTGCCATCGGTGGTCACGCCCAGGGCGCCTGCCTTGCGCATCGCCGCAGCCGCTTCACGTTTGGCAATGCTGGCCTCGGTCTCGGCGTACAGCGTCTGCGCCTCAGGTGCGCCGCGACGCACGATCGACAAGGCCTGAACCACCACGGTCTTCTCATCGAAGCCGGCGCGAATCTCGAATTCGTCGCCAATGCGTGGTTCTTTGCCGGGCTTGCAGCGCTCTCCCCGACAATGCACCTTGCCACTCTCGATGGCGGCTTTGGCCAAAGCGCGAGTCTTGAAAAAACGCGCGGCCCACAGCCACTTGTCGAGACGAACCTTGTCGTCTTCTTCGCTTTTTTGTGCCATATGAATTCCTCGTTCAGCCAGTAGTCGGAACTGTACTACCGATTCTGTCGGGCGCAAGAACTCGGCCCTCCAGATAAACTGTGATCTTCGCCGGTTCAACGGCATGGAGTGATCGAGTGACCAAATTTCCGTCTTCATTGACCTCACCCCAATCCGGGTGCCAGGGCTGCCAGCAAAGCGAGCCGCTGGGCTTCGATTTTTCCTTCGCCTATCAGCCCATCGTGGATCTGCGGGACAAGTCGGTGTACGCCTACGAGGCCCTGGTCCGTGGTACGGCCGGTGAAGGTGCGTTAACCGTGCTGGATCAAGTTACAGAAGATAACCGCTACCGTTTCGACCAGCTCTGCCGGACTCGCGCCATCGAAGGCGCAGCCGGGCTTAATATGCAGACACACTTGTCGATCAACTTCATGCCCAACGCCGTCTATCGTCCAGAGCTGTGCATACGGAGCACGTTGGAAGCAGCAAAAAAACACAATTTCCCGGTCGACCGGCTGATTTTCGAAACACTGGAAAGCGAGCATGTAGATAACTATCGCCATTTGACCAATATTCTGCGTGAATACCGCGAATTCGGCTTCAAGACGGCCATCGACGATTTCGGTGCCGGGTATTCGGGGCTCAATCTGCTGGCCGATTTCCAGCCGGACCTGATCAAACTCGACATGGCGCTGATCCGCGATATCGACCATGACCGTGTACGTCAGGCTATCGTTCGGGGGATTGTCACAATCTGTGCGGAGTTGGGCGTTACAGTCATCGCCGAAGGCATAGAGAGTGCGGGTGAACGGGATTTCCTGGCGGACTGCGGAATATTTCTGATGCAGGGTTACTGGTTCGCCAGACCCGCATTCAAAGCGTTAGCCCAGGTGTCCCCTGAAGCGTGGACGCGTTAATCGTTGGTTTTTTCCATTGAAGACATTTGACCATTTGACCGTTATCGGTCTGCGCGAGTGGGTGGCGCTTCCGGATCTGGGAGTCGCTGGCCTTCGGGCAAAAATCGACACCGGCGCCAGCACCTCCAGCCTGCATGCCACCGACATCGAGCCGTTCGAACGCGACGGCGAGAAGTGGGTGCGTTTCACCGCGCACCTGGGCACTGTCGTGCAGTTGCGCCATCGGCGATGCGAAGCGCCGCTGGTTGCCCGCAAGACCATCAAGAGTTCGAACGGCCAGGCCCAGGTGCGCTACGTGATCAGCACCACCCTGGCCCTGGGTGACCGGGTCTGGCCGATCGAGTTCACCCTCGCTTGCCGCAAGTCCATGCGCTATCGCCTGTTGCTCGGTTCCAAAGCCCTGATCGACGGCCAGCTGGTGGTCAATCCGGGCATCAAATATGTACAAGACAAGCCGGTGTTCCCGGTATCTACCTCCTCCACAGGTGTTGCATGAAGATCGCTGTGCTGTCGCGGAACCCGCGTCTGTATTCCACCCGTCGTCTGGTCGAAGCCGGAACCGAACGCGGGCATGAAATGGTGGTGATCGACACCTTGCGCGCCTATATGAATATTGCCAGCCACAAGCCACAGATCCACTACCGTGGCAAGCCGCTGGAGGGTTTCGATGCAGTGATCCCGCGGATCGGCGCGTCGGTGACGTTTTATGGCTGCGCAGTGTTGCGCCAGTTTGAAATGATGGGCGTGTTTCCGCTCAACGAATCGGTGGCCATCGCCCGCTCGCGGGACAAGCTGCGTTCGCTGCAATTGCTGTCGCGCCGGGGCATCGGTTTGCCGGTGACCGGTTTCGCCCACTCGCCGGACGACATTCCCGACTTGATCGACATGGTCAACGGCGCGCCGCTGGTGATCAAGGTGCTGGAAGGCACCCAGGGCATCGGCGTGGTGTTGTGTGAAACCGCGACGGCGGCGGAGTCGGTGATCGAGGCGTTCATGGGCCTGAAGCAGAACATCATGGTGCAGGAATACATCAAGGAGGCCGGCGGCGCCGACATCCGCTGCTTCGTGGTCGGCGACAAGGTGATCGCGGCGATGAAGCGTCAGGCCAAGCCTGGCGAGTTCCGCTCCAACCTGCACCGCGGCGGCAGTGCCAGCCTGATCAAGATCACCCCGGAAGAACGCATGACCGCGCTGCGTGCGGCCAAGGTCATGGGCTTGGCGGTGGCGGGCGTGGATATTTTGCGTTCCAACCACGGCCCGCTGGTGATGGAAGTGAACTCGTCACCGGGTCTGGAAGGGATCGAAACCACCACGGGCAAGAACGTGGCGGGGATCATCATCGAGCATCTCGAGAAGAATGGCGGGCCGAACATGACCCGCACAAAAGGCAAGGGCTGAACCTTGAATCAGGCGGCCGCAAGGTCGCCTGAAACTTAAACCGCGTCTCGCGGCAGCATCAATCCCAGCGGCAACCGAACCCGTGCTTCCAGCCCGCCACCAGAGCGGTTGCGCAGTTCGACATTGCCGCCGTGCATCGAAGCAATCCGCTTCACAATCGCCAGTCCCAGCCCGGTGCCCTTCCCGCCCCGCGCACGATCGCCACGGGTGAACGGGTTGAAGATCGCCTCAAGTTCGGAAGGATCGATACCTGCCCCCCGGTCCATCACGCTCAGCACCACATACGGCGCACTGGTGTCACCGGACACATAGGCCGCGACGTCCACGCTGCCGCCGGCATGATTCAACGCGTTGCCAATCAGGTTGTTCAGCAAGCGCTTCATCGACACCCGACGCAACGGGAACGGCTGGATCGGCTCCAGGCGAAGGCGCACTTTCTCTTCCGTCTGGTTGTAGGGCGCCGCCACTTCACGCACCAGATCGCTGAGATCCACCTCCTCCACCGACTCGTCCCGACCATCGCGAATGAACGCGAGGAACTGATCGAGAATCGCGTCCATGTCTTCGATGTCGCGCACCATGTCGTCGGTCAGGTCGGTGCGGTCGCCCATCAACTCCAGCGACAACCGCAAACGAGTCAGCGGCGTCCGCAAGTCATGGGACACCCCCGCCAGCATCAGCTCACGCTCGCGACCGGCCTGCTCGACGTCTTCGGCCATCTGGTTGAAGGCGCGATACACCTCGGCCATCTCGCTGGGGGTGTCACTGATCGGCAGGCGCACGCTGCGGCCCTGGCCGAGTTGCCGGGCGGCGTAGACCAGACGCTTCAGTGGTTGGTTGAGCTGGCTGACGAAAATCCAGGCGGACGCCGTGGACAGCAAACCGATCGCCAGGAACCAGCCGAGCACGTTCCAGATTTTCTGGCCACGCAACGGGTGTGGATACAGTGGCACTTTCAGCCAGCCGTCACCGAGGCTCGGCGCACGAACCCACAAGGCCGGCGGCGAGTGCATGCGCAAGCGCACTTCGGTGTCGGCCCCCAGCTCCGCCTGCATCTGCCGCTGGTAGATTTCGCTGTACGGCCAGTGCTGTTCGCCTTCCGGCACACCGGCGCCCACCACCCGGATCAGCGTGGCAGCATCGGCGATTTTCGCGCGGTTTTCTTCGTCGGCAGCCCAGTAGGCGCGCAGCGTCAGGGCGACGCCATGGCTGTATTGGCGGTCCACCAGCACGTCCTCGTTCATCAACAGATAAACCAGGGTCAATGCCTTGGAAAACAATACGACGATCAGCACCAGCCACAGGGTGCGGGAGAAGAAACTTTGGGGGAACCAGACGGGGGTTTTCATGGATAACCGCTACACACTTGCAGGAGCGAGCAATGCTCGCATATTGCGGATTGCGAGTCTGCGCGGACGGCGTTTCCGACCGTTTCCCGCAGACCCGCTCCTACAAATCACCCATCACTTGGTGGAGTTGCCATCCGGCACGAACACGTAGCCGACACCCCAGACAGTCTGGATGTAGCGCGGCTTGGAAGGATCGGGTTCGATCATCCGGCGCAGACGGGAAATCTGCACGTCGATGGAACGCTCCAGGGCATCCCACTCACGGCCACGGGCCAGGTTCATCAGCTTGTCGCGGGTCAGCGGCTGACGGGCGTTCATCACCAGGGCCTTGAGTACCGCAAACTCGCCGGTGGTGAGCATGTGCACTTCGTCGCCGCGCTTGAGTTCGCGGGTGGCCAGGGACAGCACGTAGTCGCCGAACGTGACGTTTTCTTCTTCACTGCCCGGCGCGCCCGGCACCGGCGCGGCCTGACGGCGCAGCACGGCTTTGACGCGAGCCATCAGCTCGTCCGGGTTGAACGGCTTGGCCAGGTAGTCGTCGGCGCCCAGTTCCAGGCCCTTGATACGGCTCAGCTCGTCACCCTTGGCAGTGAGCATGATGATCGGAATCTGATTGTTCGCGCCACGCAGGCGGCGGCAAGCGGTCAGGCCGTCTTCGCCCGGCAGCATCAGGTCGAGGACGACCAGGTTGAACACTTCACGCGACAGCAGACGGTCCATCTGCTCGGTATTCGGTACGGCGCGGGCACGATAGCCCTTGCTGACGAAAAAGCGTTCCAGCAGGCTGCTCAGCCCCGGATCGTCGTCAACGATGAGAATTTTTTCGCCTTCAGCAGTTTGTGCAGTGCTGCTCATTGGATGCTCCTTTTAGCTCGGCGCGCATTATGGCGTAGCTGCCGTTATACGCACCGTGTGCATTGTTAGCAGATTTTTCCTTCACTGCCAGAAAACCGGGGCTTGAGCCTACAGACTGTGTCGCCCCCGAATGACAGAACGCTGGTTATAATGCGCGGCCTTTTGTGTCAGGCAACGTCTGAATCGTTACCGAAGGTGGCCGTCCCTTATTTTCATGGGCGCCGCAGTAATTGTTCGATTTCACGGGTCAATGGGATGCCTTTTGACCCAGGCAGCGGCCAGCATCAAGCCGCCCCACCAGACTCCGGGCCTTCATTTACGCGCCTGCGAGCCTGCTTTCACAATTTGTCAGGTGGTTTTATGGACAGCATCAACAGCCGCATCGCCGAGGAACTCGGCGTACGCCCACAACAGGTCGAAGCGGCCGTCGCGCTACTCGATGAAGGCTCTACCGTTCCCTTCATCGCCCGTTACCGGAAAGAAGTGACCGGCAGCCTCGATGACACCCAACTGCGTCATCTGGAAGAGCGTCTGCGCTACCTGCGAGAACTCGACGAACGGCGCATCAGCATTCTTTCCAGCATTCAGGAGCAGGGCAAACTCACCCCTGAGCTGGAGCGCGAAATCAAACTCGCCGACACCAAGACCCGCCTCGAAGACTTGTACCTGCCGTACAAGCAGAAGCGCCGCACCAAGGGCCAGATCGCCCTGGAAGCCGGCCTCGGCGAACTGGCCGACGGTCTGTTCAACGACCCGTCGCTGGCCCCGGAAGCCGAAGCCGCGCGCTTCATCGACGCTGAAAAAGGCGTGGCCGACGTCAAGGCAGCGCTGGAAGGCGCCAAGTACATCCTCATGGAGCGCTTCGCCGAAGACGCCAACCTGCTGGAAAAACTGCGCACCTACCTGAAACAGGAAGCCACCCTCAGTGCCCGCGTGATCGCCGGCAAGGAAGAGGAAGGCGCCAAGTTCCGTGACTACTTCGAACACGACGAACCGCTGAAAAGCATGCCGTCGCACCGCGCGCTGGCGATTTTCCGTGGCCGCAACGAAGGCATTCTCAGCTCCGCGCTGAAAGTCGGCGAAGAGCTGCCGGGCACCCTGCACCCGTGCGAAGGCATGATCGGCCAGCACGTCGGCATCCAGAACCAGAACCGTCCGGCCGACAAGTGGCTGAGTGAAGTGGTGCGCTGGACCTGGAAGGTCAAGCTCTACACCCACCTGGAAACCGACTTGCTCGGCGAGCTGCGCGACGGCGCCGAAACCGAAGCGATCAACGTGTTCGCCCACAACCTGCACGACCTGCTGCTGGCCGCCCCGGCCGGCCCGCGCGCGACTCTGGGCCTCGACCCGGGCCTGCGCACCGGCTGCAAGGTTGCGGTGGTCGACTCCACCGGCAAGCTGCTGGATCACGCCACGGTTTACCCGCACGTGCCGCACAACAAATGGGATCAGACCATCGCCATCCTGGCCGCCCTGTGCGCCAAGCACTCGGTCGACCTGATCGCCATCGGCAACGGCACCGCCAGCCGTGAGACCGACAAGCTGGCGATCGAACTGATCAAAAAATACCCAGCGATGAAAATGACCAAAGTCATGGTCTCCGAAGCCGGCGCATCGGTGTATTCGGCATCGGAACTGGCAGCCAAGGAATTCCCGGATCTGGACGTGTCGATCCGTGGCGCGGTATCGATCGCCCGTCGTCTGCAGGATCCGCTGGCCGAACTGGTGAAAATCGATCCGAAATCCATCGGTGTCGGCCAGTACCAGCACGACGTGTCGCAGCTGAAACTGGCGCGCGGTCTGGACGCCGTGGTCGAGGACTGCGTGAACGCCGTGGGCGTGGACGTGAACACTGCCTCCGTGGCGCTGCTGGCGCGGATCTCCGGCCTCAACGCGACCCTGGCGCAGAACATCGTGGCCCACCGTGACGAGCACGGCGCGTTCAAGACTCGCGCGGCGCTGAAGAAAGTCGCGCGTCTGGGCGAGAAAACCTTCGAACAGGCCGCCGGCTTCCTGCGTGTGATGAACGGCGACAACCCACTGGATTCCTCGGCCGTTCACCCGGAAGCCTATCCGCTGGTGCAACGCATCGCCGCTGAAACCGACCGCGACATTCGCTCGCTGATCGGCGACGCCGCGTTCCTCAAGCGTCTGGATCCGAAGAAATTCACCGACGAGACCTTCGGTCTGCCAACCGTTACCGACATCCTGCAAGAGCTGGAAAAACCGGGCCGAGACCCGCGTCCGGAGTTCAAGACCGCCGAGTTCCAGGAAGGCGTCGAGGACCTGAAGGACCTGCAACTGGGGATGATCCTCGAAGGCGTGGTGACCAACGTGACCGCGTTCGGTGCATTCGTCGACATCGGCGTGCATCAGGACGGTCTGGTGCACATTTCGGCGCTGTCGGAGAAATTCATCAAGGATCCGCGCGAAGCCGTGAAGGCCGGCGACGTGGTGAAAGTGAAGGTCATGGAAGTCGACATCCCGCGCAAACGCGTCGGCCTGTCGATGCGCATGAGCGACACCCCGGGCGAGAAGATCGACGGTGCCCGTGGCTCGCGTCCGGGCTCGGCACCACGCCAGTCGCAAGGTTCGGCGCCACGCAAGGAAAGCACCCCGGCGGCTCCAGCCAATAACGCGATGGCGTCGTTGTTTGCCAACGCCAAGCAGTTGAAGAAACGCTGATGGATATGCCGGCCGGGCTCGTCGAGAGCGCGTTTTTCAAGCTGTTGGGCTGCCGCCTGCACAGCCTGGAAACCGGGGTGGCGCAAGTCGCCCTGGTGCTGGAACCCGAACTGCGCAACCGCGGTGGCAAGCTGCACGGTGGCGCGTTGTTCAGTCTGGTGGATATCGCCATGGGGCTGGCCTGTTCCAGCACCCACGGCTTCGACCTGCAGAGCGCGACCATCGAGTGCAAGATCAACTACATCCGCGCCGTCTCTGAAGGCGAGGTGATGTGCACGGCGCGGGTGATCCACCCGGGCCGGCGCACGCTGGTGGTCGAAGCCGACGTGATGCAGGGCGACAAACTGGTCGCAAAAGCGCAAGGCACGTTCGCTGTCCTGTAGATGTTGTTCATCATTTTGAGTTAATTTCGGCGCTGTGATCGCAGCGTCGGAGTTTTCCTCGCCCGCGTCTGCCAGATTCAGGGACTGAAGTTGGCGTTTCCAATGGGGCTTTCATGGCCCGAAAACCAGGCGAAAACGCCAGTTTCAACTTCACCCTTGTAGACCGTCCTGCCCACCCCCATATTGGGGCGACTGACGCGTGAAGGAATCCAAATTGAGCGAACTTCTCAACCGCCGCCTGGCTCTGCTCGGCGAGCGCGCTAACCTCTCTCTGCTTGAGCAGTGCCTTCACGGTATCGAACGTGAATGCCTGCGCGTGACCGGCGAAGGCCGCCTGGCCCAAACGCCGCACCCTGAAGCCCTGGGTTCCGCGCTGACCAACGAACAGATCACGACCGACTATTCCGAGTCGCTGCTGGAGTTCATCACGCCCGCCCTGCCAGACCCTGCCGACACCCTGGCGAGCCTGGACAAGATTCATCGCTTCGCCTACAGCAAGCTCGGCAACGAGTACCTGTGGAGTCCATCGATGCCGTGCCCGTTGCCGGCCGAGGAAGACATCCCGATCGCCTATTACGGTACCTCCAACATCGGTCAGCTCAAGTACGTCTACCGCAAGGGTCTGGCCCTGCGTTACGGCAAGACCATGCAGTGCATCGCCGGGATTCACTACAACTTCTCCCTGCCGGAAAAGCTCTGGCCGCTGCTCAAGGAAGCCGAAGGCTTCGTCGGCACCGACCGGGATTTCCAGTCGTCTTCCTATATCGCGCTGATCCGTAACTTCCGCCGCTACAGCTGGCTGCTGATGTACCTGTTCGGTGCTTCGCCGGCGCTGGACGCGGGTTTCCTGCGCGGTCGTGCGCACCAGTTGGAACAGCTGGATCCGGACACCCTGTACCTGCCCTACGCCACCAGCCTGCGCATGAGCGATCTCGGTTACCAGAGCAACGCCCAGGCCGGTCTGACACCTTGCTACAACGACCTGGCGAGCTACACCGACAGCCTGCGCAAAGCGGTGGCGACGCCGTACGCGCCGTATGTCGAAGTCGGCACGCACCAGGATGGCGAGTGGGTGCAACTGAACACCAACATCCTGCAGATCGAAAACGAGTACTACTCGAACATCCGCCCGAAACGCGTGACCTACACCGGCGAGCGTCCGATCCAGGCCCTGATGGCCCGTGGCATCCAGTACGTCGAAGTGCGCTGCCTGGACATCAACCCGTTCCTGCCAATGGGCATCGACCTCACCGAGTCGCGCTTCCTCGACGCGTTCCTGCTGTACTGCGCGCTGAACGAAAGCCCGCTGCTGACCAACAACTCCTGCGGCAACGCCACCTCCAACTTCCTCAGCGTGGTCAAGGAAGGTCGTCGTCCGGGCCTGCAATTGCAGCGCGACGGCCAACCGGTCGAGCTGAAGGAATGGGCCGCCGAACTGCTGGAAAAAATCGCTCCGCTGGCGGCGCTGCTGGATCAAAGCCACGGCGGCGATGCCCACAGCAAGGCACTCGATGCGCAACTGGCCAAGGTTAAGGATTCGTCCCTGACGCCTTCGGCCCAGGTGCTGGCGGCGATGGCAGCGCACAAGGAAAGCTTCGCGCAATTCTCCCTGCGCCAGAGCCAGGCCCATGCCGAGTTCTTCCGCAGCGAGCCGTTGGCGGCTGAGGAACAGGCGAAGTTTGAAGAACTGGCGCGGTCTTCGCTGGCGCAGCAGGCTGAGCTGGAGCAAAACGAAGTTGGCGATTTCGACGTGTTTGTCGGGTCGTATCAGGCGAGCATTCTGGCGATCAGTAACTGATCGCTTCCATCCGTGATCTTTGATCGTTCCCACGCAGAGCGTGGGAACGATCACCTTCTCTCCCAACTATCACGTTCTCTCCCTTAGATTTTTCCGCTCATAAGCTCATTCTAAAAAGTTATTTATTTTTAGATTCTTAGATCATTTAGTCTCCTTTCACGCCGACGCTCGGTCGCCTGATATGGAGCTCTTCAATGAAACTGAATTTCCCGCTTCGCCTGCTGGCCGTGGCCTCTCTGGCCGCTGCGAGTTTCCTGGCTCAGGCCGCCGACCTCACCGTCGCCTACCAGACCACCGTTGACCCGGCGAAAGTCGCCCAGGCCGACGGTGCCTACGAGAAAGCCATCAAGGCTGACATCAACTGGCGCAAATTCGATAACGGCGCCGACATCATTGCCGCCATCGCGTCCGGTGACGTGCAGATCGGCTACCTCGGTTCCAGCCCGCTGACCGCCGCGATCACCCGCAAAGTTCCGGTGGAAACCTTCCTCATCGCCACCCAGATCGGCGCCGCCGAAGCACTGGTCGCCCGTGACGGCTCCGGCATCAAGACGCCGCAGGATCTGGTCGGCAAGAAAATCGCCGTGCCGTTCGTGTCCACCGGTCACTACAGCCTGCTGGCCGCGCTGAAGCACTGGAACATCGATCCATCGAAAGTCACCGTCCTCAACCTCGCCCCGCCAGCGATCATTGCTGCGTGGAAACGCGGTGACATCGACGCCACCTACGTCTGGGATCCAGCGCTGGGTGTGGCCAAGGAAAACGGCAAAGTGCTGATCACTTCCGGTGAACTGGCCAAGTTCGGCGCGCCGACCTTCGACGCCTGGATCGTGCGCAAGGACTTCGCCGAGAAGCACCCGGAAATCGTCACCGCCTTCGCCAAGGTCACCCTCGACGCCTACGCCGACTACCGCAAGGATCCGAAAGCCTGGCTCGCCAACCAGAGCAACGTCGACAAGCTGGTGAAGCTCTCCGGCGCCAAGGCCAGCGACATCCCATTGCTGCTGCAAGGCAACGTCTACCCACTGGCAGCGGATCAAGTCAGCGACCTCGGCGCTCCGACCACCAAAGCCATCACCGACACCGCCACGTTCCTCAAGGAGCAAGGCAAGGTCGAAGCGGTACTGCCGGACTACGCGCCGTACGTCAGCGCCAAGTACATCACCAACTGATCGGGAGTGAATCGCGATGGCCTTGCTACAGCTGGAGCGCATCAGCGCACAGTATCCCGGCAGCCCGGAACCGGTACTGTCCGACATTTCCCTGACCCTCGGCCCTCAGCAATTGCTGGTGGCCCTCGGCCCGTCCGGCAGTGGCAAGACTTCGCTGTTGAACCTGATTGCCGGCTTCGTCGAACCGAGCGCCGGCCGCATCACCCTCGACAACGTGCCGGTCAAAGGCCCGAGCGCCGAACGCGGTGTGGTGTTCCAGGACGACGCTCTGCTGCCCTGGCAGGACGTGCTGGCCAACGTTGCCTTCGGTCTGGAACTGGCCGGTGTGGCCAAGGACAAACGCGAACAGCGCGCCCGGGAAATGCTCGCGCTGGTCGATCTTTCCGGTTTTGAACACCGTCGCATCTGGCAGCTTTCCGGCGGCCAGAAGCAACGTGTCGGCCTGGCCCGCGCCCTCGCGGCGGACCCGCGTGTGTTGCTGATGGACGAGCCCTTCGGCGCCCTCGATGCCTTCACCCGCGAACAGATGCAGGAGCTGTTGCTGCAAGTCTGGCAACGCACCGCCAAGCCGGTGTTCCTGATTACCCACGACATTGAAGAAGCGGTGTTCCTCGCCACTGACCTGATTCTGCTGGCGCCGAATCCGGGGCAGATCGTCGAGCGTCTGCACCTCGACTTCGGCCAGCGCTACGCCGCCGGCGAATCGGCGCGGGCGATCAAGTCCGATCCGCGCTTCATCGAAACCCGCGAGCACGTGCTGGCCAAAGTGTTCTCGCAACGCAGCGCCGTTCAGCGGCAGGAGCGCGCATGAGCAGTTACGACGTTTCCGCCACCGCCGTGAAACCCGCCGCCACGTCGGCGGTGATTCCCGTGCGTCGCAGCCTCAGCACTCGCTGGATCAGCCTGTTGACCCTGTTCGCGTTGCTGGTGATCTGGTGGGCCGTCACGGCCACCGGCCTGATCGAACCGCTGTTCCTGCCGCCACCGTCCGCCGTGCTGCAAAAAGGCTGGTTGCTGGCGACCACGGGTTATATGGATTCGACGTTGTGGCAGCACTTGGGCGCGAGCCTGAGCCGCATCGGTCTGGGCCTGGGTTTTGCGATTTTGACCGCAGTGCCGGTGGGCATTGCCATCGGCGCCAACCGCATCGCCCGTGGCGTGCTGGATCCGCTGATCGAGTTCTACCGGCCGATTCCGCCACTGGCTTATCTGCCGCTGATCGTGATCTGGTGCGGCATCGGTGAGTTGTCGAAAGTGCTGCTGATCTATCTGGCGATTTTCGCTCCGATCGCGATTGCCACCGCCACCGGTGTGCGCACCGTCGACCCGGCCAAATTGCGCGCCGCACAGTCGCTGGGCGCCACTCGCGCACAACTGATCCGCCATGTGATTTTGCCAAGCGCCCTGCCGGACATTCTGACCGGTGTGCGCATTGGCCTGGGTGTGGGTTGGTCGACGCTGGTCGCCGCCGAACTGATCGCGGCCACCAGCGGCCTGGGCTTCATGGTGCAGTCGGCTGCGCAGTTCCTGGTCACCGATGTGGTGGTGCTGGGGATTCTGGTCATCGCCCTGATCGCCTTCGCTATGGAGATGGGCCTGCGCGCCCTGCAACGCAAACTGGTGCCGTGGCACGGCCAGGCCCACTGATTTTTCAGCACTGACTACCCCGACAGTTTCGGGGCCCCGGAATTGAAGAGAACCACCATGAGCAGCCTGAACATCACCCCGTTAAGCTCGGCCCTCGGCGCACAGATCAGCGGCGTCGACATCAGCCAGCCGCTGAACCAGGAACAGCGCGACGCCATCGAGCAGGCGCTGCTCAAGTTTCAAGTGCTGTTCTTTCGCAATCAGCCGATCGAACCTTCGCAACAGGCGCGCTTCGCCCACTATTTCGGCGACTTACACATTCACCCGATCTACCCGAACGTGCCGGAACAACCGGAAGTGCTGATCCTCGACACCGCCGTCACCGACGTGCGCGACAACGCGATCTGGCACACCGACGTGACCTTCCTGCCGACCCCGGCCATGGGTGCGGTGCTCAGCGCCAAGCTGTTGCCGGAGTTTGGTGGCGACACGTTGTGGGCCAGCGGAATTGCTGCGTATGAAGCGCTCTCGGCGCCGATGAAAGCGCTGCTCGAGGGGCTGACCGCGACTCACGACTTCACCCGCTCGTTTCCGCTGGAGCGCTATGGCAACACGCCGCAGGCACTGGCGCAGTGGGAAGAGGCGCGGCGCAAGAATCCACCGCTCTCGCATCCGGTGATTCGCACGCACCCGGTGAGCGGACGGCGTTCGCTGTTCGTCAACGAAGGGTTCACGTCGAAGATCAATGAGCTGTCGGAGACCGAGAGCGAAGCGGTGTTGAAGTTCTTGTTCGCGCATGCGACGCGGCCGGAGTTCACCATTCGCTGGCGCTGGCAGAAGGACGACATTGCGTTCTGGGACAACCGCGTGACGCAACATTACGCGGTGGATGACTACCGGCCGGCGCGGCGGGTGATGCAGCGGGCTACGGTGTTGGGGGATGTGCCGTTTTTTCGCTGAGCCTTTAACGCCAGAGCAAAATCAAGAGCCCCCCTCACCCTAACCCTCTCCCGGAGGGAGAGGGGACTGACCGAGGTGTTTTGTCGCTATACACCGACCTGAAATATCGAATCGAACTCGGGTTTGAAAAGCACGGAGATTTGCTCCCTTTCCCCCTCGCCCCCCCCTTGGGGAGAGGGCTGGGGTGAGGGGGGATCTATCTGACCCGCCCCAGTTTCGATCACTCCGCCGTCGAAGGCTTCTCCCAAAGATTGATCCCGCCCTCCTGGGCAAACCGGTCAATCTCCGCCAGTTCCTCAGCACTGAAGCTCAGATTCTTCAACGCCCCGACGTTCTCGACAATCTGCTCCGGCCGGCTCGCGCCGATCAGCGCCGAAGTCACCCGCGGATCCCGCAGTGTCCACGCCAATGCCAGTTGCGCCAGGCTCTGGCCACGACGCTTGGCGATCTCGTTCAGCGCCCGAACGTGAGCGATGTTGGCCTCGGACAAGTGCGAAGCCTGCAAAGAACCACCGCCCGGACGGTTGACCCGCGCATCCGCCGGCACGCCGTTGAGGTATTTGTCGGTCAGCAGACCCTGCGCCAGCGGGGTGAAGGCAATCACGCCAGTGCCGAGCTCGTCGGTGGTGTCGAGCAGGTCCTTTTCCACCCAGCGGTTGAGCAGGTTGTAGGCCGGTTGGTGGATCAGCAGCGGCACTTTCCACTCTTTGAGCAATGCGGCGATTTCGCGGGTTTTCACTCCGGAGTACGACGAGATGCCGATGTACAGCGCCTTGCCCTGCTGCACCGCCGTGGCAAGGGCGCTGGCGGTTTCTTCCAGTGGCGTGTCCGGGTCGAAGCGGTGCGAATAGAAAATATCCACATAGTCCAGGCCCAGGCGTTGCAGGCTCTGGTCGAGGCTGGCCAGCACGTATTTGCGCGAACCGCCACCCTGGCCGTAAGGGCCGGGCCACATGTCCCAACCGGCCTTGCTGGAGATGATCAGTTCATCGCGGTACTGCTTGAAGTCTTCGCGCAGCAAACGGCCGAAGTTGATCTCGGCGCTGCCGTAGGGCGGGCCATAGTTGTTGGCCAGGTCGAAGTGGTTGATGCCCAGGTCGAACGCCGTGCGCAGCAACGAGCGCTGGGTGTCGATCGGCGTGCTGTCGCCGAAGTTGTGCCACAGGCCCAGGGACAGCGCCGGCAGCACCAGACCGCTGCGTCCGACGCGGCGGTAAGGGATGGAGTCATAGCGGTTTTCGGCAGCGGTGTAAGTCATCGAATCCTCTCTTGTCGGTCTTGAATCAGGTGTCGATTGCTACGCAAATCTGTTGCCGGGCCGGGCGAGGCCAAGGTTCTGGCGCAAGGTCCGGCCCTCGTATTCGGTTCTGAACAGCCCACGCCGTTGCAGTTCCGGGACCACGCCGTTGGCGAAGTCTTCGAGCCCGCCGGGCAGGTGTGGCACCAGCACGTTGAAACCGTCCGCCGCGCCCTGCTCGAACCATTCCTGCAAACGGTCGGCAATCTGCGCCGGTGTACCGACGACGCTGTAATGCCCGCGACCGCCAGCGATTCTGCGGCCCAGTTCGGCCAGGGTCAGATGCTCGCGGCCGGCCAGTTCGGTCAGCAGTTTCTGTCGGCTTTGCTGGCCGCTGTCAGTCAGCGGCAATTCCGGCAGCGGCCCGTCCAGCGGGTACTTCGACAGATCGAAGTTGCCCAGCATACGCCCAAGCAGGGCGATGCCCACCTCGGGTTCGACCAATTGCTGAAACGTTTCACATTTTTCCTGCGCTTCGGCTTCCGTCTGCCCGACCACGACAAACACGCCGGGCATGATTTTCAGCGAATCGGCACTGCGTCCGTACTTCGGCAAGCGTCCCTTGAGATCGGCGTAAAACGCCTGAGCGCTGGCCAGTGAGGTCTGCGCGGTGAACACCACTTCGGCCGTCTGCGCCGCCAGTTCACGCCCGGTTTCCGACGAGCCGGCCTGCACGATCACCGGCTGACCCTGTGGCGAACGCGCGACATTCAGCGGGCCTTTGACCCGGAAGTGCTCGCCAACGTGGTTCAGCACGTGCAGTTTTTCCGGGTCGTAATAGGCGCCGCTGGCCTTGTCGCGAATGAAGGCGTCGTCCTGCCAACTGTCCCAAAGCCCGGTGACCACCTGATGAAATTCCCGGGCGCGGCTGTAGCGTTCGGCATGGCCGATGTGTTCGTCGCGGCCGAAATTCTGCGCTTCGGCGGCGTTGTCGGAGGTCACCAGATTCCACCCCGCCCGCCCGCCGGACAGGTGATCGAGCGAAGCGAATTTACGCGCCACGTGGTACGGCTCGTTGTAGCTGGTGGTGGCGGTGGCGATCAGGCCGATGTGCTCGGTCACTGCGCTCAGTGCCGAGAGCAAGGTCAGCGGCTCGAAATGATCGGAACGGGCCATGCGGCTGGCGATGTCCTGGGTCGGGGCGGCGACGCTGTCGGCGACGAACAAGGTGTCGAACTTCGCCGCCTCGGCAATCTGCGCCAGGCGTTTGTAGTGGGCGAAATCCAGCCCGGCGTTAGCCGGCACATTCGGGTGACGCCACGCGGCGACGTGGTGCCCGGTGGCCATGAGGAACGCGCCGAGTTTCAGCTGTCTGCTCATCTCAGAAGTCCTTGCGCAGTTGCACACCGAAGTAGCGCTCGTCGTCGCGAGGTACGGCGCGGTAGATGTAGTTGCCACCGCTGGCGAGCAATGGCGAATACGACTTGTCGGTGAGGTTCTTGCCCAGCAATGCCACGCGCCAGCCATTGGTGTAATCGGCCAGGGCCACGCTGGCATTCCAGAGACCGTAGGCGCCCTGCTTGGTGTCGGCGTTCTGGCTGATGTCGTACTGCACTTCGCTCTGCCAGCTGTAGTCGGTGCCGAGTTCGATATCCAGGCCGTTATCCAGCGGGATGGTGTAGTCGGCCCGCACGTAGCTTTTCCAGTCCGGGCTGAACGGCAGCGGCTTGCCGTTGACATTGCACGACGCCGCCGCGCCCGCCGGGCAGGCGAACTCGTCGATGCGGGCGCGGGTGTAGGCCAGCGCGCCGGAGAACTTCAGTTGCTGGGTCGCCTGCAGGGCGAAATCAAGTTCCACACCCTCGGTGCTGACGCTGCCGGCGTTGATCAGGCGCGTTACGACTTGCCCGGCGACGGTGTCGAAAAAGTTCGCCTGATAGTTGTCGTAGTCGCTGTGGAAAACCGCCAGGTTGGTTGTCAGGCGATTGTTCCAGGACGAGGCTTTGATCCCCGCCTCCCAGGTGTTGGAGGTTTCCGGTTTCAGCGCTTCGGTATCGCGCGGCTGCATGTTGAAGAACACGTTGTAGGCCGGGCCTTTGTAGCCGCGCGAGTAAGTCAGGTAGGTGGTGACGGTATCGCTCAGGTCGTACTGCAAACCGAGCCGGCCGGACCAGCCGTCCTCGTCCACCGAACCGGAACTGCGGGTGGCCGGTTGAATGCCGCTGACGGTGGTGGCGGACGTGGAGACGCGACGGTGATCGTATTCGAGATCGTCGTGGGTGTAGCGCAGGCCGGCGATGCCACGAAAGTCCGAGGTGAAATTCAGCGTGCTCTCGCCGAACACCGCATAGCTGTCGCTGGTGGTGCTGTAATCGGCGACGCCGCGATCAGTGCGCGTGGTGGTCGTCAGGGTGCGCTGATAGGTTTCCTCGTCCTTGCCGTGCATGTAGAACAGGCCGCCGACGTATTCGAGGAACTCGCCTTTCGGCGACGCCAGCCGCAGCTCCTGCGAGTACTGATCGAAGGCCAGATCGCCCTTGTCCGCCGTGCCGGAGAACGCAGCCGTCACCCTGCCGAGGCGGTCGCCATCCTGATACTGAGTGTTGTCCCAGCCGCGCCACGCGGTAATCGAGGTCAGGGTGTAATCCCCCAGTTGCCAATCGAGCTGGCCGGACAGGCCCTTGTTGGTGTCCTCGACGTGGGAACGGGTGTCGGTGTTGATGTCGCGGTTGTGGCTGGTGGCACTGACCGGGCTCAACGCATTGGCGAAAGCCGGGGTCAGAGCCTTGGTCACGACGCCGTTGGGGCCGTCATCGTGGGACTGCATGTAGTCGGCGATCAGGGTGAAGGTGATGTCGTCGTTCGGGGTGAATTCCAGTTTGCCGCGCACGCCACGATGGTTATAGCCGTTGACCTCCTGACCGTTGTGCTGGTTGTCGACGTTGCCGTCGTACGTGCCGAACAAGGTGCTGATCGAGCCCTTGAGCGTGTCCGGAATCAGACTGCCGCCGATGCCGAAACGGGTGCGGCTTTCGTTGCCGCTGTAGTACGACTGATCGATGTAGCCGTGGGTCTCGGCGGTCGGCGCCTTGCTGGTGATGTTCAGCACGCCGGCCGAAGCGTTCTTGCCGAACAGCGTGCCTTGCGGGCCGCGCAGAACTTCGACGCGTTCCAAGTCCAGCAGATCCAGAGTGGACTGGCCGGGACGGGCATAGACCACGCCATCGATCACCGTGGCCACGGTCGGCTCGACGCCTGGCGAGGTGGAAATCGTCCCCACGCCACGCACGAACAACGAGGTGTCCTTGTTCGATGCGCCGGTGCGGAAATTCAGCGACGGCACTTGCTGGACGATACTCGCCACGCTGTTGCGGTTGTCGCGTTCCAACTGCTCGCCGTCGATCACCGACACCGCCACCGGGACCTTTTGCAGCGACTCTTCGCGGCGGGTGGCGGTGACCGTGACGGACTTGAGTGTCGGCTCCTGATCGGTGCTGTCGGCGGCGAACGCGGCCGGCAGCGGCAGCGCAGCCAGCCCGGTGATTAGCCAGCCCGCAGCGCGGATCGATTGCGCCAGTTTGTGTGTCGCCCCAGGAATGTTGTGCATGTTTGCCCGCTCGGAAAGTTGCCCTGAACCGCTGCCGTTCTGCGACGACAGCGCCTGTCTCGGTGTCTTGGGCATTCGCTCGAGCGAGTAGCAGACAACGCGCATTGTTAGCGCTAACATCGCCAGTATTGGCAAGCCGGACATAGACCGTCCAATACTGAAAAATTACTTTTATATGCGTTTTGGTTTTTAAGAAGGGTCGAGCCTTGAGCGAAGAAAAGCCCCGCAAACGCCGTGGCGCCGGCCGCGTGACCCTCAACGCGGTGGCGCGCCAGGCCGGTGTTTCGGCGATCACCGTGTCGCGCTATTTCAACCAGCCGGAACAGGTCTCGCCCGAGCGTCGCGAACGGATCGCGGCGGTGGTCGCCGAACTGGGTTATGTGCCGAATCTGGTGGCCGGCGGACTCGCCTCTGCACGGGGGAAAATCGTCGGCATGGTGATCCCGAACATCTCCGGGCCGATCTTTGCCAACACCATTCAGGGCTTCAGCGACACCCTCAGCCGTCACGGTTATCAGCTGTTGCTGGCATCGAGTTACTTCAGCACCGAGCAGGAAGAAAACGCCGTGCGGGCGTTCCTCGGCTGGTCGCCGGCGGCGCTGGTGGTCACCAGTCACTTCCACAGCGCGGGCACGGAAAAGATGCTCGCCGAAGCGGATATTCCGGTGGTTGAAACCTGGGATTACCAACCGGATCGCGAGCCGATGCAGATCGGCTTTTCGCACTTTGAAGTGGGGGTCAGTGCCGCTCGTTATCTGCATGACAAAGGCTACCGGCGAATCGCCTTCGTGCAGAACAGCGCACCCGGCGACTTCAGCGCACTGGAGCGCCGCGACGGTTATGCGGCGACCGTGCGTGAGCTAGGACTTGAGCCCTGGGTATTCGCACCCGACACCGATCGAGCCCCGTTCGAGGCCGGCAAGCAAGCGATGCAAGCGCTGATGAACGCCTCACCCCGCCCGGACGCGATCATCTTCGCCAACGACAACCTCGCCGCCGGCGGCCTGCTCGCCGGACAACGCGCCGGCCTTAAGATCCCCGAAGACTGCGCCGTCCTCGGCTTCGGCGACTACCCGTTCGCCGAAATGCTGCTGCCGAGCCTGAGCACCATCAAACCGCCCGCGCTGGAGATCGGTGTACTGGCGGCGACGCGGGTGCTGGAAAGTCTGGGCGTGCTGCCGAGTGATGAGGTGCAGCGGTTGAATCTGCTGCAATGCACAGTCATTGAGCGGGAAAGTATCTGACGAATATGGCGTGGGCGGGTTTGGCTATGCTCTAAATGAAACCGAGGTGGCGCCTTCGCGGGCAAGCCCGCTCCCACAGGTTCTGTGTTGCGTACAGAATCTGTGGAGGACACAGAACCCTTGTGGGAGCGGCGGTGCGACGATTCGACTTGCCCGCGAAGGCGCCCGACCAAACACCGACTATGCCGCAGGCCTCCCCATGCACACCGCAATCATCATCTTCTTCGGCCTGATCCTGCTGGCGCTGATGTTCTACATCGGCGAGCGCATCGGTTTCAGTCGGCAGACGCTGGCCTATGGTTTCGCGGCGTTGTGGCTGGCGTTGACGGTGATCAATGGTGCGGTCGGCGTGGTGCACGCCGGGCAGCCGCTGGGGACGGAGATTGCGATCGGCAGCGCCGTGTATGGCGTGCCGCTGGCGGCGATGGTGTTGTTCATGGTGCTGAGCGCCGAGACCTGAAAGCGTCCCGGCGCCCTGCCCCGATCAACGCACCAGATGCAGGAACTGCATGTGCCGTTCGTACTGGTCGAGGATGTCGTTGATGATCTGCTCTTTGGTGTAACCGACCAGATCGTAGTCCTGACTGCCCTCGCTCAGATGCACTTCGGCGCGGTAGTAGCGGCGATTGTTGAGCTGCTTGGAGCCCATGCCTCCGCGGGCGAACGACGGCGTGAAGTAGCCGCGCATCTGCACCTGATAAATAAACGGGTGCTGCTCGCCGTGTCCGATTTCCAGACTGACGCTGTCGTGCGCCGGATCCGGTTGGGTGACCACGTTCAGGCCTTTCTCGGCAAACACGGCCGTCACTTCTTCGATGGCCGGTTTCACCGTGGTGTCCATGAAGCGGTACACCTCGTCGCGCGACGGGAAGTGCACGGCCTGGCTCAGACGCTGACGCCAGCCGCCCTTGCCACGCCGTGAGCCGGACACCGGCGCCAGGGAATGCAGTTGCGCGATCTGCTTCTGCGACTCCAGATAGAACGCCTTGTGCAGGCCCCACATCATCAGCAGCAGAATCAGCGAGAACGGCAACGAGGTCAGCACCACCGCCGACTTCAGCGCATCGATGCTGCCGGAGAACAGCAGCGCACTGGTCACCAGCGCGGTCATCGCGCCCCAGAACACCCGCAGCCATTTCGGCCCGTCTTCATCCGGGTTGCCGCCCTTGGCCGACAGGGTCGAGAGCACCACGGTGCCGGAGTCGGCGGAGGTGACGAAGAACACGAAGCTGATGAACACCGTCACCGCGATGACGGTCTTGCTCCACGGATAGGTTTCCAGCAGCAGGTAGAGGGTCATCGACGGGTTGTCGAGGGCCGACATGCCCAGCGCCGACATACCGTGGTTGAGCACTTGGTCGATGGCGCTGTTGCCGAAGATCGACATCCACGCCAGGGTGAAACCGAGCGGAATCAGCAGCACGCCGAAGACGAATTCGCGGATTGTCCGGCCACGGGAAATCCGTGCGATGAACAGGCCTACGAACGGCGACCATGCAATCCACCAGGCCCAGTAGAACACCGTCCAGCCGCCGAGCCAGTCGCTCGGTTTGTCGTAGGCGTAGAGGTCGAAACTCTTCATCGGCAACGCGCCGAGGTAGTCGCCCAGATTCTGGATCAGGGTGTTGAGCAAATGCTGGGTGGGGCCGGCGAACAACACGAACAGCAGCAGCGCACAGGCCAGCAGCATGTTGATGTCGGACATGACCCGCACGCCTTTATCCACACCGGAGACGGCGACGATGATCGCTGCGCCCATCATCAGCGTGATCAGGCCGACCTGAATCCACTGGGTGTGGGCGATGCCGAACAGGTAGTCCAGACCGGAGTTGAGATGGAGCACGCCGAAGCCCATGTCCGCACCGAGGCCGAACACCGTGGCGATGATGCCGAAGCCGTCCACCGCGTAGCCGATGGGGCCGTTGATGCGTTTGCCGATCAGCGGGTACAGCGCCGAACGCAGGGCCAGTGGCAGATTGTGCCGATAAGCGAAATACGCCAGCGCCATGCCGACAAAGGCGAACACGCCCCAGCCGTGCAGGCCCCAGTGCAGAAACAGAATCTGCATCGCCTGACGCGCCGCCTCCGGGGTGCCGGCCTCGCCTTGCGGCGGCTGAAGCATGTGGGTCAGCGGCTCGGATACGCAGAAGAAAAACAGCGTGATGCTGATCCCGGCGGCGAACAGCATGCCGGCCCAGGACAGGTAACTGAATTCGGGTTCGTCGTGGTCGGCACCGAGTTTGATCTTGCCGTAGCCCGATAACGCGGTGACCACCACGAAGACCAGATACAGGGTCATCGCGAGCATGTAGTACCAGCCGACCGTATTGGCCGCCCAGTTTTGCGCTTCGAGAAGCCAGGCGCCGGCCTGTTCCGGCATGGCGATGACCGTCAGGCCGAACAGCAGGATCACCGTCGCGGCGAACCAGAACACCGGCGGATTCATGCGCACCAGACCGCTGGCGGGGGTGGACGATGCACTCATGAACGGTGCACCTCAAGGGGTTGGAAAATGGCTGAAATGATCGGACTCAGCAAAGGCAAGCCTCCTGTTGTGAGCGGGCAGCGAACCGCCGGTTTAACTTGAATGAACGTTCAAGTTAAACATGGATAGTACGCTCAGGACTAATCGCAGGGCTCAGCGGTACCTTTCGTACGCTAGCTCAAGAGGGGTTATGACGCTGTGGCGAGGACGATCGTTCCCGCGTTGCGCGGGAACAATCAGACAGAAAAATTACTTCTGCGTCCCGTCATCATGCTGCAGATTGGCCTGGGTCAGGTTGCACCCGGCCGGCACGCTGCGGGTCAGCCACACATTGCCGCCGATGGTCGAGCCTTTGCCGATGGTGATCCGCCCGAGAATCGTCGCCCCGGCGTAGATCACCACATCGTCCTCGACGATCGGATGGCGTGGATGGCCTTTCTGCAACTGGCCGTCCTCGTCCGCCGGGAAGCGTTTGGCGCCGAGGGTCACCGCCTGGTAAATCCTGACGCGCTCGCCGATGATCGCGGTCTCGCCGATCACCACGCCGGTCCCATGGTCGATGAAGAAACTGCGGCCGATCTGCGCGCCCGGGTGAATATCGATGCCGGTCGCCGAGTGGGCGATTTCCGAGCTGATCCGCGCCAGCAGCGGCAGGCCTGCACGATACAAATGGTGGGCCAGACGATGGTGAATCACCGCCAGAATCCCCGGATAGCACAGCAGCACTTCATCGACGCTGCGCGCCGCCGGGTCGCCGTGGTAGGCGGCCAGCACATCGGTGTCGAGCAGGCTGCGCAGGCCCGGCAGTGCGAGGGCGAAATCCTGGATGATCCGGATGGCTTCGGCCTCGACTTCAGTGTCGGCCTGGGCGCTGTGACGGGCGACGTAACGCAGCTCGAGTCGAGCCTGGGTCAGCAGTGCATTCAACGCAACGTCGAGCGTGTGGCCGACATAAAAATCTTCGCTTTCTTCTCGTAGATCAACCGGGCCCAGTCGCATCGGGAACAATGCCCCGCACAGGGCTTCAAGGATCTGCGCCATCGCATCACGGGACGGCAATTCGCGCCCGCCCTGCTCGCCGGAAGCACGGCCATTTTGTGCCCGCCACTGATCCCGCGCGGTACGCAGCTGGCTGACGATGGTCTGCAATTGCCAATGGCTGGAACGCTCGCTCACGGTAAAGACTCCTCACGGGCGGCCGGACTGTCTGGCCGCGTCAACGGCGACTACTTTACGGCAAGCCCACGGGAGCGAATTAAGAACCGATAGTGCTGGCTTAAGCACATTTGGCTATAAGCGATTGGCGGTTGCCCCGGTAAATCGGCGTGCATATAGTCCTGACATCTCCTTGCATCAGTACGGAACCATGGCCACACAACCGATCAAACAACAGCTGCAACGCTTCAACCGCCTCGACCTGCTCGGCCAACCGACCCCACTGGAAAAACTCGAGCGCCTGTCCACCTGGCTCGGCCGCGATGTCTACATCAAACGCGATGACCTGACGCCGCTGGCCATGGGCGGCAACAAGCTGCGCAAGCTCGAATACCTTGCCGCCGATGCCATCGCCCAAGGCGCGGATACGCTGATCACCGCCGGCGCACTGCAATCGAACCACGTTCGCCAGACCGCCGCACTGGCCGCCAAACTGGGCCTGGGCTGCGTGGCGCTGTTGGAAAACCCGCTGGGCACCGACGACAGCAACTACACCGGCAACGGCAACCGCCTGCTGCTGGACCTGTTCGACACCAAGGTCGAACTGGTCGACAACCTCGACAACGCCGACGAACAACTGGCAGCCCTCGCCGTGCGCCTGCGCAGCAACGGCAAGAAGCCGTATCTGGTACCGATCGGTGGCTCCAACGCCCTCGGCGCGCTGGGTTACGTGCGCGCCGGTCTGGAGCTGGCGGAACAGATCAAGGACACCGGGCTGCAATTTTCCGCCGTCGTTTTGGCCTCGGGCAGCGCAGGGACTCACAGCGGTCTGGCGCTGGCCTTGAGCCAAGCCCTGCCACAACTGCCGGTGATCGGCGTGACGGTTTCGCGCAGCGAAGAAGATCAGCGCCCGAAAGTTCAGGGTCTGGCCGAACGCACCGCCGACCTGCTGGGTGTGGCGCTGCCGGACAGCTTCAAGGTCGAGTTGTGGGACGAATACTTCGGCCCGCGCTACGGCGAGCCGAACGCCGGGACACTGGCGGCGGTGAAACTGCTGGCGAGTCAGGACGCCGTGCTGCTCGATCCGGTCTACACCGGCAAGGCCATGGCCGGGCTGCTCGACGGCATCGGTCGCGGGCGTTTCGACGACGGCCCGATCATCTTCCTGCACACCGGCGGCGCCCCGGCGTTGTTCGCGTACAAGGATTTTCTGTAGGCCTGAGCGCGTTCCCGCGCCCGACGTGGGAACGCTCAGCGTCAGCTCGAATATATATTCATTAAAAGAATAACAAATGGAAAATTCATTATTTTCCATTCTAAAAGAACCGTCATATAGTCTCGCCGCAGGCGAATTTCGCGAGAGACGCATAAGCTGCATTAAGGCAGGATAGCGCTGTCGTCCAATTCCCGGATTCGCCAACTTTCCTAAAGCGTCTTCCATAAGAAAACACAGGGGCTTGTCATGATTCTTTCCGCACTACGTCGAAATCTGCTGGTAGGTTCGCTGGGCCTGGCACTGAGCGCCGGTCTGATCAGCAGCGCCGTTGCCGGTGAGCAACTGCAACAGATCAAGGACAAAGGCGTTATCAACGTCGGCCTGGAAGGCACTTACCCACCGTTCAGCTTCGTCGATGCCGACGGCAAGCTGTCGGGTTTCGAAGTCGAACTGTCCGAAGCCCTGGCCAAGAAGCTGGGCGTGAAGGCCAAGATTCAGCCGACCAAATGGGACGGCATCCTCGCAGCCCTGGAATCCAAGCGTCTGGACGTCGTGGTTAACCAGGTGACCATCTCCGAAGAGCGTAAGAAGAAGTACGACTTCTCCGAGCCGTACACCGTTTCCGGGATTCAGGCACTGGTACTGAAAGACAAGGCAGCCGCGCTGAACATCAAATCCGCCGCCGACCTGTCCGGCAAGAAAGTCGGCGTCGGTCTGGGCACCAACTATGAACAGTGGGTCCGCGCCAACGTGCCGGGTGCCGACGTGCGCACCTACGACGATGATCCGACCAAGTTCGCCGACCTGAACAACGGCCGTACCGACGCGATCCTGATCGACCGTCTGGCTGCGCTGGAATACGCCCAGAAAGCGCCAAAAACCGTCGCTGCCGGTGAAGCCTTCTCGCGTCAGGAAGCGGGTATTGCCCTGCGCAAAGGCGAACCTGAACTGCTGGCCGCCGTGAACAAGGCCCTCGACGAACTGCGTGCCGACGGCACCCTTGAGAAGCTGTCCAAGAAATACTTCAACGCTGACGTCACCCAATAATGGAAGAAGCTTTCCAACTCGCACTGGACTCCGCGCCCTTCCTGTTGAAGGGCGCGTACTACACGGTAATCCTTAGCCTGGGCGGCATGTTCTTCGGCCTGCTGCTGGGCTTTGGCCTGGCGTTGATGCGCCTGTCGCGCTTCAAGTCGGTCAGCTGGCTGGCCCGCATCTACGTGTCGTTCTTTCGCGGCACGCCGTTGCTGGTGCAACTGTTCGTGATCTATTACGGCTTGCCGCAATTGGGCATGGAACTCGACCCGCTGCCGGCGGCGCTGATCGGCTTCTCGCTGAACATGGCCGCCTACGCCTGTGAAATCCTGCGGTCCGCGATCGGCTCGATTGAACGCGGCCAGTGGGAAGCGGCTGCGAGCATCGGCATGACCCGCGCGCAGACCCTGCGCCGGGCCATCCTGCCGCAGGCGATGCGCACGGCGTTGCCGCCGCTGGGCAACAGCTTCATTTCGCTGGTCAAGGACACCGCACTGGCCGCCACCATTCAGGTGCCGGAGTTGTTCCGTCAGGCACAGCTGATTACCGCCCGGACTTTCGAAGTCTTCACCATGTATCTTGCCGCCGCGCTGATCTACTGGATTCTGGCCACGGTGCTGTCGCACTTCCAGAACAAGTTGGAAGAGCGGGTCAATCGGCACGACCAGGAGTCCTGACCCCATGATTGTCGTGGAAAAACTGACAAAGCAGTTCAAGGGTCAAGTCGTGCTCAACGGCATTGACCTGGAGGTGAAGGAAGGCGAGGTCGTGGCAATCATCGGGCCCAGCGGCTCGGGCAAGACCACGTTCCTGCGTTGCCTGAACTTCCTCGAGGAACCCACCAGCGGCCGGATCAAGGTCGGCGAGATCGAGATCAATACCAGCCGCCCGCTGAACCAGCAGCAGAGCCTGGTGCGCAACCTGCGCCAGCATGTGGGCTTCGTGTTCCAGAACTTCAACCTGTTCCCGCACCGCACCGCCCTGGAAAACGTCATCGAAGGCCCGATCGTGGTCAAGAAGACGCCTCGCGATGCAGCCATTGCCCTGGGCAAGAAGCTGCTGGCCAAGGTTGGCCTGGCGGGCAAGGAAGACGCCTACCCACGGCGCCTGTCCGGTGGCCAGCAACAGCGCGTGGCGATTGCCCGGGCGCTGGCGATGGAGCCGGAAGTGATCCTGTTCGACGAGCCGACCTCGGCCCTCGATCCGGAACTGGTAGGTGAAGTGCTGGCGACCATCCGCGGCCTCGCCGAGGAGAAACGCACCATGGTGATCGTCACCCACGAAATGGCGTTCGCCCGTGACGTGGCCAACCGCGTGGTGTTTTTCGATAAAGGCGTGATCGTCGAACAAGGCGAAGCGAAAGCGTTGTTTGCCAATCCGAAAGAAGAACGCACTCGACAGTTCCTCAGCAAGTTCAGAAACAACGGCTGATCCGTAAACTTTCCTGAATATAAACTTCCATGGATGGAAGTTTGCCTTACGCCCTCCCGAATAAAAACTTAATCAAGTGACCGCATTACATATATATGTCCTGCAACAGTCTCGGCGCGATTAAAGTTTGCCCCCTCCAAGTTTCCAGCCGTATAAACAGACCGACGACAGAACAATAAAATCCGGCAAAAGCTGTGGCCCGATTCGCCAGGTGGAATAGGTAGAGCGCCTTATCTGCGTAGGAAGCTTCTGATAAATCCGTAATTCTTCAATTAACTAACGCTGTCCGTTGACACGCCATTCAGCGAACTTTTATCTAGTCACTCATCACGCCCCACAACATGACCAAGACCCGATAACGAATGGCCGAACGACCCTGTTTTTATTACCGGACAATTAACGCCATTTTAACTTTCAGAAACGGATTTCGCTGCAAGGCTTCAAGGAGAGGACTTCATGACCCGCACTTCGCACATCCCCGAACTGGCCGCGCCGAGCCTGGCGCCATCCCGAAACAATGGCATCAACCTCGCGGCAGCGGCTCATCTGCTGGTCGATGTGCCGCCTTACCCGGAGATGGACACCGGCGACCTGATCGAACTGTTCTGGAACAACTGCTATGTCGCTTCTCACCTGCTGACAGCACAGGACGTCGCGGCCCCAATCAGCCTGCGAGTGCCGGAAAGCTTCATCGCCAGCGGTTCGTCTCGCATCCACTATCGGGTCATGCGGGTCGGGCACGGGCCATCGCTGTCGGCGGCGGCGCGCGTCACGGTGAAACTCGACTGCCCCGGCGGGCAGCCCCCCGCGGTGTGTGGTGACGAAAACCAGCAACTGGCCCCTGTGACCCTGCCCGAGACCATTCGCCGTCAGGGGGTCAACGCGAACCAGATCAAGCGTGGCGTACCACTGACCATCGAGCCGTACCTGAACATGGCTGACGGCGATGCCATCACCCTGCGCTGGGGCGATGTGCGGATGGACCTGGCGCGCATCACCCCTGCCGATGTCGGCCAGCCGATTCAGGTCTGGGTGCCGCCGGCGATCATCACCGAGGCCGGCGAGGATCTGCGGCTGGACGTGACCTACTGCATCCTCGACCGGGTCGGCAACAACTCGCGCTGGGCGCCGCCGCGAACGCTGAAGATCGGTTGCGTGAATCCCTACCTCAAGGTGCCGCTCAAGGAAACGCCGAAGGCAGCAGAGCCGCAAAAAAAATGAGCATCGACGGCCGGTGAGGGACGACTTCCCTCGCCGCCGCACGCTTAACCAGACGGACCACGCCCCCTTCTATACATATTCCTAAAAGTTAGTTTATTTAAATTTTATACGCGCTTAGGGTATATGAACCGGACCACCGGACATTCTTTCGTTCGCCGCACTGTTGCGGCGTTTTTCATGAGATGTGAGGTAGGTAACATGGTCCGGAACACAATCACCCCAGTGCAGATCGCCAGGGCATTGCGTGCAGCCAGGGAGCGGCACTGATGTCCAGTCTGGCAGACGCAAACGTCCAGAGTGACCTGGACATCGCCCCGTTGTTGTTGCCTGCACAAGTGCTGCGCAACGACGCTCAAGCCATGAAGGCCGCCCATGAGCTGGCGCAAGTCGCCCGCGTGCAGGCCGCCAGACGTGATCGCCAGCGCAAGCTGCCGTGGTCGGAAATCGAACAGTTCACCCGCAGCGGCCTCGGCAGCATCGCGATTCCGCGCGAATACGGCGGTCCGCAGGTTTCCTTCGTGACCCTGGCCGAGGTGTTCGCGATCATTTCGGCAGCCGACCCGGCATTGGGGCAGATCCCGCAGAACCAGTTCGGCATCATCAACCTGATCCTCGGCAGCGCCACCGAACAGCAGAAAAAACATTTGCTACAGAGTGTGCTCGAAGGCTGGCGCATCGGTAATGCCGGGCCGGAGCGTGGCACCAAGAACACCCTGGAATTGAAAGCGCGCATCACCGCCGACGGCGATGACTACGTGATCAATGGCCAGAAGTTCTACTCCACCGGCGCCCTGTTCGCCCACTGGGTCGCGGTCAAGGCGCTGAACGATGACGGTAAACAGGTTTTGGCCTTCGTCCGTCGGGGCACGCCGGGCCTGCGCATCGTCGATGACTGGTCCGGTTTCGGCCAGCGCACCACCGCCAGTGGCACGATCCTGTTGAACAACGTGCGGGTCGACGCCGGTCTCGTGGTGGACAACTGGAAGATCAACGAAAAGCCCAACACCCAGGGCGCGGTGTCGCAGCTGATTCAAGCGGCGATCGACGCCGGCATCGCCCGTGGCGCCATCGATGACGCCATTGAGTTCGTCAAGACTCGCGCCCGGCCGTGGATCGACGCTAACGTCGAACGGGCCAGCGATGACCTCTACGTCATCGCCGACATCGGCAAACTGAAAATCGAACTGCACGCCGCCGAAGCGCTGCTGCGCAAGGCCGGGCAGGTACTGGATCAGGTGCACGCCGCACCGCTGACTGCCGAGTCCGCCGCCCGCGCCTCGATTGCCGTGGCCGAAGCCAAGGTGCTGACCACCGAGATCTCGCTGCTGGCCAGCGAAAAACTCTTCGAACTGGCCGGCAGCCGCGCGACCCTCGCCGAATTCAACCTCGACCGTCACTGGCGCAACGCCCGGGTGCACACCCTGCACGACCCGGTGCGCTGGAAGTACCACGCGGTCGGCGCTTATCGCCTCAACGGCAAGTTGCCGGCTCGCCATTCCTGGATCTGACGACCCGAACACTTTTGACCAGATCTCTGGAGAAATACATGACTTTTTCCCATCCCGTCGCGGTCATCACCAGCGACGAGCAAGCCCTGATCGTCGCCAGCGACCTGGCCGAAGATTTCCAGCGCGACAGCAACCTGCGCGACCGCGAACGCCGGCTGCCGCTGCCGGAGCTCGACGTGTTTTCCCGTTCCGGCCTGTGGGGCATCAGCGTGCCCAAGGAGTACGGTGGCGCCGGCGTATCCAACGTGACCCTGGCCAAAGTCATCGCTTTGATCGCCAGGGCCGATGGCTCGCTCGGGCAGATTCCACAGAACCATTTTTATGCCCTGGAAGTGCTCCGGGTGAACGGCAGCCACGAGCAGAAACAACGTCTGTACGCCGAAGTCCTCGCCGGCCAGCGTTTTGGCAATGCCCTGGCAGAACTGGGCACCAGGACCGCCCACGACCGTGTCACCCGCCTCGAACGCGACGGCAGCGGTTATCGCATCAACGGTCGCAAGTTCTATGCGACCGGCGCCATTTACGCCCAACGGATTCCAACGTCCGTGGTCGATGAAAACGGCGTGCAGCAACTGGCGTTCGTCCCGCGCGACAGCAAAGGTCTGACCGTGATCGACGACTGGAGCGGCTTCGGCCAGCGCACCACTGGCAGCGGTTCGGTGGTGTTCGAAAACGTGTACGTCGCCGCCGAAGACGTCATTCCGTTCCAGAGCGCTTTCGAGCGCCCGACCCCGGTCGGCCCGTTGGCGCAGATCCTTCACGCCGCCATCGACACCGGCATCGCCCGCGCCGCTTACGAAGACGCGTTGCACTTCGTGCGCAGCAAGACCCGTCCATGGATCGATTCGGGCAACGACAAAGCCACCGAAGACCCGCTGACCCTCAAGAGCTTCGGCCACTTGAGCATTCGCCTGCACGCCACCGAAGCCCTACTCGAACGTGCCGGCGAATTCCTCGACGCGGCCCAGGCCGAGACTAACGCCGAGACCGTTGCGGCAGCCTCGATTGCCGTCGCCGAAGCACGGGCAATCAGCACCGAAATCTCCCTGGCCGCCGGTAGCACCCTGTTCGAACTGGCCGGCAGCCAGGCCACCCTGATCGAGCACGGCCTCGACCGCCACTGGCGCAACGCCCGGGTACACACCCTGCACGACCCGGTGCGCTGGAAGTATCACGCGGTGGGCAATTACTACCTCAACGATGAAAACCCGCCGCTGCGAGGGACCATCTGATGAGCAAGAAAAAGATCCTGCTCAATGCGTTCAACATGAACTGCATCGGCCACATCAACCACGGGTTGTGGACCCATCCCCGCGACACCTCGACCCGATACAAGACCCTCGAGTACTGGACCGAACTGGCACAGTTGCTGGAGCGCGGGCTGTTCGACGGGCTGTTCATCGCCGACATCGTCGGCGTGTACGACGTCTATCAGAACTCGGTGGACGTCACCCTGAAGGAGTCGATCCAGCTGCCGGTCAACGACCCGCTGCTGCTGGTATCGGCGATATCCGCGGTGACCAAAAACCTCGGTTTCGGCCTGACCGCCAACCTCACCTACGAGCCGCCATATTTGTTCGCCCGACGCATGTCGACCCTCGATCACCTGAGCCGTGGACGGGTGGGCTGGAACATTGTCACCGGCTATCTGGACAGCGCCGCCAAGGCCATGGGCCTCAGTGAACAGGTCGAGCACGACCGGCGTTACGACCAGGCCGACGAGTACCTCGAAGTGCTCTACAAACTCTGGGAAGGCAGCTGGGAAAACGGTGCGGTGCTCAACGATCCACAGCAGCGGATCTACGCGCAGCCGGACAAGGTGCACAAGGTCGAACACAAGGGCGAGTTCTATCAGGTCGAGGGTTATCACCTGTGCGAACCGTCACCGCAGCGCACGCCAGTGCTGTTTCAGGCCGGCAGTTCGGATCGCGGTCTGCTGTTCGCCGGGCGCCATGCCGAGTGCGTGTTCATCAGCGGCCAGAACAAGCCGTCGACCAAGGCGCAGGTGGACAAGGTCCGGGCCAGCGCCGTCGAAGCCGGGCGCAATCCCGAGGACATCAAGGTGTTCATGGGCCTCAACGTGATCGTCGGCGAGACCGAGGAAGCGGCCTGGGCCAAGCACGCTGAATACCTGAGCTACGCCAGCGCCGAAGCGGGCGTGGCGCATTTTTCGGCCTCCACCGGGATCGATTTTTCCCAGTACGAAATCGACGAACCGATCCAGTACGTGAAGAGCAACGCGATCCAGTCCGCCACCAAGAACTTGCAGAACAACGACTGGACCCGGCGCAAATTGCTCGACCAGCACGCCCTCGGCGGGCGCTACATCACCGTGGTCGGTTCGCCGCAGCAAGTGGCGGATGAACTGGAATCGTGGATCGCCGAAACCGGCCTCGACGGCTTCAACCTGACCCGCATCGTCACCCCGGAAAGCTATGTGGATTTCATCGATCTGGTGATTCCGGAACTGCAACGGCGCGGCTCGTACAAGACCGCGTACGACAGCGGCAGCCTGCGGGAAAAACTGTTTCACGGCGAAGCGCATTTGCCGCCGCAACACACCGGCGCCCACTTCCGACACACCTCCTCGCACTGACTGGAAAACCACCATGACCAAGAAACTGCTGTCCCACCCAGTCAAAGCACTGGCCCTGGCCTTCGGCCTGTTCAGCTCGGCTGTTTTCGCCGCCGATGCCCCGTTGAAAATCGGCACTACCGCCGCCTTCGCGATTCCGCTGGAAGCCGCAGTCGAAGAGGCCTCCAAACAAGGCCTGAAAGTCGAGCTGGTGGAATTCACCGACTGGATCGCGCCGAACGTCAGCCTCGCCGCCGGTGACATCGACGTGAACTACTTCCAGCACATTCCGTTCCTGGAAAACGCCAAGGCCGCCTCCGGTTTCGACCTGGTGCCGTTCGCCCCGGGGATCATCAACAACGTCGGCCTGTATTCGAAGAAATACAAAAGCTTCGACGAGCTGCCGGAAGGCGCCAGCGTCGCCATTGCCAACGACCCGATCAACAGCGGTCGCGGTCTGCAACTGCTGGCCAAAGCCGGTCTGATCACCCTCAAACCAGGCGTCGGCTACAAGGCTACCGAAGACGACATCGTCGCCAACCCGAAGAAAATCAAGATCCTGCAGGTCGAAGCGGTGCAACTGGTGCGCGCCTACGATGACGCCGATCTGGTCCAGGGCTATCCGGCCTACATTCGTCTGGCGAAGACTTTCGATGCCGGCTCCGCACTGCTGTTCGACGGCCTCGACCACAAGGAATACGTGATCCAGTTCGTGATCCAGCCGAAGAGCAAGACCGACCCGCGCCTGATCAAGTTCGTCGACATTTACCAACATTCGCCAGCCGTTCGCGCCGCACTGGATAAGGCCCACGGCAAGCTGTACCAGGCCGGTTGGGAAAGCTGAGGATGACCGCAGCCATCCAACGGCGACTGGACCTTTCAGAGCCACCTGCGCTTGCGCAACGCACCGAACTGCATCCGGAACTGAACCGCGCTCATGTGCGTTTCGTCGGGCTCGGCAAAACCTACGACGGCAAACAAGGCACGGTCGCTGCCCTGCAAGGCATCGACCTGGCGATCCAGCGCGGTGAAGTGTTCGGCATCATCGGCCGCAGCGGCGCCGGCAAGTCGTCGCTGATCCGCACCATCAACCGCCTCGAACAACCGACCTCGGGCCGGGTGCTGATCGACCAGGTGGACATCGGCGAATACGACGAGGATCGCCTCGTCGCCCTGCGGCGGCGGATCGGCATGATCTTCCAGCACTTCAACCTGATGTCGGCGAAAACGGTGTGGCAAAACGTCGAACTGCCGCTGAAAGTCGCTGGCGTTCCGAAGGAACAGCGGGAGAAAAAGGTTCGCGAACTGCTGGAACTGGTGGGCCTGCAAGCCAAGCACACGGCGTATCCGGCGCAGCTGTCCGGCGGGCAGAAACAGCGTGTCGGCATCGCCCGCGCGCTGGTGCATGACCCGGACATTCTGCTCTGCGACGAAGCCACTTCGGCACTGGATCCGGAAACCACCCAGTCGATCCTCGGCCTGCTGCGCGAGATCAACAAACGCCTGGGCCTGACCATCGTGCTGATCACCCACGAGATGGCGGTGATCCGGGAAATCTGCGACCGCGTCGTCGTACTGGAACATGGCCGCATCGTCGAGCAAGGCCCGGTGTGGGAAGTGTTTGGCAATCCACAGCACGAAGTCAGCCAGACCTTGCTCGCACCGTTGCAGCACGCTTTGCCCGAAGAATTGCAGAGCCGTTTGCAGGTGCAGCCGTCGTCGTCCGATGCGTCAGTTGTGCTGCGTTTGCAGTTCACCGGCAGCCAGCAGGATGAGCCGGATCTGGCCGCGCTGTTCGCCGCGCTTGGTGGCCGGGTGAAATTGCTCCAGGGCGGCGTGGAACGGATCCAGGGCCACGCGCTCGGGCAACTGTTGCTGGCGGTCGCTGGTTCACAGCTGAATGCCGAGCAATTGCGTGAGCGTGCCGGCCAATGGGCACAACGCACGGAGGTGTTGGGTTATGTGGTTTGATCGCTTGCTGCAGGGTTTCATCGACACGTTTCTGATGGTCGGCGTGTCGTCGCTGATCGCATTGCTCGCCGGGATTCCGATGGCGGTGATTCTAGTCACCAGCGACAAGGGCGGCATCTACGAAGCGCCGGTGCTCAATCGCGCGTTGGGTGCGTTCGTGAACCTGTTTCGTTCGATCCCGTTTCTGATCCTGATGGTCGCGCTGATCCCGTTCACCCGGCTAATCGTCGGCACCACCTACGGCGTGTGGGCGGCCGTCGTACCGCTGACCATCGCGGCCACGCCGTTCTTTGCGCGCATTGCCGAGGTGAGCCTGCGTGAAGTCGATTACGGCCTGATCGAAGCCGCGCAGGCCATGGGCTGCCGACGCTGGCACATCGTCTGGCACGTGCTGTTGCCCGAGGCCCTGCCGGGGATTGTCGGCGGGTTCACCATCACCCTGGTGACGATGATCAACTCCTCGGCGATGGCCGGAGCGATTGGCGCTGGCGGTCTGGGCGACATCGCCTATCGCTACGGCTATCAGCGCTTCGACAGCCAGATCATGTTGACCGTGATCGTGTTGCTGGTGGCGCTGGTGGCGCTGATTCAGCTGGGTGGAGATCGTCTGGCACGGGGGCTGAACAAGCGCTGAGATAGTCAACGGTTCAACAGGCTTTCAAGCAGCTGGCTGTCTGCGATTCTGGCCAGATGCAGAGCCTGCAGACTCGTGGCGGCGTAGATAATGCTGTCGGCATTGCTTGAGGCTAGCGATGTCCGAACGGTCGGGTGGGCATTGAACAGGTCGACAGCCGTCTGGACATCCAACTTCTCTGCCAGTCCCAGAGCCTCTCTGACTCCGGCGGTGAAACGGCTGTGGTCGCTCGTGAACCCATCCAGGTATGCCACCGTCATGCCGCCCTGCATGATGACTTCCGAAACACCGCGCTCGGCCATGTCGTAAACCGGCACAGGACGACTTAGGGCATTTCCCATGCGCGCGTCCAGATAAAAGAAATCCAGCGCGCCTGGCCCAACGCTCTTGAATCGGTTGACCCTGTTCGTGTGCAGCATCTCATGACCCAGAACGGCCGCAAAATCCCCGGTTTGCAGGTGATTGAGACTGATAAATAAACGGCCATGAAAATCGAACTGGAACATCCACGCCCGGCGATCCTGGTCAAACGCCACACCCACGAACTTTTCCATCCCCCATGGCCCCTGATACTCCTTTGACAGCGCCTCGCCTCGCGACAGGCAATCGGCGAACTTCGCCTTGATCAGTGCATGCTGCGTGCCGAAAAATCCCTGAAAAATACCTGCGACCTCGGCGTAGTTCGCCGCGAGCCCATTGCGAGCATCGGAAAATATCTGGTGCGTCGCGTGCAACTCGGTTCGCAGGGTGGCTGCGTGCCGGGGTTCAAACTGACTCAGTCCACGGGCAACGATCGTCACGGCGAGAGAGGTTTGACGCTCGAACCGGTCATCCCGGCCTTCATACAGTCGGCCCTGCGCAGCTGTTGCATCCCTGCCGATTGAAGGCTTGAGGCCGATAAGCTCGGAATCGGATCGGGCGCTCATGGCGTTGCCGATGTCAGCCAGAATCGACAGTTGTTCGGCTTTCCAGATCATCGTCCGCTGATCAAGAACAAGTCTCGGCCCTGAGGCGGACTGTTCCGACGGGAGCGTCGCACGGTATTCACCCGTTACGACGTCCTGCCGGACCTGCACGATTTCACCCGCAGCGATATCGACAAACTCGCGGCCCTTGAAACGCCTGATGCCCTGGGTATCGGCAGCCGGGAGGCCACGCGGCAGTCTGAGGCGATACTTTTCAAGCGACATCACTACGGACCGGATAGAAGTATTTTCCGCCAGGGGCATCCCGGTAATCGTGACCGCGGCGTCAGCAGGAACCGGCATCGCCGGATCTTTTTCCAGCGCTGGAGAGGTTCGCGCAACCTTGATTGCCGGGGCCTCGATGGAAAGGGTATCGCCTGGCCTTGTACGGGGCCGCGTGGCATCCGGTGCAAAACGGGCAGGTGATGGCGTGACGTGGGGCTTGCGACCGATGACCATAGGAAATCCTGTTTCTGAAGAGGTCGCCCGAGACGGGGCGGCATCGCGACAATCATCTGTCGCACAGGCGTTATTTCATCCGTTTCGGGATTGCTCAGTGCGGTACAGGGTTATTGCCTGCGCACCCGCCTGAACCTGTATGGCGTATATTCACCAAACCCGAATGCCACCGCAGTCCGACCATGAAACAGACCCCCACCGATCTTGAGCAGATCACTTCGACCACGCTCGGCCACTACAACGCGGTGGCCGAAGATTTTCGTGAAGGCACCCGCGATCACGATGTCAGCCAGAACATCGACGCCCTGTTGCGGCACATCCAGGGTACGGCGCCGTTTTCCATCCTCGATTTCGGCTGCGGGCCGGGGCGGGACTTACAGACATTTACCCGGATGGGACACGTCGCCGTCGGCCTCGACGGTGCGGAAAAATTCGCGCAGATGGCTCGCGAGGACAGCGGTTGCGAGGTGTGGTGTCAGGACTTTCTGAAGCTGGATCTGCCGCCAGAACGCTTCGACGGGATCTTCGCCAACGCGGTGCTGTTTCATGTGCCGTTGCAGGAGCTGCCTCGGGTTCTGAAGCAACTGCACGGGACATTGAAACCGGGTGGCGTGTTGTTCAGCTCCAATCCGCGCGGGGATAACCGCGAGGGCTGGAACGGGCCGCGTTATGGCTCGTATCACGATCTGGAGGCCTGGCGCGGATTGTTGACCGCTGCCGGGTTCGTCGAACTGGAACATTACTACCGGCCGGCGGGGCTGCCGCGTGAGCAGCAGCCCTGGCTGGCGAGTGTCTGGCGCAAAGCCGTGTAGTTGGCGATGAACACAAGGCGCTCGCCTTACTGCGCCTCTTTCTTCGGCTCGCGAATCTTGTACCAGGCGACATACAGCGCCGGCAGAAACAGCAGCGTCAGCAGGGTCGCAATCACGATCCCGCCGATCATTGCGTAGGCCATCGGCCCCCAGAACACTTCCCGGGCGATCGGGATCATGCCCATGCTCGCCGCCGCGGCCGTCAGCAGGATCGGGCGACGTCGGTGCTCGGTGGCTTCCACCACCGCATCCCACGGCGCATAGCCCTTGCGTTCGAACTCGTCGATCTGGGTCACGAGGATCACCGAGTTGCGGATGATGATGCCGATCAACGCCAGAATCCCGAGGATCGCCACGAAGCCCATCGGCGTACCGGTCGGCACCAGCGCCAGCACCACACCGATCAACCCCAGCGGCGCAACACTGGCCACCAGGAACAGCTTCTGCACGCTGTGCAGCTGGATCATCAGGAACGTCGCCATCAGGAACAGCATCAGCGGTAATACCTTGGCAATCGGTCCCTGCGCCTTGCCACTTTCCTCGACCGTACCGCCGGTGGCGACCTTGTAGCCCACAGGCAGTTTTTCGGCGAAGGCATCAATGGACGGCTTGAGGATTTTCACCAGATCGGTCGGCTGAATCTCGTCACGCACCGACGCCTTGATGGTGATGGTCGGCAAGCGGTCACGACGCCATACCAGCGGCTGCTCCAGCTCATAACGAACCGTGGCGAAGGCCAGCAAGGGGATCGACGTGCCGTTGGGCGTGACGATCTGCAGGTTCTGCAGGGTTTCCGGCGTACCGCGTTCCGAACTCACCGCGCGACCGACCACGTTGATCAGGTAGATGTCGTCGTTGACCTGGGTCAGCGGCGCCCCGCTGACGATGCTGTTCATCAGGTTCGCCACGTCTTCGGACGACAGCCCGAGCTGGCGCGCCTTGTCCTGGGCGATGTCGATGCGCAGGACTTTGCCCGGCTCGTTCCAGTCGTAAATGATCTCGCCGATGTGCGGGTTCTTGTCCAGTTCAGTCGCCAGGTCGATGGCATGCTTGCGCACTTGGTCGATGTCCTTGCCGCTGATCCGGTACTGGATCGGGCGCCCCACCGGCGGCCCCATTTCCAGCGCCTGCACATAACTGCCGATGCCGACGAAGTCCTTGTGCAGACGTTCGCGCAGGCGCTGACTCAGGGCCTCGCGGGCTTCGAAGTCTTTGCTGACGATCACCAGTTGCGCGTAATACGGGTTCTGCAATTGTTGGTCGAGTGGCAGGTAGAAACGGATCGCACCCTGACCGATGTAGGTGCTCCAGCGCACGATGTCCGCATCGCCCTTGAGCGTGGCCTCGAGTTTGTCGACGGCCTTGCGGGTTTCGTCGATCGAGGCGTTTTGCGGCAGGTTGAGGTCGACCAGAATTTCCGGTCGATCCGAAGACGGGAAAAACTGATTCTGCACAAACCGCATGCAGAACACTGCCAGCACAAACAACAGCACGGTGATGCCGATGGCCCACCAGCGATTGCGCATGCACCACAGCAAACCTCCATTGAACGCCCGACCAACGCGCCCCGGTTCGGCCTCATGGGATTTCACGTTGGTACTCAGAATATGTACGCCGATCACCGGGGCGAAGAACACCGCCACAATCCAGGACACGATCATCGCCACGGCAATCACCGCGAACAGCGTGTAGGTGTACTCGCCGGCAGAACTGGCGTTGAGGCCGATGGGGACAAAACCGGCGACCGTCACCAGCGTACCGGTGAGCATCGGGAACGCGGTCGAGGTGTAGGCGAACGTCGCAGCCTCCTCCTTGCTCTCGCCCATTTCCAGGCGCGTGACCATCATTTCCACGGTGATCATCGCATCGTCCACCAACAGGCCGAGGGCAATGATCAGAGCGCCGAGGGAAATCCGCTGCATGGTGATGCCGCTGTATTCCATGAACACAAACACCATCGCCAGCACCAGCGGGATCGAGCACGCCACCACCAGCCCGGCGCGCACGCCCAGGCTGATGAAGCTGACCACCAGCACGATAACCACCGCCTCGAACAAGGCACTGGTGAATCCGCCAACGGCCTCCTCCACCACCACCGCCTGATCGGACACCGTGTGCACACCCACGCCAACCGGCAGATCCGCGGTCAGTTCATCGATGCGTTTGTGCAGGGCCTTGCCGAATTCCTGAACGTTGCCGCCCTTCTGCATGGCAATCGCCAGCCCGATCGCCGGTTTGCCGTCGAAACGGAATTCCGGCGTCGCCGGATCAGTGTAACCACGAGTGATGTCGGCGATATCCGCCAGACGATAGAAGCGGTCGTTGAGCTTGAGATTGACCTCGGCCAGGTCTTTCTCCGAAGCGAACTGCCCCGAAGTCCGCACGGAAATCCGCTCGGGCCCCGCCTCGATGACACCGGCCGGGGTCACGGCGTTCTGCGATTGCAGGCTCTGCACCACCTGACGCTGATCGATGCCCAGCGCCGCCAGTTTGCGGGTCGAGAAGTTCAGGTAAATCACTTCGTCCTGCTGGCCGATCATTTCGATCTTGCCCAGCCCCGGCACATTGCGGATCTCGGCCCGCGCCTGTTCCACATAATCGCGCAACTGGCGCATGGTCAGGCCGTCGGCGGTGAAGGCGTACACCGAGCCGAACACGTCACCGAATTCGTCGTTGAATCCCGGCCCCTGAATCCCTTGAGGAAACTGCCCGCGAATGTCGTCGATCTTCTTGCGCACCTGGTACCAGATTTCCGGAATGTCCTTGGCGCTGGTGGTGTCGCGCAGGTACACGTACACCGTCGATTCGCCGGGGCGCGTGTAGCTTTTCACATAGTCGAGGGAATCGAGTTCTTCGAGTTTTTTCTCGATGCGATCGGTGACCTGCTTGAGGGTTTCCTCCTGGGTCGCGCCCGGCCATTTGGTCTGGATCACCATGGTCTTGATGGTGAACGACGGGTCTTCCTCGCGCCCCAGATTGAAGTAGGAGAACACCCCCATGAGCAACGCGACGAACATCAGATACCAGACGAAAGACTGATGCTTGAGGGCCCATTCGGAGAGATTGAAAGACCCTTTCATTGACTGTCCTCGTCAAGTTTCACGGATTGTCCGGGTTTGAGACTGTTGACGCCGGCGCTGACCACGCGCTCGCCGTTCTTCACGCCACCCGCAAGTACAACGCTGCTGTCGGTGCGGCTGATCACGCTGACGTCGCGCGGGTTGACGGTTTTGCTTTGGGTGTCGATGACCCAGATCCGCTGTTTGCCATCGGCCTCCTGCAACGCCGTAGCTGGCAATTCGATACGTGGTTTGATCGCCGAGCTGAGGGTGACGCTGATCGCCGTGCCGAGGCGAAAGCCGTCGGGCGTATTGGCCAGGGTCAACCGTGCACGGCGGGTGCGCGTGGCACTTTGTGCCTGCGGTTCGATCTCGCGCAGGGTGGCCGTGGTGTTGATGTTCGGGTCGAGCTGGCCGGCCACCAGAAACACCACGTCGGACGGGATCTCATCGACCAGGGTGTCCGGCAGATCGATCACCGCTTCCTTGATGTCCGGTTGCGCCAAAGTCACCACTTGCTGGCCCGCCGTCACCACTTGCCCGGCCTCGGCGTTCCACGCGGTGACCACGGCTTTGTGATCGGAGCGCAGCTGGGTGTAATCGAGTTGATCCTTGCTTTGATTGACCGCCGCGCGTGCCTGATCCAGCGAGGCCTGGGTGGTTTTCAGGTCCGTCATGGCAATGTCCAGTTGCGCCTGCGCACCCACGCCCCGGTCGAACAGCGCTTGCTGACGGCGGGCGTTGGCCTGGGCGTTGATCAGTTGTGCCTGAACCCTCGCCAGATCGCCCTGGGCCGAACGCAACTGGTTCTGCTGATCGGTCGGATCGAGCGTAGCGAGCAGCGTGCCCTTCTGCACCTCGGTACCGACGTCGACGTTGCGGCTGGCAATGCGCCCGCCGACACGAAAACCGGTATTGCTTTCATAGCGCGCCTGAATGCTGCCGGCGAAACGCCCGAGGTTTTCCTCGCTCAACGCTTCGACCTTGACCGACAACACCGGCCGTACCGGCTCCGGCGGTGGCTCGCTTTTCGAGCAGGCGGCCAGCAACACGCCAATGGATAACAGCCCCAGACGCTTCATGGCTGTGCTCCCGGCTGCAGATCCTTGTAGGTGTTTTC
Organism: Pseudomonas sp. B7; assembly: GCF_016735645.1. NCBI lineage: Bacteria > Pseudomonadati > Pseudomonadota > Gammaproteobacteria > Pseudomonadales > Pseudomonadaceae > Pseudomonas > Pseudomonas sp. B7. The sequence goes on from NZ_JAERRE010000004.1 coordinate 322,709, forward strand.
GGCAATTTCGACCTTCATGCCCGGATGCAGCAACTGCCCACCCGCGACGATGACTTTTTCCCCGCCCTTGAGGCCCTCGCTGATGATGACCTTGCCGATCAGGTAGCGGCTGACGGTGACGTTGTGCAACTGCGCTTCACCTTTGTCGTCGACCATCCACACCGCCGGATCGCTGACGTTCTTGGTCAGCGCCGACCACGGCAATTCAACGGCCGATTTGCCGGTACCCTTGGCCGTGGCGCTCACCACCGAGCCCAGTTGCATCCCTTGCGGCAGGCTGTCGAGGCTGACTTTGACCTGCACCGTGCCGGACTGCGCGGACACCGCCGGGGTGATTTCGCGCACGGTGCCGGTGGTCTTGATGGCGGGGTTGTCGAGCAGGCTGACGACAATCGAACGCTCCGCCGGCCGTTCGGCCAGCAGGGATTCGTAGACGTTGAACACGGCGTCGCGGTCGCCGTCCCGGGCCAGGCTGAAAATCGGTGCCGTGGCCTGAACCACCTGGCCGACTTCGGCCTGACGCTCGGTGATGACGCCGGGCGCATCGGCGATCAGCGCGGTATAGCTCAATTGATCCTTGGCGTTGGCCAACTGCGCCTGCGCTGCACTCAAGGCACTCTGGCTGCTGCGCAATGCAGCCTGCGCGGAATCGTATTCGCTCTGGCTGGTGTAGCCCTTGGGCAACAGTTTCTGCTGGCGGACGAACGCGGCGGCGCTCTGTTTGACCCGCGCCTGCTCGGCCACTACCTGAGCCTGAGCGGAATCGACATTGGTCTGCAAATCCTTCGGATCGAGCTTGGCCAGCACTTGTTTGGCCGAGACACGGTCACCGACATCGACCATGCGCTGGATGATCTTGCCGCCGACCCGGAACGACAGTTCGGTCTGCACCCGTGCCTGAACATCGCCGGTGAGGGTCACGGCGGCGGCGTAATTGGCGGGGTTCACCTCCTGCACGAAGACCCGGGGCAGGTATTCCGCAGGGGCCTTTTTCTCGCCGCAGGCGCTCAATAAAGCGAACAGACTGAGCATGACCGCTGTTTTCAATCCGGGACTCGCCATGCAGACTCCTTCCTGTGTACGAACGTGCAAGTGACGATACGACTGTGAGCTTAGAACAGGGTTCAACCTTCGTCCGGGCGATATATGCATTTCTGTGCGGCGAGTATCCTTATCCGGATTTCGGGGCACCCAGGAAGGATTTTCATGCTCAAGACCCTCGCGGTGGCCAATTACCGCTCGATCAATAAATTGGTGATTCCGCTGGGCCGTCTGAACCTGATCACTGGCCCCAACGGCAGCGGCAAGTCCAACCTGTACCGGGCGCTGCGGCTGCTGGCGGAAACCGCTCAGGGCGGCGTGGTCAATGCGCTGGCCCGTGAGGGCGGGCTAGACTCGACGTTCTGGGCCGGGCCGGAAACCATCAGCCGGCGCATGCGCAACGGTGAAGTGCCGATCCAGTCCACCGTGCGCCAGGGCGTCAAACGCCTGCGTCTGGGCTTTGCCGGGGAGGATTTCAGTTATTCGATCGCCCTGGGATTGCCTGAGCCGAGCCTCTCGTACTTTTCCCTCGACCCGGAAATCAAAAAGGAATGCATCTGGGCCGGGCCGCTTTATCGTCCGGCCAGCCTGCTGGTGGATCGCGACGGGCCGATGATCCGTACCCGCGACGGTCGCAGTTGGGACGTGCTGGCCCAGCACACGCCGAACTTCGACAGCCTGTTCGATCAGGTCGGCAGCCTGCGCACCTCGCCGGAAGTGTTCCAGATGCGTGAGTTCATCCGCCGCTGGCGCTTCTACGACCACTTTCGCAGCGACGCCGACGCCCCGGTGCGCCAGCCGCAACTGGGCACGCGCACGCCGGTGCTGCATCACGACGGGCGCGATCTGGCGGCGGCGTTGCAGACCATCCGCGAGATCGGCGATCCCGAGGCGCTGCAGGCGGCGATCAGTGATGCGTTTCCCGGTGCACGCCTGAACATTGCGCCGCTGGCGGGCGGACGCTTCGCCATCGAGTTCTTTCAGGAAGGGTTGTTGCGGCCGTTGTCGGCGGCGGAACTGTCGGATGGCACGTTGCGCTATCTGCTGCTGGTCGCCGCGCTCCTGACGCCACGCCCGCCATCGCTGATGGTGCTGAACGAGCCGGAAACCAGCCTGCATCCGGACCTGCTGCCGGCGCTGGCACGCTTGATCATCCGGGTGTCGGAGCAGTGTCAGGTGTGGGTGGTGTCCCATGCCCGACGATTGATTTCGGCGTTGCAGGAGGACCCGGAATGCAATTGCATCGTGCTGGAAAAAACCCTCGGCCAGACCGGAATAGTCGGGCAGAGGGTTCTGGATGAGCCGGCGTGGAATTGGCCTGATTAGCCCTGCCACTTCCCGCCTTCGACAATCACGCTCTCTGGCTTGGTGTCATCGCTCAGCTCTTTGCGCACGTATTGGTCATACAGCTTGAGCAGGTATTTCTCTTCACCCAGCTTGGCCAATTCCGCATTCACCCAATCGCGCAATTCGATATTGCCCTTCTTCACCGCCGGCGCAATCGGCGCTTCGGCGCCAAGTTTTTCGTCCAGCACGCGGTAGCCCGGGTTCTGCTTGGCCCAGCTGAACAGCACCAGATTGTCCTGCGCGTAGGCATCGCCACGGCCGTTGGCCAGGGCTTGCAGGGACTCGGAGTTTTTCTCGAACTTCAGCAGTTTCCAGTCCGGGTGGTTCTTGGTCAGCCAGATATCGGCGGTGGTGCCGGTGGTGACGATGGTGGTGCGGGTCGCCAGGTCATCCAGCTTTTTCACCTCGCTGCCTTGGGGCACCAGCGCCTGCACCGCGACCTTGAGGTTCGGGTTGGTGAATTCCACCGCTTCCTTGCGCTCCGGGGTCACGGTCATGTTGGCGAGGATCAGGTCGACCTTGTCGCTTTGCAGGAACGGAATGCGGCTCGCCGGTTCCACGGCCACGAACTCGACCTTGTTTTCATCGCCCAGCAGATCCTTGGCGAATTGACGGCCGATGTCGGTATCGAAGCCGACGTAACGCCCCGCTTCGTTGACGAAACCGAACGGCGGTTTGTCGGTGAACACGCCGACGATCAGTTTGTCGCGGGCCTTTATCTTGTCCAGATAACCGGCCGGCGCGGTGCTTTCGCTGGCGACTTTGGGCTTGGCCGGTTCTTCGGTCTTGTTGCAGCCGGCCAGCAGCGCAAGGCTGATCAGCGGGAGTGCGAATAGGGCTTTGGCAGTTTTCATGGCAGTTCCAGTTCCTTGGTTTGAGACGTTGTGGGCGAAGTCGTTGAAGTCAGCGCTTCGACGTAGGAGAACTTCTCCAGGAACTGCTGCGCGCGTGCGGTTTGCGGGTTCGTAAAGAAAAGCTCGGGCGGGTTCTGTTCAAGGATGCGCCCGGCATCCATGAACACGATGCGATCGGCCACCGCGCGGGCGAAGGCCATCTCGTGGGTGACGATCAACAGGGTCATGCCTTCGCGGGCCAGCCCCTGAATCACTTCCAGCACTTCCTTGACCATCTCTGGGTCGAGGGCGGCGGTGACTTCGTCGAAGAGCATGACCCGCGGGTTCATGCACAGCGAGCGGACAATGGCGATGCGTTGCTGCTGGCCGCCGGAGAGCTGGCGCGGGAAAGCGTCGCACTTGTCCGCCAGGCCCACGCGCTCAAGCAACGCTTCGGCTTGTTGCTGTGCTTCGCGGCGTTCGCGCTTCTGCACCTTGAGCGGGCCGAGCAGCAAATTGTCGAGCACGCTCATGTGCGGAAACAGGTGATAACTCTGGAACACCATGCCGATCTGCTGACGCACTTCGCGCCAGTCGGTGGCCTTGTCCAGCAATTCGCGGCCGGCGAATTTCAGAGAGCCACTGTGGGCGGTTTCCAGGCCGTTCAGACAACGCAGCAGAGTGCTTTTGCCGCAGCCGCTGGGGCCGAGGACGACGATGACTTCGCCGGATTTCACTTGCAGGTCGATGCCCTTGAGCACCTGCTGTTCACCGAAGAATTTGTTGAAGCCCTGAAACTCGATCAATGCGCTCATGCTTGCGTCCAGCGCCGCTCCAGCACGCGCGAAGCGGCCGACAGCGGGTAGCAGATGAAAAAGAAAAACAGGAACAGCGCGCCGTAGATCAGCACCGATTCGTAGGTGCGTTCGATGATCTGCTGGCCGACCTTGATCACATCGACGACGCCGATCAGCACCGCCAGGGAACTGGTCTTGATGATCCGCGTGTAGACGTTGATGGTCGGCGGCGTCATGCGTTTCAGCGCCTGGGGCAACAGCACGTAGCCGTAGAGCTGCGCCGCGTTCAGGCCGATCGACAACCCCGCCTCACGCTGCCCGCGCGGCAACGAATGCAACGCACCGCGCGCCACTTCGCCGACCTCGCTGGCGCCCCACAGCGACAGCACCAGCACCGCGCACCAGAAGCTCGGCAGGCTCAGGCCGAAGAAAATCGGCAGGCCGAAAAACAGCAGGTATAACCAGACCAGCACCGGGATCGCCCGGAACAGCTCCAGATAGATCCGCAGCAGCGCGTTCAGCCACCGTACGTTGAGTGTGCGCAGCACGCCGTAGAGCACGCCGCCGACGGTGCTGATGGCGATACTGAGGAACGAGATCGACAGGGTTTGCCCGGCGCCTTTGGCCAATTGCGGCAACGACACCCAGAGCAGTTCAAGACCCGAACTGGCCATGCTGGAGCCTCCTTTCCAGACGGCTCAACAGCAGCGACAGCGGCAGGAACAGCAGCACGCAGATCAGCGTCAGCACGGCGAGCATTTCGTAGGTCTTGTAGTAGAGCGCGATGTAGCTCTTGGTGGTGTAGAGAATCTCCGGCACCGCCACGGCCGAGACCACGGTGGTCTCCTTGAGCAGGAAAATGAAATTGGCGAACAGCGACGGCAGGCTGAGAATCCCGGCCTGCGGCAGGATCACGTAGCGCAGCAACTGGCCGTGGGACAAACCGATGGAGCGCACAGACTCCAGTTGCGCCTGAGGCACCGCATCGACGCCGGCACGCAGCACTTCGGTGAGGTAGGCACCGCCAAGAAAAGTCATGGTGATGATCGCCGCGGTGAATCCGGAAACCTTGATCCCCAGTGCCGGCAGCGCGAAGTAGACGAAGAACAACTGGATCAGCAGCGGCGTGTTGCGCGCCAGTTCCACATACAGCCCGACCAGTTTTTGCAGGTAAGGCGTGCGGAACACCAGAATCGTCGCATTGAGCAGCGCCACCAGCAGCGAGGTGCCAATGGCGATCAAACCGACCTGCAGCGTCACGCCCACGGCCTTGAGAAACGCCGGCAGGGTGCTGAGGATAAATGCGTAATCGAAGGTCATGAAACATCCTGACGCCGCTCGGTAAGCGACGGTGGTGCAGTCCATGGACAGCGGGTAACTGTCCGGCAGGCACCGACTTTAAAGGTATAAGAAAAAGAATTTAAATACCGTTAAAGCATATTGATATCACGCAAAAAACTATCCTGCGGGTTTGCTCCGACAGAATAAGAAGGCTATTTTTCCTTTCGCTGTAGGACGGATCTTTTTTTCGTAAAAGCCCTCCAAGGACGAACAGCTTTTGGCCAGACTCCCCCGGCCAACCCCATAACAAGGAAGAGAACATGGACGTAAAAGTGCCGCAGCGACCGGACCCGCAGGATTTCGTGAAATGGCTGGTGGCCTTGCGCAGAGCGCTGAAAACCAGCGCTGCCTGAGTCAGCCACACGCAAGAAAAAACGCCGATGACCATCGCGGGTCATCGGCGTTTTTTTCAACCTTGAAGGGGGTTGCTGCTGCGTCGGATCAGAACGCCGGCAGTACCGCGCCGTTGTACTTCTTCTCGATGAACGCTTTGACTTCAGGGCTGGTCAGGGCAGCGGCCAGTTTTTTGATGGCATCGCTGTTCTTGTTGTCTTCACGGGCAACCAGGAAGTTCACGTAAGGCGAATCCGCGCCTTCGATCACCAGGGCGTCCTTGGTCGGGTTCAACTTGGCTTCCAGCGCGTAGTTGGTGTTGATCATGTCCAGATCGACTTCTTTCAGAACACGCGGCAGCAGGGCCGACTCCAGTTCCTTGAACTTGAAGTTGTGCGGGTTCTTGGCGATGTCTTTTGGCGTGGCCAGGGCGTTCTTCGGATCTTTCAGTTCGATCAGGCCAGCCTTCTGCAGCAGGATCAGTGCGCGACCGCTGTTGCTGCCTTCGTTCGGAATGGCGATGGTGGCGCCGTCCGGCAGTTCAGCCAGGGTCTTGTACTTGCTCGAGTAGCCACCGAACGGTTCAACGTGCACGCCTTGCACGGTCACCAGGTACTTGGCCTTGTCATCCTTGTATTTGCCGGCGTTGAAGCTGTCCAGGTAAGGCTTGGTCTGGAAGTAGTTGGCATCCAGACGCTTCTCGCCCACCTGTACGTTCGGCTGTACGTAGTCGGTGAAGACCTTGATTTCCAGATCCACGCCTTCTTTGGCGAGGGTCGGCTTGATCAGCTCGAGGATCTCGGCGTGCGGCACCGGCGTCGCGGCCACCACCAGTTTCTCGCCAGCCTGGGCCAGGGAAGCCGTCAGAGCAGCCGCCAATGCGGTAAACAACAGAACCTTTTTCATGCAGTGTCCTTATCGAAAATCGGTCGTCATCGACGACGGCATTAATACGTGTGCCAGCGATGTGCTACTGCTGGCGTGAAGCGGACAATACCGGGATTTTTTATTCCCGGACAATAACGTTTATTCAGCTTCATATTCCATTTTGTTCATGTTGAGCAAAAGGGTTACAACGCCTCGCTCAAGCTCAACAGCCATTCTTTCAATGCCTTACGTTCGTCGACGGTGCCGTTGAGGCTGACGCTCGCCACCTGACGCTCGATCTGAACCTGCGGCCCAGACACCTCGGGCAGGTTCAGGTGCTCCGGCAGGATTTCGTCGCCGGTGCTCACCAGCAACGCAAAATGAATGACGTTTTCCAGCTCCCGGGTGTTGCCCGGCCAACTGTGCTGTTCCAGCACCTGCTGCGCCGCTTCGCTGATCAAAGGCACCGGCAGATCCAGACGCTGGCTGTAAATGCCGAGGAAGTACTCGGCCAACGACAGAATGTCGCCAACCCGCGCGCGCAACGCTGGCAGTTCCAGATGCCCTTCGCTGAGATAGTGATAAAGCCGCTCGTGGAATTTCCCTGCCGCCACCGCTTGCGCCAGATCGATGCTGGTCGCCGCTACCAGGCGCACGTCCACCGGGCTCGGCTGATGCGCACCGACGCGGGTGACTTCGTGGTTTTCCAGTGCGGAAAGCAACTTGATCTGGATCGGCAACGGCAGGTCGCCGATCTCGTCCAAGTACAAGGTGCCGCCGTTGGCTGAACCGAACCAACCGGCGCGACTGCTGGCCGAACCGCTGTAGCTGCCGGCGGCATAACCGAACAATTCCGCATCGGCGTAGGTCGGGCTGATCGCGCCGCAATTGACCGAGACAAACAATCCGCTGCGATCACTGGCGCGATGGATATGGCGAGCGAGTAATTCCTTGCCGGTGCCGGTCTCGCCGCGAATCAACACCGAGATCGAGCGCGGTGCGAGTTGGGCCATTTCTTCGCGCAACTGGCGCGAGCGTGGATCGACGAACACCAGCGCCTTGGCGCGAATGCTCAGGGGACTTTTTTCCGCATCGGGAAAGGTCAGCAACGGCTGACCGAAGGTTTCAAGACTCATGGCAGACTCCCGCCCCAAATCGCCGGGAGACGGGGGCGTTGAACAAATAAAAGTGATCAGGCACGGCGCCGGGCGTGGTGTTCCATGCGGTTTTGCAGGCGATACAGATAAGCGAATCCCTGCTCCCAGCGTTGATGCCCGGACTTCACGTTGATATGGCCGGCGCCCGCGAGAACCCCCGCCTCGGCGCCCCAGTTGCGCGCCAGCTCCAGCGCACGCGGCGCACTGACGGCGGCGTCGTTGTCGGAGCTGACGACCTGGCTCGGGAAGGGCAGCAGATCGGTCGGGATCGGCGCGAAATTGCGCAGCGCCGGCACGCAGGCCGGGCGCTCGACATCTGCCGGCGCCACCAGCAATGCCCCGCGCACTTGACGCAAATGATGCAGCGGCGCGGTGGCCGCCCAGTGCGCCACGGTGATGCAGCCCAGGCTGTGCGCGATGAGAATCACCGGCGAGCTGTCGGCGGCAATCGCCTCGGCCAGCGCCGCGACCCAGTCTTCACGACGCGGCGTCAGCCAGTCGGCCTGCTCTACCCGCGCGCTGTTGGGCAGGCTGTTCTGCCAGTGGGTTTGCCAATGATCTTCTGGCGATCCTTGCCAGCCCGGCACAATCAGATAGCGGATTGATTCGTTGCGCATGGGGGAGCTCTCCTGCGTCGTGTCTGTTCCTGAACGAGTATAGGGACGGGATTTATATTCGTTAAGGAATAAGAAGCTATTTATTAAGACCTGAAAAGAATATTAAGCATTGAGCAAAAAAAGGGGCCGCACCCTGCCAAGGAGACGGCCCCGGAAAAACGTGAAACCCTTATCGTGCAGTGATCACCGACAGCTTGGTGATGCCCGCCCGCTCAATCGAAGCCATGGCTCGCGCCACTTCGCCGTAATTCACCCCGTCGTCGGCCTGCAATTGCACGCGCACTTCCGGGTCCTTGGCCTTGGCCGACTTGAGGTTGAACTCCAGCAGATCCGGCTGGATTTCGTCCTTGTTGATAAACAGTTTTCCAGCACCGTCGATACTCACCACCAACGGGTCTTTCTGCTCGACCGGCGCCACCGCTTCGGTCTTCGGCAGGTTGATCGGTATCGCGTTGGTCAAAAGCGGCGCGGTGACGATAAACACCACAAGCAACACCAGCATCACGTCCACCAGCGGCGTCACGTTGATCTCGCTCAGCACCTCGTCGCTGTCTTGCGTGGAGAAGGCCATATCAGGACGCCTCCTTCACTTTTGTTGCGTTGCCCTGGGCCGCAGCCTTGTGCGCGGTCGGGTGAATCAGCACACGGAACGAACTCTTTTGCGCCAGGCTGTAGAAGTCGTGGGCAAAGTCATCCAGGTCCGCCGCCGTCAGTTTCAGACGGCGCAAAAAGTAGTTGTAAACCAGCACCGCCGGCACCGCGACCGCGATCCCCACACCGGTGGCGACCAGCGCTGCACCGATCGGTCCTGCGACCGTTTCCAGGCTCGCCGAGCCCGCCGCGCTGATGCCTTTCAACGCTTCCATGATTCCCCACACCGTGCCGAACAGACCAATGAACGGCGAGGTGCTGCCAATACTCGCGACCACCGCCAGACCGGTTTCCAGCGAACGCCGCTCGCGAACGATCTGCTGACGCAAGGCACGTTCGAGGCGATCCTGATGGTTGATCGCCTGGCTCAGGTCATTGGCCTGCGGCGCCTCGCCCACTTGTATCGCCGCATAACCGGCCTGTGCCACCCGCGCTGCCGCGCCGGGCTGGGTTTCGCTCAACTCGGCGGCGGAGTCCAGACTCGACGCCGCCCAGAAGCGCTTGTGAAATTTGCGATCCTGCGCCTTCAACCGGCCAAACTGCACAGCCTTGAGCAATGCCAGGCCCCAGGTGGCGACAGAGAAGACCACCAGCAGCCAGATCACCGCGCTTTCGATGGATTCCAGTGGAGATGCCAGTAACGTCATGATGTGTTCCCTCGTGTAAACGTTTAGCGCGAAATTGGTTTCGGTTTAATGAATCTTGAAATCGATGGGCACGCTGACCCAGCCGTCCTGGGCGACATCACCCTGCTTGGCCGGCACGAAGCTCCAGCGCTTCACAGCGTCCAGCGCCGCGTCGTCGAGCTGTTGCCGGCCACTGCTTTTCTGAATCTGGATTTCGCCCGGTTTGCCGCTGGCCAGAACGTGCACCCGGAGCAACACCGTGCCTTCCCAACCGCGACGCTGGGCCAGCGACGGATACTCCGGCGCCGGGTTCTTCAGGTACGCCGCGTTGGCCGAGGCCGGCGTCACCGGCGCAGGTGCCGGTGGTGCAGGTGGCGCGGGCGCGGCGACCGGGGCGGCCGGTTGTGGCGGAGCCGGTGGTTGCTCGACCGCTTTTGGCGCCGGTTTCGGTACGGGTTTGGCGACCGGTTTCGGTTTTGGAATCGGCTTTGGTTTCGGTGGCGGCTTGGTTGCCAGTTCGTCCTCCACCGGGGGCGGAGGCTCAACCACAGGTGCCGGTGGCGGCGGCACAACTACAGGTGGTGCCGGTGGCGCCGGGCGAGAAAACTCGATGGTCATCGGTGGAATTTCCGGCGGCACGATCGGCAGCGCCGGCGTCGGATGCTGGTTGATCCAGTAGATCACCGCGCCATGCACCACCAGCGCCAGAACGCCGAGCAGAATCGTTTCGCGGCGGCTCAAAATGCCCTTGGGGGCGCGCTGCAAACGCAGCTGCCCCAACGGCACGCGATGGGGCCGGCCGAGATCGACCAACTCGCCGCTCGGCGCCTGGCGCCACAGCACCTCCTGTGCGCTGGCGGCGGTCTGGACATTGCCCATTGATTTACTCCCTGCGGTCTCTTTGCGAAAAGCCCGAAGCGTCATGCCTGACATCCCCCGCACAACGTTTCAGTTGGTGAATCATTGATACAGACACTTATTTCTTAAAGTATTTTTTATGACAAAGTATATAACCAAAAAGAATATAAATACCGATTGGTTTTCTGAAAGCCTTGCCTTACAAGGGCTCTGGCCAACATAGCTCTAACCACATGCTTTTAAGGCATGGAAAATATTCGTCAAAGGCAGCTTGAACGATAGAAAAAGAAAATCAGGAATTAGAAGTTGGTCATTATTCCAAAAGATTATTGAAAATCTTCAAAACCTGTAATTTCTGACAGTATCGCCACTGTCAAAAACATCATCAAATGAGGGCGTATTACCTACTACGTTGAGAAACCCTTATGAAACTCAATAATTTCGTTATAGCCCTCGCTCTGCTTTCATCGACCCTGCTGCACGCAGCCGAAGAATCAAAATCTGCCGATTTCAAAACGGATTTCAAGAACGCTTCCCAAGCTCTAACACTTATAGCTAAAATCTACGGACACCCCGATACGAATTTATTACCCGGAGAAAATATCTCTATACCATTCTTACCTGTCGCAGGCGCCATTATTAATGCCTCCGCGAGCGGCAAAATCCAGCACATTTCGATTTCCCGGGTGGGGTGCCCTCAAGAACTGTGCGTTGTCCTGTCTGACTCTAAAAAATCTAATTCATCGTTGAACAAGACTGCGGCTCAACGTCGCATAACCCCTGATTTCGAGATCATCAACAAAGGAACATCAAACATTACGGCTCGTAAAGTAGACGATTTGTCTTGGGTAACCATTCCACCCGGAGGATCAGCGAAAATTGGCAACATCAATGATTCAGGATTTCATATAGATGGGTATATGAAGATAATCCAAATTGACAAGCAAAAGTGCACTCTCGAACACTGCTTTTGGGTTCTAGAGTAGCCAAATCCATTCAAAGCATACTTCAGCCTTACTTATGCCGACCTTCTATGTTAATACTTCCTCGAAATATGCCCTTTCTTAATACATATCAGATACTTGAATGATGATGTCTGTTGTACGTCGTGATACATCTACACGTAATATTCGGCCCCCCCTTTCTGGCAGGCGTAACAGGCGCCCTGCCAGAAAGTGCATTTCAAACCACCTTTAAAAGTCGTATCGACCACTCACACCTAACGTTCTAGGCGTACCGAGCAGGCCTTCATAGCCGCCGTTGCCGCCGGTCCACAGGGTCGTGTAGTAGGTTTTGTCGAAGGCGTTTTTCAGCCACAGCGAGACGTCCCACTGACCCTGATTGAAATCGCCGCGCAGGCCAGTGGAGAGATTGACCACCGCGTAACTCGGGATCTGGCCGTAGTCGGAATCCTCGACCGTGCCCACCGCTTTGGAGCGGAACGCGTAGCTGCCGGTGACATAAGGTTGCAGCCCGTTATCCAGATTCCATTCGTACTTGCCGTTGGCGTTGCCGATCCATTTCGAGGCGCCGACCACCTGATGACCGCTGAGGTCGCACGAGGCCGGAGCACCCGGTGCCTGGCTGACTTCAGGCGGGCACGGCGCGTCCTTGTAGGAGAGATAGCTGACGTCGTTGTACGAGCCGTTGAAGTTCAGCGTCAGGCCACGCAGCGGGATCACGGTGCTTTCGAACTCCACGCCACGTGAGCGCACTGAACCGGCGTTGGTCAGGTATTGCACGCGGTTGACGTCGTCGTAGGCGTTGGTCTGGTAAGCGTTGACCTGGGTCCAGAACACGTTGGCGTTGAGCTGCAAACGGCGATCCCACAGCGTGCTCTTGAAGCCGAGTTCGGCGTTGTTGGCGCGCTCGGTGCCGATCAGCAACGAGTCGGCACCAGCGGTCGGGGCCGAGCCGACCACGAGGTTGACCCCGCCGGATTTTTCGCCGTGAGACAACGTGGCGTAGCCGAGCAGATCATCGGTGAAGCGATAGCTGAGGTTGAGCAATCCGGACGGGCTGGAGCTGTACTGGTTCAGGTCGCCGGAATCGTAGGCGCCAGTCCGGCCGCGTCGCGCGGTGGCTGCGGCACCCGTGACAGCGGCGCCACCGACCGGCGCATCACGATTGACCCAGGCGTTCTTCTCTTCATAGGTGCCACGCACCCCGGCGGTGAAATCCAGACGTGGGGTCAGGTGCCAGGTGCCTTGGGCGAACAACGCGAAACTGTCGGTCTTGATATGACCACGGCCGACGCTATTGACGTTGGCCAGCGCGCCCCGTGGCGTGCCGTTCCAGATGTCGGCCTGCGGGCCGTAATAGGCGAAGGATTTGTTGTCCAGGTCCGATCCGAAATAGTAGGCGCCGAGGACGTAATCGAAGAACTCGCCCTTGGGCGACGCGAGGCGAAATTCCTGGGAATACTGTTTGTCCTCAACCGACACCCCGGCGTTGTAGGTGGCCGGCACATTGAGGCCGTCGTCGTTGCGCGGGGTGAAATTCCAGAAGCGATAGGAGCTGACCGAGGTCAGGGTGAAGTCGCTCGGCAGGGTCCAGTTGGCCTCCACCGAGGTGCCGCCCTGATGCACGGTGACGTGCTGATCGTTGTCCAGGTTGACCTTGCGGTGCGAGCCGTTGACCAGCGTCGCGCCGGCAGCGGCGGCGCGGGCCGAGTAGAGATTGACGCCATTGATGGTCGGTCCGGTGTTGTACAGCACCCGGGTGCCGGCGCTGGAATCCTCTTCGTTGTAGTCACCGATCCAGCGCAGGTTGAAATTCTCGTTGGGCTTGAACAGCAACTGCGCCCGGAAGCCGTCGCGGGAACCACCGTTCAGGTCATGGCCGTTGAATTCGTTCTTGATGTCGCCATCGCTGCGGGTGCGATAGGCCGACAAACGCCCGGCCAGCACATCGTTGAGGGGCCCGGAAATGGTGCCCTTGGTCTGGAAATAACCGTCCTCGCCGACCGAGGTTTCGATGCTGCGCTCCGGGGTGAAACTCGGCGCGCGGGTGCTGATGTTGATCACCCCGGCGGTGGTGTTCTTGCCGAACAACGTCCCTTGCGGCCCGCGCAGGACTTCGAGCTGCTCGATGTCCATCAGGTCGAACACCGCCATTCCCGGACGGCCCAGATAAACGTTATCGATGTACAGCCCGACGCTGCCTTCCAGACCATCGCTGGCCGGGTTGTTGCCCAGACCCCGGATCGACACGCTGGACTGACGCGCATGCATGTAGGCGACGTTGACGCTGGGCACCAGTTGCTGAAGATCCTGGATTCGGTAGACCCGTTGCGTCTCCAAAGTCGTGCCGCTCACCACGCTCATTGGCGTCGGCACATCCTGAGAGCTTTCTTCGCGACGGCGGGTGGTGACGGTCACGGTTTCCAGTTGCGAAGTGGCGGTCGCGGTCTTGCCTGCCGGTGCCGGCACAGGGGTTTCGGTTTCCGCAGCGTAGCCGTGGGTCCAACTGGCACTCCCCGCCAGCAACAGGGCCAAGGGCAGACGTTTGAGCCGTCGTGGCGGCGGCGGTGAAGCGAGGTTCAACGGACTCATGGGACTGCTCCTGGTCAAAAAACACGCAGACATCTTCCGTGCCGCATATTCTTTTAAGTTATTTATTTATGTTTTTACAAAGATTTACTGCATAAGAGATTGCCTTTATAAGGAGTCGACCTAATGCATATCCAATGCATTTCCCGGATATTTTTTATGTGAAAAATGCATATCGACTTGCGCCAGCTCAGACACTTCATCGCCCTCGCCGAACAACGCAGTTTCGTCGCCGGCGCGCAGGCGGTGAACCTGTCGCAGTCGGCGTTCAGCCGCAGCATTCAGGCGCTGGAGCACAGCGTCGGTTGTCAGTTGGTGGATCGCGGGCGCAAGGAATTGCCGCCGACCAAACAGGGCCAGGTGCTGCTTGAACATGCGCGGCGCCTGGTCAGCGGTGCGCAGCAGATGGCCAACGAGATCAGCCAGTTCAACGGGCTGGAGGCTGGGGAATTGCGCTTCGGTTGTGGCCCGGCGCCGGCAGCGGGATTAATCCCGCGAGCGATCGGCAGCTTCATCGGCCGCTACCCGAAAGCGCGGGTGCATTACCAGGTCGATGACTGGCAGAGCCTGAGCAAACGGCTGCTGAGCGAAGAGTTCGAATTCTTCGTTGCCGACACCCGACATTTCGAGGCCGACCCGGATTATCTGACCCACCGCTTGCGGCCACGCAAATGGCATTTCTGCTGTCGCGCCGGGCATCCGCTGGGCGCTTTCGAGCGAGTCACGGCAGAGCAATTGATGAGTTATCCACTGGCCGTCAGCATTCGTCCGCCAAACCTGCGCAAGGTCATCGTTGACCTCAGTGGCCGGCCGGATTTCGTCCCGAATGTGGAATGTGAAAACAGCGCCAGCCTGCTCGGCGTGGTGCTGCGCTCCGATGCGATCGGCATCGTCGGTGCCTATTCAGATGCACTGCATCAAGCCCGGGGTGAACTGGTTTGCTTGAAGGTCGAAGGGTTAGCGGATGATCTGGAGGAGCTTTACACCCGTTACGGAATTGTCAGCCGCGCCGGGTATCGGCTGTCGCCGTTGGCCGAGGCGATGATCGAGCAGATCAAGGCGATCGATGCGGTGGAAGAAGAGGTGTGCTCACTGGCGAACCTCGCCGTCTGAGCCCATGCGTTTCATGCATGGCAAGCATTCCCCGAATGCACTTGCCGAACACCCTCGCCGAAAGCGAAAAACCTCGCCTGTCTTTCTGACTGGTGAACCCCATGTCCAACCCGCAAAACCCCGTGCGCAACGTGCTGTACATCATGTGCGATCAACTGCGCCGCGATTACCTGTCCTGCTACGGCCACCCGCACCTGCACACCCCGAACATCGATCGCCTGGCTGCGGCCGGCGTGCGCTTCAGCCGTGCCTACACACAGGGCACGATCTGCGGGCCGTCGCGGATGTCGGCCTATACCGGGCGCTATGTCAGCAGCCATCAAGTGGCGTGGAACGCCGTGCCGCTGCCGCTGGAAGAGCTGACCATCGGCGATTACCTGCGCCCCCACGGCATTCGTACTGCACTGGTCGGCAAGACCCACGCCACGGCCAACGTGGATGCCTTGCAGCGGTTGGCGATCAACCCGGAAAGCGCTCAGGCCGAAGTGCTCAACGAAGTCGGCTTTGAGGCGTACTTCCGTCACGACGGTATCTTTCCCGACGACCCGCTGTTCGATGACAAACGCGAATCCGCGCCATACACCCACTACCTGCGCGAACAGGGTTTCGAAGGGCGTAACCCCTGGCACGACTGGGCCAACGCGGCCGAAGGCGACAACGGCGAAATCCTCAGTGGCTGGAAGATGCGCAATGCCCATTTGCCGGCGCGAATTCCCGAGCAACATTCAGAGACTGTCTACACTACCAATCGGGCCATCGACTTCATCGGTGAGCAAGGTGAAAAACCGTGGTTTTTACACCTGTCCTATATCAAACCCCACTGGCCCTACATCGTACCGGCGCCGTACCACACTTTGTACAGTACGAAATCGATTCTCGAACCGGTACGTAATGCATCTCCCAGCGACCACCCGGTCTATCAGGCCTTTCGCCAGCATGAGGAAAGCCTGAATTTCTCCAAAGATCCGGTAAGACTGAATGTGATCCCGACGTACATGGGCCTGGTCAAACAGGTCGATGATCAGTTGGGGCGGCTCTTCGATTTCCTGCAAAGCAACGGCCGCTGGGAAGACACGCTGATCGTGTTCACCAGTGATCACGGCGACTTTCTGGGCGATCACTGGCTGGGCGAGAAGGAGTTTTTGCTGGAACAGGCGGTGGGCGTGCCATTGATCGTGCGCGACCCGCGTGCGGCGGCGGATGTCACACGGGGCACGGTGGACGAACGTCTGGCGGAAACCATCGACGGCGTGCCGACCTTTCTCGAAGCGCTGGGCGTGACGGGGGCGGAGCATCGCCTGGAAGGTCGCTCGTTGATTCCACTGCTGCATGGTGAAAACCCTGACTGGCGCCGCTATTCGATCAGCGAATACGACTACGCCTTTCAGGCCCCGGCACGGGAGCGGCTGGGCCAGCCGATCGACCGTTGCCGCATGACCATGGTGCGCAGCGAGCGCTGGAAATACCTGGCGTACGACGGCTTCCGGCCGCAGCTTTTCGATCTGCTGAATGACCCGCAGGAGCTGCAGGATCTGGGCGCTGATCCGGCGTATGCAGCGGTGCGCGAGGAGCATGCGGGGTATCTGTTCGAGTGGGTGCGCGGGCTGAAGCGGCGCACGACGATCAGTCATCAGGAGATTGATTTGCGTGGGCAGCGGTTTCGTTATGGGGAGCCGGAGACCGAGAAGCTCGTTCAGATTGGCGTCTGGTGATCGAGATTGGTGTTGATCGTTCCCACGCTCCGCGTGGGAATGCAGCCCGGGACGCTCCGCGTCCCAAAGCGGACGCAGAGCGTCCATTGAGGCATTCCCACGCAGACGGTTCGACGCCTCGACGTGGGAACGATCAGTTATCAAACGCCGACGATCTCAGCCCCTTTGATGGTCTGGCTACGCTGCCCATTCGCCCCGACCGGCACTTCCCCTTTGAGCGTTACCCGACGCACCACCCGATCCTGAGTGCCGTAATCATCAATCGCGTAATGCTGGGTCGAGCGGTTATCCCAGATCGCCACATCACCGGCCTTCCAGCGCCAGCGCACGACGTTCTCCTGACGGATCACATGACTTTGCAGCAAGCCGAACAGGTGCGCCGAATCGGCCTGGGAATAGCCCTTGATGCGTTTGACGAAATGCCCCAGCAGCAAGCTCTTTTCGCCGCTGATCGGGTGCACGCGGACCACCGGGTGCTCGGTTTCGTAGACGGTAGAGGTGAAGATCTTGCGATAGCGCTCAAGCTTCTCCGCCGACACGTCCGGCTTCACGGCGGCGTAGTCGTATTCGTTGCTGTGCACAGCCACCAGTTTGTCTGCCAGCTCGCGCAACTCGGTCGGCAGTTCGTTGTACGCGGTCGCGGTGTTCGCCCACAGCGTGTCGCCACCGAACGCCGGGGCCACCACCGAGCGCAGGATCGAGGCTTTCGGGTAGGCATCGACGAAGGTCACGTCGGTGTGCCACGAGTTGGCGCGCTGCCCTTCGGCGCCGTCCAGTTCCAGGAGGTAACGGGTACCCTCGCGGGACGGCACGGTCGGGTGCGCCACGGGCTCGCCGAGCAGATGCGCGAAGGCTTCCTGACGTTGATCGTCGAGCTGGGTCTGCTCGCGGAAGAACACGACCTTGTACTGGATCAGCGCCTGTTGAATGGCTTCAACCGTCGCGGCATCCAGCTCACCGGACAAGTGCACGCCACGGATTTCGGCGCCGATACGGCCGGCCACCGGATGAATGTCCAGCGCGTGGACAGCGGGTTTTACAGCGAGTGCGGCATTGCTCATGGATAGACCCTCATCGACTGCTTGCGGTTGGACGGCAGCGAAACAACGCTCTATCTATATTCCATTTACATCTAATAGATATTGACATGCTTCGTTGACGGAATAAGAGCTTGCATTTAAAACCTCAAGCAACCTCGTCGCAAATGCCTTCGAGCTATTTTTAGGATGCCGGAAAAGCATATGGATCTTCGCCAGTTGCGCTACTTCATCGCCCTCAACGAACACCGCAGTTTTGTCCGCGCGGCCGACGCCATGGGCATCACTCAACCGGCGTTCAGCCGCAGTATTCAGGGGCTGGAGCAGGAGTTCGGCTGCGTGCTGGTGGATCGCGGCAACAAGGATCTGCGCCCGACACCCGAAGGCCAGGTGGTGCTTCAGCACGCCCTGACCCTGGTGCAGGGCGCGGCATTACTCAGCGCCGAAGTGACGCAGATGACCAAGCTCGATGCCGGCGAACTGCACTTCGGTTGCGGTCCGGCACCAGCGGTGAAACTGGTGCCGGACGCGGTGGCGCAATTCATCAATGCGCACCCGAAAGTACGCACCTGCTTTCAGGTGGATAACTGGGAAAAACTCAGCCGCGCCCTGAGCCGCGAGGAGATCGAATTCTTCATCGCCGACATCCGCCATTTCGAATCCGACCCGAACTTCCAGACCCAGCCGCTGACACCCAAGCGCGGGGTGTTTTTCTGCCGGCCGGGGCATCCGCTGCTGGCCAAGGAAAGCCTGTCGACCAACGACATGTTCGACTACCCGCTGGCGACCACGTTGATCCCGCCGGGCATTCGCAAACTGCTGGCGAATCTCAGCGGCCGGATCGATTTTTCACCGACCATCGAGACCGAGCATTTTCCGGCGCTGGTGAAAGTGGTGCTGCAATCCAACGCGATTGGCGTCGGCACTGAAGAGGCGTTTGTCGAGGACATCGCCCAAGGCTCGCTGGCGCTGCTGCACTGGCGCAATCTGCCGCAGAACCTAGAGAGCATGAATGCGCGGTGCGGGATTGTGAGCCGCACGGGGTTCCGGCTGTCACCGGCGGCGCGGGCGATGATCGAGACGTTGGTGGCGGTGGATAAGCAGGCGATCAGCGTCGCGGTATGAGGGTCATTCCCACGCCTTGCGCGGGAATGACCGCATGACTCAGAGCTTCGCAGCTGCCAGCTCAGGCGCCACCCACTCGTTGACCTTGAACGGCTTGCGAATCAGCTTCTGCTGCGCCGCCAGATCCACCTTGCCCTGCAGGTTTTCGAGGAACAGCGGATCCAGTGTCGAAGGGAAGACTTCGCTCAGGTTCTGATCCTTCAGATCCTGGGTGAGGATCACCGGTGGATAGCTCGCCAGCCCCGACACAAGCTGCACATAGGCGTCCTTGTTGCTGTCCTGCGTCAACCACTCCACCGCCTGCTGCTGCGCCTTGAGCAGCTTCGCCACGGCTTCCGGATGCCCGTCGACAAACTTGCCGGTGCCCACCAGAACCGACTGCACACTGCCGGCGCCACCGAGATCCTTGGTATTCAATGGCAGCTCAGCCAGTCCTTTGGCCTGCAACGCGGTCAGCCCGGAACTGCCCCACGATGCATCGATCTGCTTCGCCGCCAGCGCCGCTACCGCTGCGTTGAAATCGAGGTTGATCACCTTCACGTCCTTCTCGCTCAAACCCACGCTGGCCAGCGCCGCATCGAACGACAACTGGGTCGCAGTGCCCCGGAAGATCGCTACGCGCTTGCCTTTGAGATCCTGCAGCGTCTTGATCCCCGAACCCGGCACGACGCCGAGATATTGCTTCACACCCCGGGCGCTGGCGCTGAGCAGACGCGTGTCCAGACCGTTGGACTTGCCGATGATGGCCGCCAGATCTCCGAGATAGGCCAGATCCACCTGGCCGTTGGCGAATGCCTCGTTGATCACAGGTCCGGCGCCCTTGAAGAAGCTCCACTGAATCTTGATGCCTTGATCGGCGAAGGCCTTTTCAAAGATCTGCTGATCGCGCAGCACGTCCACGATGCCCCCGCCGCTGTGCTGGGTACCGGCGCTCAGATCAGGCACGGCAATCCTGATTTCCTTGAGCTCGTCGGCCTGGGCAGAGAACGCCAGCAGACCCGCCAGTGCCGGCGCGGCAAACAGACTGATGACACGTTTGAAGGGAAGGTTCATGGGTGCGGCTCCTGATCACGGCGGGCATTGAGGAGCCGAAAGTAGGCGCAATCCGTATCAGCGCTTAAATACTTAAAAAGCACATTTTTATAGCTTTTCAAGCTAAGCCAGCAAAGTCGGGACATGCAGAGCCGTATGCATGGAGAGCATCGAAAATATTCTTCGAATGCATTGGATGCGCGCAGGGCTGGAGGCCTTAAATGGCGCTGCTTATCTCCAAAATGATTATTTTCTAACTCACTTATAACAATTGGTTTTTAGCTAATTCCGCTGACTCGATCCAACCCGACAACGGAGGTCACCCATGGCCCGTGAATCCCTGCTCAGCCTGCCACTGGCCGCACCGCCGTTGAAAAGCCGGCGTACCTGGCCAAGCCTGAGCCACCGCGTTTTACCCTGGATATTACCGCTTGGACTGTTCGCCCTGTGGTGGCTGGCGGCGCGTAATCAATGGATGAGCGAACAGATCCTGCCGGCGCCGTCACTGGTGTGGAACAGCGCGATCGAGCTGTCCCAGGGCGAGTTGTGGAGTCATTTGTGGATTAGCCTGCAACGGTTGTTCTGGGGCCTGCTGGCGGGTGTTAGCGCCGGCGCGATGCTCGGCGCGGCGCTGGGCTTCAGCCGTCGCCTCGAACGCCTGATCTTCCCGACGTTCGCCGGCCTGGCCCAGGTGCCGACGCTGGCGTGGATTCCGCTGTTCATGGTGTTTTTCGGCATCGGCGAAACGCTGAAACTGGTGGTGCTGGTCAAAGCCATCGTGGTGCCGGTGACCTTGCATACGCTGGTCGGCGTGCGCGATGCGCAACCCAAGCTGCGCGAAGCCGCCGCTGTTTTACGTTTGCCTCCACGACTGTTGATCCGCCGACTGGTGCTGCCCGCCGCCCTCCCGGCGTTCATGGCTGGCGTGCGTCTGGCGCTGGCCGCTGGCTGGACCTCGTTGCTTGCGGTCGAGCTGCTGGCCTCCAGCGAAGGCATCGGTTACCTGATGGTCTGGGCGCGACAGCTGTTCATGCTCGACATCGTCTTCGTGTGCATCGTGGTGATCGGCCTGATCGGCGTGGCGATGGATCGCGGCATCGGTCTGCTGGACAAAAAACTGGTGCACTGGCCGCACCCGGCCACGGCGGAAATTCGTCGCGGCCCACGTTATGAAGGCTGGCAGCGCGTGCAGCCATGGCTGCTGCCACTGGCGCTGTTTGCATTGTGGCAACTGGCGGTCGACCAGCAATGGATCGATGCCAACATTCTGGTCAGCCCGTGGGTGGTGCTTGAGGCGACGAAAAACGGATTGCTCGACGGCACGTTGATTTCGGGCATGGCCCTGAGCCTGGGCCGCACCCTCGGCGGCTTGTTGATTGGCGGTGGCCTCGGCCTCGGGCTGGGTTTGTTGCTGGGTCTGTCGCGTACCAGCGAACGCGTGCTCGGCCCGACCCTCGCCGCCCTGCGCCAGATCGCGATTTTCGCCTGGGTGCCGCTGCTCACCGCGTGGTTCGGTCTGGGCGAACTGGCGAAATGGGTGTTCGTCGCCCTGGCCGCTTTCTTTCCGTTGTTTGTCGCGACCCAACGCAGCGTCGTCAACCTCTCGCCGCAACTCAACGAAGCCGCGCAGGTGCTGCGCCTGAGCCTCGCCCAACGCCTGCGCCGACTGGTGCTGCCGGGGGCCGCGCCGGGGATTTTCGCCGGCCTGCGCCTGAGCCTGATCTACGCCTGGCTCGGCACCATCGGCGCCGAATACTTCATGCCGTCCAACGGCGGCATCGGCAGCCAGATGATCGGCGCCCAACAACTGCTGCGCATGGACCTGATCATGGCCGGGATGCTGCTGGTCGGCCTCACCGGCGCCCTGCTCAACCTCATTGGCCAACGCCTGGAAATCCGCGCCACCCGCTGGAGACACGCATGAACGCACCGATTGTCAGCTTCAACCATGTAGGCAAATCCTTCGACGTCGACGGCTTCGAACTGGAGGCGATTCGCGAATTCAACCTCGACATTGCAGAAGGCGAATTCGTCGCCATCGTCGGCTCCAGCGGCTGCGGCAAATCCACCCTGCTGCGCTTGCTGGTCGGCCTCGATACGCAGTTTCGCGGGCAGATCAGCGTCGATGGCAAAGCCGTCAGCGGCATCGGCGGCGAGCGCGGCATCGTATTTCAGGAGCACCGTTTGTTCCCGTGGCTGACGGTGGCCGACAACATCGGCCTGGGCCTGGTCAACGAGCCGCTGGCGGCCTCCGAAAAGCAGCAACGCGTCAACGATTTCATCGAACTGGTGGGCCTGCGCGACTTCACCCGCGCCTACCCGCATCAACTCTCCGGCGGCATGGCCCAGCGCGTGGCGATTGCTCGCGGACTGGTAGCGAGCCCACGAATTCTGTTGCTCGACGAACCCTTCGGCGCCCTCGACGCGCTGACCCGCCAGCAGATGCAGGACGAACTGCTGGCGATCCGCGAGCGGGCAAAGATCACCACGATTCTGGTCACCCACGATGTCGAGGAAGCGATTTTCCTCGCCGACCGCGTGGTGGTGATGGAACCGCGTCCCGGCCGGATCAAGCAGGTGGTGGACATCGCCCTGCCCCATCCGCGCCAGCGCAGCAGTTTCGACTTCCATCAGCTGCGCGAAGAACTGCTGCACGAGCTGACCAGTGACGATCATTACCAACCGAGCGCACCGGTACAGATCCGCGATCTGCCGCTGTCGTTCATTGCCTGCTGAACAGGAGCCTGTCGATGCCACAACGTCCCAACTTTCTGGTGATTCTGGCCGATGACCTCGGCTTCTCCGACATCGGCGCGTTCGGCGGCGAAATCACCACGCCGAACCTCGATGCCCTGGCCAACAATGGCCTGCGCCTGACCGATTTTCACACTGCACCAACCTGCTCGCCGACCCGCTCGATGCTGCTCACCGGCACCGATCACCACATCGCCGGCATCGGCACCATGGCCGAAACCCTGACCCCGGAGCTGATCGGCAAACCGGGTTACGAAGGCTATCTCAACGATCGTGTCGTCGCGTTGCCGGAGTTGCTGCGCGAGGCCGGTTACCAGACCTTGATGAGCGGCAAATGGCACTTGGGCCTGACTGCCGAACTGGCGCCCCACGCCCGTGGTTTCGAGCGCTCGTTCTCGCTGCTGCCCGGCGCGGCCAACCACTACGGATTCGAACCGACCTACGATGAACACACGCCCGGCCTGCTGAAATCCACCCCGGCGCTGTACATCGAGGACGACAGGTTCATCGACGAATTGCCCAAGGATTTCTATTCCTCCGACGCTTTCGGCGACAAGCTGTTGCAGTACCTCAAGGAGCGCGACCAGAGCCGGCCGTTCTTCGCCTATCTGCCGTTTTCCGCGCCGCACTGGCCGTTGCAGGCGCCCGCCGACATCGTCGAAAAATATCGCGGCCGCTACGACGCGGGGCCGGAAGTGCTGCGCCTCGAGCGTCTGGAAAAACTCAAGTCACTGGGCCTGATCGAGCCGGATGTCGAACCGCATCCACTGATCCAGCTGACCGCGCAATGGGACGCGCTGAGCGATGAACAAAAACGGATTTCCGCCCGGGCGATGGAGGTCTACGCGGCGATGGTCGAGCGTATGGACTGGAACATCGGGCGCGTCGTCGATTACCTGCGCCAGCAGGGCCAGCTCGACAACACCTTCATCCTGTTCATGTCCGACAACGGTGCCGAAGGCGCGCTGCTGGAAGCCTTCCCGAAATTCGGTCCGGAGCTGGTGACCTACCTGAGCCAGCACTACGACAACAGCCTCGACAACATCGGCCGCGCCAATTCCTACGTCTGGTACGGGCCGAACTGGGCGCAGGTGGCGACCGCGCCGTCACGCCTGTTCAAGGCGTTCACCACCGAGGGCGGGATTCGCGTTCCGGCGCTGCTGCACTATCCGCAACTGCCGCTGAAGGGACAGATCAGCCATGGTTTCGGCACGGTGATGGACATCACGCCGACTATCCTCGATCTGGCCGGCGTGCGCCATCCCGGCAAGCAGTGGCACGGCAAACCGGTGGCGCCGTTGCGTGGTAAATCGTGGCTGGGTTTCCTGTCCGGCGAGACGGCGCAGGTGCATGACGAACACACCGTTACCGGTTGGGAATTGTTCGGGCGCCGGGCGATTCGGCAGGGTCAGTGGAAGGCGGTGTGGATCCCCGGGCCAGTGGGGCCGGCGACCTGGCAGCTTTACGACCTGGGGAGTGATCCGGGGGAGATTCATGACCTGGCGTCGAGTCAGCCGCAGAAGCTTGAAGCGCTGATCGAGCATTGGCAGCGGTATGTGGAGGAGACCGGGGTGATCTTGAGTGAGTCGCCGTTTCAGCCGGATTGAGATTTAGCTCAAGAGCTGCCCTCATCGGAACGCCGCCCGCCCAGCCCTCTCCCGGAGGGAGAGGGCTGGGGTGTTCCGCGTTATACATCGACCTGAAATACCGAGTCGATTATGGATTCGGCACATCAAGATCACGTCGGCGTACTTCCCCAATATCCCCCAATCAGTCCCCTCTCCCCCGGGAGAGGGTTAGGGTGAGGGCTGGATCTCCAGCCGAAAACACAAAGTCAGTTCACCTCGATCGCCTTACCCGCCAACCCTTCATTTTCCTTGCGAACAAACCTGTTCGCCCGCCCGAACGTCCCGAAATCGTTGAACCGAACCCCCATCTCCCGCATCACCTTGTGCGCCACCGGCACCGTCAGCTGGCGAATGTAAAACGGCTCCTTCACCACAAAATGATGAATCCCGTGACTGCTGCCGAAGTTGAAGCAGAACGCCTGCAACGGCCACAGCCACCACGGATTCAGCACCTGACATTGCTGAAGCACATTGCCCGGCTCCACATCCCCGTAGTAATGCATGTTCGAACTGATGAAGTGCAGGCAAAACGTGCGTAACACGTTCGGGCCAATGATCACCACGGCGGCGATATCGATCACTTGCATCACCGACAACGTGGTCGCCGACCATTCAATCGGCGAGCCCATCAGGTAGGCGATCCCGTTGGCGGCATGGAACCCGAGAAACACATACCACGCGCCCCAATGCACCAGTGCCAGCGGCGCGTAGACCTTCAGCGTGCGTTTGATGATGCTGAACTTGTGCGCCCAGGTCTTGGCCCGCAGCATGCGGATGAACGCTGACATCACGTTGTCGCCGACCATCAGCAACCGCGCGAAACCCCAAGGCTCGCCATTGGTGATCGCCCGTTCTTCCATGTCGGTTTCGGTACCAGACACCTTGTGATGATTGAGGTGCAGATGGCGGCGGATCCACGGATTGATCGTGCTCGGCCGCGCCAGCCACACCAGGCCCATCATCAGGTTGTGCGGCACCCGCTGTTTGCGGAAATACATGCTGTGGATAAGGTCGTGCTCAAGCTCATGGGTCAGCGAAGCGAAAAACGCGTTGAGCAACAGACACGCCCACCACGCCATGTGCCCGGTGACGTAGAGCGCCGCTGAACCGATCATTCCGGCCAGGGCAAACACCAGAATCCCCGCGCCGAGGGCGTCCTGATGGTTGAGAATCGGGTAGCGCTCGCGCAGCTCGACGCCTTTGGCCAGCACCACTTCGCGAATATGCGCTGATCGCTGGGCAGCATTGTGTCGCTGGGGACTTGCAGAAGTACGGTCCATGCTTCCATCCTCTGGTTATTGATGTTCGTATCCTGCCCCGCGCAGGGTCCGGACGCGGTAGCCGAGAACGCCAACCTGTTGACCGGAAGCGCCAACCAGCATGAAGGAACCGACTTCTCTCGCCAGCTGGACCCGTGCCCTGCGCAAGCAACTCGACGCGCTGGGGCTGGACAGCACTGCCCTGTGCCAGCAGGCCGGGCTCGATCCGCAATTGATGGACGACCCGAATGCCCGCTATCCGTTGTCCGCGACCACACGCCTGTGGGAAATCGCGGTGCAGGTCAGCGGCGATCCGGCGATTGGTTTGCGAGTGTCGCGGTTCGTCAGCCCCACGACGTTTCACGCGTTGGGCTATGCGTTGGTGGCCAGCGGCAGCCTGCGGGAAGTGTTCGAGCGGATCGTGCGTTATCACCAGGTGGTCAGCGACGCGCTGGAACTGGAGCTGACCCGCACCGAGGACCGCTACCGGTTTCACCTGAAAATCCCGGTCGGCAATCCGGCACCCGCCTTCGAAGCCATCGACGCGTTTGCCGCGATCTATGTGCGCACCTGCCGCAATCGCCTCGGCCGCGACTACGCGCCACTGGCGGTGTACCTGCGCCGCCCGGAACCGGCCGATGCGCATCAATGGCACAAGGTGTTCCGCTCGCCGGTGCACTTTTCCGCCGAAGAAGACCGCATCGAATTCGCCCTCGCCGACTTCGACAGCCACCTCGACGACGCCAACCCGGAACTGGCCGAGCACAACGAAGCGGTGCTCAAACGCACCCTCGCCCAGCTCAAGCCGCTGACCTGGGAGCGCAAGGTACGCGACGCCATCGAAGAACAACTGCCCGAAGGCGAACCCAGCGCCGAACGCATCGCCCAGGCCCTGCACTTGAGCCTGCGCAGCCTGCAACGGCACCTGGCGGACGAGGGTTGTCGCTTCGACACCCTGCTGAATGAAAGCCGCGAGAATCTCGCACTGCTGCACCTGCGCGATCCGCAATGCTCGCTGAGCGAGGTCAGTTATCTGTTGGGATTTGCCGACACCAGCAGCTTCAGCCGCGCGTTCAAACGCTGGACCGGGATGACGCCGGGGCAGTTTCGGGATCAGTTGCGCTGAGCGCAAATGGGTCGCTCAACCCTTGGTCAGACTGCGTTCAATCCCGGACTCCCACTGCTCGATCATTGCCGTACCCACCTCGGCGAATGACTGATGGGTTCGGCAATGCTCGAGCATTTCCGCCATCGCCGTCTGCATGCCATGAACAACCTGCTGCAGTAGTTCATTGCACCGGCCTTCAGTGAGATTGCACGCCGTACGGCCGAAGCGGATGAGCGCCTTCTGCTTGGGCCATGCCTTCGACCCGCCCAGCAGCAAGGCCAGGCTGTCGTTCCTGATGTAAACCGATGTGGTGATGATGTCGTAAGCCGGGGCCAGCCGGATCGAAGCCTGCGCACCGCAATGGTCATACAGCACACCGAAGTTCTTCAGGTGCGCATCGCCGTTTTTCAGTCCCGCTGACAGCGCCACGATCTTGAAAAAAGCCTCCAGCGCCTGACTCAACAGCGCAGGCGAAACAAAGGCCTTGATCTGTCGGGCAGCGCCTTCGTAAGAACCATCGTATTTGGCTCTGGAAGGCCAGCCGTTGAGTACGCAAAAGTCCTCGAAACCCAGATAGCCGTGCTCAATCAGGTCAAAACGCTCGACCACCAAAAACTTGCCCTGCTCACTCAATTCAAACTTTGGCACTTCAAGTCCGCTAAGCGCTGCGGCGCGCATACAGAAGTACTCGTTGGTCGCCAGCTCGGGAAACTCTTCGGGACGGAAGGCTTTGACCAGATGTGTGGAGCCTCGGTGAGTCAGGCGATCAACTGCTGCCGCACTGTCGCGCACCAGAACTTTGGGCTGCACGCCCGAAACCCCGGAGTATTGGCCGTACTTCTGTAGCAAATCATCGAACAATCCCTGGGCACCGTCATGCACCAAAAGCTCGGCCAATGATGTTTCGGGCTGACGCTCGGTTGCCGACTCGCTGGTAATCGCCAGCCGTCCCAACTGATGCGGTCCGACGATAGCGAGCAAGGCGAAATCATCAAAACCGCGCACTGCTTTACTGAAGCGTCGAACCAGTTCATCGCGCAGCGCGCCTTCCGGCAGATTCATTTCGAAGACGGGATGAATGCCCCGCTCCCAGCCGTAGCTCTCCAGCCGGGTCGGCATTGTCAGCGACACTGCATTCTCGTCGATGGCGTCCTCGCGATAACTGAACACACTGTCCATGCCCGGCTGCCCTCGACCGAGCGTTCCGACCGGGCTATCAGCGACGGTGATGTGCAAGCGATCTGTCGGCTCAGTCATGGAAATTGACCTTCTGCAACGCGTCGAGTGTCGGACGTTGTGCTCTCACGGGAATCGCTGTCAGCTCATAGCCAAAGCCGTTGAGGATCGCCTCGACTTTGCGCAGACCAATTTCAGAAATCGTATTGTTTTCGATACCCGAAATGGTGGCGCGGCTCATGCCGTAACGTTGCGCCAACGCTTGCTGCGAGAGTTTTTGCGCTTTGCGCAGAGTTCTGATCAGTTCGCCCAACTGTTCCATGACACACCAGTGCATTATATGCAGTGCAATAAAGCGTAATTAAAAGTATACGCATCGTATTCGATGCCAATTCAGGGCAAGTCTAGCTCATATAAAACGGCATGTGCGGGTCGATTAGCGACGGGTTACAAATCCAAGCTCAAAAACCGTACCCGTTGCACCACTGCTGACCCGCACCTGCCCACCATGCAACCGCATGATCGACTGCACGATTGCCAGTCCCAATCCGCCTGAGTCTCCCGGCTCCGCGCGGGACGGGTCGACGCGGTAGAAGCGGTCGAACAGTTTGCCCAGATGCTCATACGCGATGACCGGGCCGAGGTTGTGGACTTGCAGCCAGCACAGGCCTGGTTCATCGCGTCGGCGCAGGCTGACGACCGAACCGGCATCGGCATGGCGTACGGCGTTGGCCAACAGGTTGCCCAAGGCGCGTTGCAGCAGTTGCTGATCCGCCAGCAATTCTCCGCTGAACGTGTTTTCCAGACGGATTCCGCGGTCGTCGGCCAGAGCTTCGAAGTAGTCGCACAACTCTTCGCCGATTTGGTGCAGTTTCAGCGTGCGCAGATCGAGCGCGCGTTCAGCCTGCTCTGCGCGAGCGAGAAACATCAGGTTCTCGGCCATGCGCTTGAGCCGTTCGAATTCTTCCATGTTCGACGCCAGCACTTCCTGATACTCGGTGCTGCTGCGCGGGTGATTCAGTGCCTGGCCATTGCTGGCGAGCAAGGTGTGCAGGGGCGTGCGGATTTCGTGGGCGAGGTCGGCGGAAAACTGTGAGAGGCGCTGGAAGCCGTCGTCCAGCCGTACGAGCATGCCGTTCAACGCGTGTACCGGCTCCAGCAATTCCGCCGGCGTGCCGGCGGTGGGAACGCGTTGGTCGAGGCTGCGCAGGTCGATGCCGCGCAGCGCTTCACTCAACTTGCGCAAAGGCCGCAAACCTCGGCGCAACAGCACCAGGCCCAGCGTGAAGGCGAGCACGGCACCCAGTCCGACGGCCAGATACAAGCGCAGGCGATAGCTGCCGAGCATCTGCTCGCGTTCGCTCAAGATCTTGCCGG
Organism: Pseudomonas sp. B7; assembly: GCF_016735645.1. Taxonomy (NCBI): domain Bacteria; kingdom Pseudomonadati; phylum Pseudomonadota; class Gammaproteobacteria; order Pseudomonadales; family Pseudomonadaceae; genus Pseudomonas; species Pseudomonas sp. B7. Next base: position 352,049 of record NZ_JAERRE010000004.1, read on the forward strand.
CGATCACGGTCAGCGCTTCACCGTTCGGCCCCTGGGCCTGACCTGACAACAGGGCCAACTCGACACCGTCCGCCGCCTGCCAGGTCAGCACATCGCGGCGTTGCGGCGGTTGATCCCGGGGGATGGCCTGTACCGGCGGCAGTGCGCGCTGGCGAGGGTTGATCGTGATCACATTCGAGCCGTCCGCGCGTTGCACCAGCAGCAGACTGTCGAGGTTGCCCAGCATGTTCTGGTACAGCCGTGGCCGCGCCTGCAAGGCGTCGAGGCTGTCGCTGTCGGCGAGCAGCGCGCGCACCTGTTCCAGACGGCCGAGCAAGGCCATGTCGTCGCGCCAGGCGATTTCCGAGGCCAGCGAGCGATACAGGAACACGCCAATCGCGCTGAGTACCAGCGCACAGACGACAGCGAACGCCAGGGCCAGGCGCCAGGCGATGGATCTAGCGCGCATCGTCGGGCGCTTCGAGTTGATAGCCGACCCCGCGCACGGTATGGATCAGCTTGGGCATGTACGGATCATCGACTTTCGAACGCAGCCGGCGCACCGCGACTTCGACCATGTTGGTGTCGCTGTCGAAATTCAGGTTCCACACTTGCGAAGCGATCAGCGTGCGCGACAACACCTCACCTTGGCGGCTGGCGAGCAGATGCAGCAGGGCGAATTCCTTGTTGGTCAGGGCAATGCGCTGGCCGCCACGGCTGACCCGGCGGCGCAGCACGTCGATTTCCAGGTCGGCGATGTTGTACGACTCGGCTTCACGCAGGGGGCCGCGCCGCAACAACGTGCGCACCCGCGCCAGCAATTCGGCGAAGGCGAACGGCTTGAGCAAATAGTCATCGGCCCCCAGTTCGAGGCCGCGCACGCGGTCTTCGATGGCGTCCTTCGCCGTCAGGAACAGCACCGGCGTGGCGCCGCGCTGGCGGATCAGCTGCAGCAGTTGCCAGCCGTTGAGGCCCGGCAGCATCACGTCGAGGATGATCAGGTCATATTCCTGCTGCTCAATAAAGTAGCGACCGTCGAGGCCATTCAGCGCCACGTCCACGGCAAAACCCGACTCTCCCAGCCCTTTGGCGATGAAGTTCGCGGTTTTGGCTTCATCTTCTACGACCAGCAAACGCATGGCACACCTCGATTGATCAGAGACACAGGCTAGGCGCCTTCGGCGACGTTGCCCATTACAAACTTGTAATCCGACTGACGAGGTTTCGACGGGGACCGGCGGATAAGGTGGTGGCCTTCGCTTTTGGAGCCTGCCCATGTCCGTCAAATACCTGCTTGCCAGCCTCGCGATCGGCCTCAGCGGCGCGGCGCACGCCACGCCTGAGCTGCCCCGTCACGCCGATCTCGATCTGAAAACCGCGCGGCTGCTGGCCGACGCGGCGCTGGAAAACTGCACCGCCACGGTGTCGGTGCTCGACCGTGGCGGCAACCTGCTGGTGACCTTGCGCGGCGACGGTATCGGCCCGCACAACACCGCCGCCAGCCAACGCAAGGCCTACACCGCGCTATCGACGAAATCCCCGACCCGATTGTTTGCCGAGCGCGCCCGCAACAACCCGGAAACCGCCAACCTCAACACCCTCGATGAGTTGCTGTTGCTCGGCGGCGGCATCCCTTTGTTTGCCGGGAAAGAACTTGTCGGCGCCATGGGCGTGGCCGGTTCCGGCGGTGGCGAACAGGACGAAACCTGCGCAATCAAGGCCGCCGAAATCGTCGGCCTGTCCATCAACCGTACTTGAACCGAGGAACATCACCATGACCCCACTGCGCATGACTTTCACCGCGCTTGGATTGAGCGCCTTTTCGAGCCTGGCGCTGGCCGCCGGCAACCCGCTGAGCGTACACGTACTCAATCTGGAAAACGGCCTGCCGTCGCCGGGCATCAACGTGACGCTGGAACGTCATGTCGGCCAGGACTGGCAGCCGCTGGCGCAGGGCACCACCAATGAACAGGGACGGATCGCCGAACTGTTCCCGGCGAACAAGCCGTTCGAGGCCGGTGAGTATCGGGTGGTGTTCAAGACTGGCGAGTACTTCGAGAAGGCGAAGCACGAGACGTTTTTTCCGGAGATTCCGGTGATCTTTAAAGTGAAGCAGACGGACCAGCACTATCACATTCCGCTGCTGCTCAGCCCTTATGGCTTCTCGACGTATCGCGGTTCGTAAAAACAACATCGCTCCCACAGGGAAACCCGTGTTCTTCAGAGGGTCGCCAGCGCGCGCAGTCGCACAGCGTCGAGGATTTCGATCTCGCCATAACTCAAGCCGATAATCCCCTGCCCCTGCAACTCCTTGAGGATCTGGTTGGTGGTCTGCCGCGACAGCGACAGCATCGACGCCAACTGCTCCTGAGGCAGTTGCAGCACGCGGCGCGGCGGGTCCAGTTCGCCATAGCCCTCGGCGATCATCAGCAAGCGATGAGCCAGACGTGCCGGGGCCGGCAGCAGGCTCAGCTGTTCGAGGTTGATGAAGGTCAGGCGCAGTTTGTGGCTCATCAGCAGAGCCAAGTGCCGCCAGTAAACGGGTCGCTCATCGAGCAGTTGCAGCAGTGTGGCCTGGGGAATGTTCAGCAGCGTGCAGGGCCCGACCGCGTAGGCATCGTGGGTGCGCGGCTGGCCGTCGAACAGGCAGATTTCGCCGAACCAGTGCGGCGCCTCCACCAGACTCAGCAACGCCTCCTTGCCCTGCTCGCTGACCGCGCCGATGCGCACTGCGCCATCGAGCACCGCGTACAGCCCGCACGGCGCATCACCGCGCTGGAACAGCCGCTGCCCCGCCGTCAGCCGCCGCTCCTTGGTTGCCGCCAGCAGACTATCCTGAAAGGACGAGGGCAGATGACTGAACCATTGCCCGGTCAGCAGGCGCTCGCGCCAGACCTTATCCATGCGTTCTCCGAAAGATTGTCGCCTGCCTGACAGAGCGAGCCGTGAACCCGGGGCATGATTCGATCACCCTACAGGAGGAACAACAATGAAAAGCCTCGTCGATCATTTGAGTCAATACGCCGCTTACCACCGTGACCCGCGCAACATCGCCAGCCACTTTATCGGGATTCCGCTGATTGTGGTGGCGGTGGCCGTGCTGTTGTCGCGACCGGAATGGTCGGTGGGCAGTTTGTGGATTTCCCCGGCGGTGATTGTTGCCCTTGCGTCGGCGTGGTTTTACCTGCGCCTGGAGCTGAAACTCGGGGTGTTGATGACCGTGTTGATGGGGCTGTCGGTCTGGGCCGGGCATGTACTGGCGCAGCAGAGCACCATGGTCTGGCTCAGCAGCGGTCTGGCGATGTTTGTGATTGGCTGGGTGATCCAGTTTGTCGGGCACCACTATGAAGGGCGCAAACCGGCGTTTGTCGATGACTTGAGCGGGTTGATTGTCGGGCCGCTGTTTGTGGTGGCCGAACTGGCGTTCCTGCTCGGGATGCGGCATGAGCTGAAAGAGCAGATCGAGGCGCGAGCGGGTGTGGTGCGGGTCAATCCGAATCGTGCGGCGGTCTGAACAACTGCCCGGCTCGATCGTTCCCACGCTCTGCGTGGGAATGCATACCGTGACGCTCCGCGTCACTGTGGACGCGGAGCGTCCATAGCGGCGTTCCCACGCAGAGCGTGGGAACGAGCGAGATCAAAGGCTGGCGACTTTCTGCCAGACCTTCGGCTTGAAGAACAACGTCTCCCCCTTGGCCAACCCGGTCAGGCTGTCGTGGTCTTTCACCACTTCCGCCTCGATCAGATCAGCCTGGCCCTCAACCTTCAACGTCACCCGCGTGGTCGCACCCAGCGGCCGGATATCGCGGACTTCGGCGGCGTGGTGATCCTCCAGTTCATGCCGCGACAGCGACACTTCGTGCGGGCGGAACAGCACGTGGTTGTCATCGCCCAGATGCAGACGGTTCGAATCGCCGAGGAAGTGATAGACGAAATCGCTGGCCGGGTTTTCGTAGACGTCGCCCGGTGAGCCGATCTGCTCGATCACGCCCTTGTTCATCACCACGATGCGGTCGGCCACTTCCATCGCTTCTTCCTGATCGTGGGTGACGAACACCGAGGTCAGGTTGATGTCTTCGTGCAGGCGCGCCAGCCAGCGGCGCAGCTCTTTACGCACCTTGGCGTCGAGGGCGCCGAACGGCTCGTCGAGCAGCAGCACTTTCGGCTCTACCGCCAGGGCACGGGCCAGGGCGATACGCTGACGCTGGCCGCCGGACAGTTGCTCCGGATAACGATCCGACAGCCAGTCCAGTTGCACCATGTTCAGCAGCTCGTGAACCTTGGTCGCGATCTGGCTTTCGTTCGGGCGCTGGTTTTTTGGTTTCATGCGCAGGCCGAACGCGACGTTGTCGAACACCGTCATGTGGCGGAACAGGGCGTAGTGCTGGAACACGAAACCGACGTTGCGATCCCGCACGTCGTGGCCGGACACATCTTCGCCGTGGAACACGATGTTGCCGTTATCCGGGGTTTCCAGACCGGCAATGATGCGCAGCAAGGTGGTCTTGCCGCAGCCGGACGGGCCGAGCAGCGCCACCAGTTCACCGCTGTGGATGTCCAGGCTGATGTTGTCCAGCGCCTTGAACGCATTGAAATTCTTGCTGACGTTACGCACTTCGATCGACATGAATTATTCCTCCGCGGCGCTGGCGCGCAGGCGGTTGATACGGTTTTCGCTCCACTGCTTGAGCAGCAGGATGAAGAGCGCCAGGATCAGCAACAGGCTCGCCACGGCGAACGCGGCCACGTGGTTGTATTCGTTGTAGAGGATCTCGACGTGCAGCGGCAAGGTGTTGGTCACCCCGCGAATGTGCCCGGAAACCACCGACACCGCACCGAACTCACCCATGGCCCGCGCAGTACACAGCACCACGCCATAGATCAGGCCCCATTTGATGTTGGGGACGGTCACATGCCAGAACATCTGCCAGCCATTGGCGCCGAGCAGGCGCGCGGCTTCCTCTTCCTGAGTGCCTTGTTCCTGCATCAGCGGGATCAGCTCACGGGCCACGAATGGCACGGTGACGAAGATCGTCGCCAGCACGATGCCCGGCAGGGCGAAGACGATCTGGATGTCGTGATCCTGCAGCCACGGCCCGAACAGGCCCTGGGCGCCGAACATCAACACGTAGACCAGACCGGCGATCACCGGCGATACCGAAAACGGCAGGTCGATCAGCGTCACCAGCATACTCTTGCCGCGGAACGAGTATTTGCTCACGCACCACGCGGCGCTGACACCGAACACCAGGTTCAGCGGCACCGACACCAGCACCGCAATCACGGTGAGTTTCAGCGCCGACAAGGCATCCGGTTCAAAGATCGCGGTGAAGAACGCGCCGAGACCATTCTTCAATCCCTGCGACACCACGATGAACAGCGGCAGCAGCAGAAACAGAAAGAAAATCAGCCAGCCGAGGCCGATCAGGATCCGCCGCGAAGTGGCGCTGCCACGGCGGGCGGCGTTGGCCGAGGACGCGGCCGCAATAGACGATTGGGACATGGTTCGCGCCTCCTTATGGGGTTTCGATGCGCCGCTGCAGCAAGTTGATCAGCAGCAACAGGACGAAGGAAACCACCAGCATCAATACGCCGATGGAGGTAGCGCCGGTGTAATCGTACTGGTCGAGCTTGACCATGATCAGCAGCGGCAGGATCTCGGTTTTCATCGGCATGTTGCCGGCGATGAAAATCACCGAACCGTACTCGCCAACGCCCCGGGCAAACGCCAGGGCAAAACCGGTCAACCAGGCCGGCAACAGCGCCGGCAGCAGGATGTGGCGGAACACCTGCAACGGTTTGGCACCCAGGCACGCCGCCGCTTCTTCGACTTCACGCGGGATGTCGGCCAGCACCGGCTGCACCGTGCGCACCACGAACGGCAGGGTCACGAAGGTCAGCGCCAACGTGATCCCGAGCGGGGTGTAGGCGATCTTGAAACCGAGGTCAGCGGCGAACTGCCCGACCAGCCCGGTCGGCGTGTACAGCGCCGTCAGGGCAATACCGGCCACCGCGGTCGGCAGGGCGAACGGCAGATCGATCATCGCGTCGATCACCTTGCGCCCCGGGAACGTGTAACGCACCAGCACCCACGCCAGCAGCGTGCCGATGATGCCGTTGATGATCGCGGCGCACAGCGCGGTGCCGAAGCTCAGCTTCAGTGCGGCGAGGACGCGGGGCGCGGAGATGATCGTCCAGAACTGATCCCAGGTGAGTTGGGCGGCGTGGACGAACATCGCCGCCAGCGGGATAAGCACAATCAGGCTGAGGTACACCAAGGTGTAGCCCAGCGTCAGCCCGAAGCCGGGTATGACGGGGGAGATACGACGCGACATAAAAGTCCTTGGTTTGAGAACGCACAAAGCCCCGACGGTTAAATCGGGGCTCGTTTATGACCTATTTCAGATTACTGCGCCTGATAGATCTGGTCGAACACGCCACCGTCGTTGAAGAATTTCGGCTGCGCGGTTTTCCAGCCGCCGAAGTCCTTGTCGATGGTCACCAGCTCCAGTTTAGGGAACTGCTGGGCGTACTTCGCCGCCACGTCCTTGTCACGCGGACGGTAGAAGTTCTTCGCCGCGATTTCCTGGCCGGCCGGGCTGTACAGGTGCTTGAGGTAGGCTTCGGCGATCTGCTCGTTGCCCTTCTTCTCGGCGTTCTTGTCGACCACCGCCACCGGTGGTTCGGCGAGGATCGACAGCGAAGGCACGACGATGTCGAACTTGTCCTTGCCGCCGTCTTCTTTCAGCGCCAGGAACGCTTCGTTTTCCCAGGCCAGCAACACGTCACCCTGACCGTTGTTGACGAAGGTGATGGTCGAGCCACGGGCGCCGGTGTCCAGAACCGGTACGTGTTTGAACAGGGTTTGTACATATTCCTTGGCTTTGGCTTCGTTGCCGCCATTGGCTTTCAGGCCGTAGGCCCACGCCGCGAGGAAGTTCCAGCGTGCACCGCCGGAGGTTTTCGGGTTCGGGGTGATCACCGAGACGTCGTTCTTGATCAGATCGCCCCAGTCCTTGATGCCTTTCGGGTTGCCCTTGCGCACCAGGAAAACGATGGTCGAAGTGTAAGGAGTGCTGGCGTCCGGCAGACGCTTCTGCCAGTCGGCCGGCAGGGTCTTGCCGAGCTTGGCGATTTCGTCGATGTCGCCGGCCAGGGCCAGAGTCACGACGTCAGCGCGCAGACCGTCGATCACCGCACGGCCCTGCTTGCCCGAACCGCCGTGGGATTGCTGGATTTTCACGGTGTCGCCGGCGTGCTCCGACTGCCAGTACTTCACGAATTCGGCGTTGTAATCCTGATACAGCTCGCGCGTCGGGTCATACGACACGTTGAGCAGTTCGTAATCCTTGGCAACCGCGGAACCGGCAAACACAGCGCTGGCCAGGGCGGCCAAAGCGTAACGGCGAATCGACGACATGGTGAAAGCTCCTGGAATTCTTGGTGGTGGCTTTTTCTTATGGATTGCTGGAATCGGGTTGCTCGTTCAACGACCGCAGCCTGTGGCAGCTTCTGCCAACAGCTCCCCGCAGGAGCTGCCGCAGACTACGAATCAGGCCGGTTTGTTACCCGGTTGCTGCAGACGGAATTTCTCTTTGCGTTCGATCTGGACCACTTGGGCGTTATGCACAGTGATTTCCACCGCGCCGAAACGCAGGTCGCGCAAGGCGCTCTGGATTTCGCGCAAGATGGTGCTTTCGTCCTGACCGTCAACGCTACGCAGGGATGCGCTCATGGTGCTGCTCCTTTGTATGGGATATGCCTGGCAGTGGGCGGCACTGCATTCGGCGTGGGAGCAATATAAGAGAGGCGCGGATATTCTTAAAAAGACTATTTAAGAATGTTTATATAACTGGAAAACATTATGTGATGCAGCAAGGGTTTGCGGCGGATTTGCCCGCCGGCAAACCCGCCGTACGCCCTCATCAACCGATCAAGGGCGCCCGGTTCCAGTCGATTTGCGCTTCCGGGACCGGCCGCCCAAACCAGTAGCCCTGCCCCAGATCACAGGCCTGGCCCAGCAGGAACGCCGCCTGTTCCACCTGCTCGATGCCCTCGGCATGCACCTGCATGCCCATGCTGCGGGCCAGGGCGATGATCACCCGGACGATCGCAGCGTCGTCCTCGTCCCACGGCAGGCCGGCGACGAAGCCCTGATCGATCTTGAGCTTCTGCACCGGCAGGCGCTTGAGCCGCAGCAACGACGAATAACCGGTGCCGAAGTCATCGATGGCCAGACGAATGCCCAGCTCGCGCAGCCGATGCATCTGCTCCAGCGCGACTTCCGGATCGTCCATCACCGCGCTTTCGGTGACCTCCAGTTCCAGATAAGCCGGATCCAGGCCAGTCTCGTGCAGCACCTGCGCAACCTGCTGATACAACTCGCGGCGAGCGAATAACCGCGAGGACACGTTGACCGCGACAAACGACAGCACCACCCCGGCCTGCTGCCATTGGCACATCTGCCGGCAGGCCTGCTGCATGACCCAGGCGTCGATCTCCGAGATCAGCCCGGTGCGCTCGGCAATCGGGATGAACTCCGCCGGCGACACCAGGCCCCGCTGCGGATGCTCCCAGCGCACCAGCGCCTCGACGCCGATCAGGCGACTGGTTTGCAGGTCGTGCACCGGTTGGTAGTAGACCCGCAGTTCCTGCTGCTCCAGCGCGCGGCGCAACTCGAAGGCGATTTCGACCCGCTGCTGGGCGTGAGCCGTGAGCTCTTCGGTGTACAGCGCGTAGCCATTGCGGCCGCTGCTCTTGGCCTTGAACAGCGCCGCATCGGCGTTGCGCAACAGCTGTTCGGCGCTCAGCGCATCGCTGGGAAACAGACTGATGCCGAGGCTGGCGTTGATGAACAGTTCATGGCCGTCGAGGCAGAACGGCTCCTTGAGCGCATCGAGAATACGCTGAGCCAGCGCTGCCGCCTGTGCCGGCTGTGGACAACTTTCCAGCAGAACCGCGAATTCATCGCCGCCCAGCCGCGCCAGGGTGATGCCCGGCCCGAACAACGCCTGCAAACGCGCGGCGACCGCCTTGAGCAAACGGTCACCGATAGTGTGGCCAAGACTGTCGTTGATCAGTTTGAAATGGTCCAGATCGATCATCAGCAGCGCGCAGCCGCGCTTGTGGGTCTGCGCCGATGCCAGCGCCTGTTCGGCGCGGTCGCTGAACAGCAGACGGTTGGGCAGGTCAGTCAGCGGATCGTGGTGGGCCAGGTGCTTGAGTTCGTGTTCGGAATCCTTGATTGCGCTGATGTCGGAAAACACCGCGACGTAATGGCTGAGCCGGTTGTCATCGTCACGAATGACCCGGATCGTCTGCCATTGCGGGTAGATTTCACCGCTCTTGCGCCGGTTCCAGATCTCGCCGCTCCATTCGTCCCGCGCCTGTAAAGAAGCGAACATCGCTTGATAGAACCCCGGCGGATGATGCCCGGACTTGAACAGGCTGGGCTGCTGGCCGATGACTTCATCGCGCTGATAACCGGTGATTTCCATGAACGCGCGATTGACGTGCACGATCAGCCCCTGCCGGTCCGTGACCAGCACGCCTTCGCGGGTGCAATCGAATACCGCAGCGGCCTGACGCAGGCGTTCGCGATCTGCCTGGCGTTCACGCAATCGGGCGCCGATGCCCAGGCATTCGAACAGCCGCGCCCGGGCCAGGAAGATCAACCCGGCGCTGAGCGCCACGAACAGGTAGCCGTTGATCAGTTGCCAGCGCAGCAACTCGTCAGAGCTATCGAAGAAACTGTTCAATAAATAACCAGTACCTTGCAGCCAGACCACGGCAAGGACCAGGTAAAGCAGCGCTGCACGCAAGGCATCGCGGTAAGTGGCAGACATTCGGCCGTCCATGTCCCTACAAAAATGTCGGGATTATAGGTCAAGAAACATCCAGCCATATCTTATCTGAAAGGGCGACTGGTTTTATCTGTGTGCTTGGTGATAATGCAACGGCTGTTTTTTCTTTATCGAGGGCCCTATAGCCTATGTGGTACGAAGGTTTTCTTGGCTTGTCGGCCTGGTCGCTGGTCGCCGTCACCCTGGTGATGACCCACGTGACGATCGTTGCCGTCACGGTCTACTTGCACCGCTACTCGGCCCATCGCTCCCTGGAGCTGAATGCCGGGCTGAAGCATTTCTTCCGTTTCTGGCTGTGGCTGACCACGGCGCAGAACACCCGCGAGTGGACTGCCATCCACCGCAAACACCACGCCAAATGCGAAACCGAAGACGACCCGCACAGCCCGGTCGTCAAGGGTCTGTCCACCGTCCTGTGCAAAGGCGCAGAGCTGTATCGCGAAGAAGCGCAGAACCCGGAAACCCTGCGCATCTACGGCAAGAACTGCCCCGAAGACTGGATCGAGCGCAACCTCTACAGCCGCTACCGGCTGCTGGGCGTGGCGATCATGGCCGTCGTCGACCTGCTGCTGTTCGGCACCATCGGCATCACCATCTGGGCGATCCAGATGATGTGGATCCCGGTCTGGGCGGCCGGTGTGGTCAACGGCCTCGGCCATGCCGTCGGCTACCGCAACTTCGAATGCCGCGACGCGGCGACCAATCTGGTGCCGTGGGGCATCCTGATCGGCGGCGAAGAGCTGCACAACAACCATCACACCTACCCCAACTCGGCCAAGCTGTCGGTCAAGAAGTGGGAGTTCGACCTCGGCTGGGCCTGGATCCAGGTCTTCAGCTTCCTGCGTCTGGCCAAGGTGCAACGGGTCGCCCCGATCGCCCACCGCGTCGAAGGCAAGGGCAGCCTGGACATGGACACCGCCATGGCGATCCTCAACAACCGCTTCCAGATCATGGCCCAGTACCGCAAGCTGGTGATCGGCCCGCTGGTCAAGCAGGAACTGGCCAAGGTCGATCATTCCGTACGCCACCAGTTCCACCGGGCCAAACGTCTGCTGTCGCGGGAAACCAGCCTGCTGGAAGATCGCCACCACGCGCGCATCCAGAGCATGCTCGAGCACAGTCAGGCGCTGAAGGTAATCTACGAGAAACGTCTGGCCCTGCAGCAGATCTGGGTCAAGACCAGCGCAAATGGCCACGACATGCTCGCCGCCATCAAGGAATGGGTACACGAGGCCGAGGCCAGCGGCATCCAGTCCCTGCGTGAATTCGCCGACCAGTTGAAAACCTACTCGCTACGCCCTGCCGCCGTCTGATGCCGTTGATCGGTGCGCCCGGTTCCCGTGCGCACCCTTCGGAACTTCACCCCCGATCCCCTATCTCAAAGACACTTCGCCACCCCCGGCGGGCTTTCCCGTGGCCGTTGTCGACTGATCGGCACGCCCTTTGAGATTCGTGTCGATGGTCAACAACAATCAAAAAGACTCATCCCCTCCCCAGTGGCCCGAGGCCGCGCAAACCCTGATGGCATTGATGCACGCCCAGGGCGAAGTCGCCCGACTGAGCGAACGCGAGCAGCTGTTCAGTTCGCTGCTGGTCAGCGTCAACGCCGTGCTTTGGGCCTTCAACTGGGAAACCCGTCAGGTGTTGTACGTCAGCCCCGCTTACGAGCGGATCTTCGGTCGTTCCGCCGGCCTGTTGCTGGCCGACTACAACCAGTGGCGCGACAGCATCTACCCGGATGATCTGGAATACGCCGAACGCAGCCTCGCCGAAGTGCTGCATAAAGGCGCCGTAGAAGACCGCGAATACCGGATCATCGCCGCCGACGGCCAGGTTCGCTGGATCAGTGACAAGTGCTTCATCAACCGTCAGGACGAACCAGGGCAACCGGTGATCATCGTCGGCATCGCCGAAGACATCACCGACAAGAAGCAGATGGAAACCGAGCTCCAGCGCCTGGCCACCACCGACGTGCTGACCCAGAGCAGCAATCGCCGGCACTTCTTCGAATGCGCCCACCGGGAATTTGAACAAGCCCGCCTGCAAGGCGCGCAAATGGCGTTCCTGCTGCTGGACATCGATGACTTCAAGGTGATCAACGACACCTACGGCCACCCCGAGGGCGACAATGTGCTGCAACGGATCGCCGAATGCGGTCGCGCCTCGCTACGTCGGGGCGACCTGTTCGGGCGGATTGGCGGTGAGGAATTTGCGGCGGTTTTCCCGGGCTGTGCGCCGGACATGGCGATGCAGGTGGCCGAACGGTTGCAACGGGAAATTCAGCGGCTGAGCTTCAATCACGCCGATCAGACCTTCGGCATCACCGTCAGCCAGGGCCTGACCAGCCTCACCCCGGAAGACGAAAGCCTCGACACCCTGTTCGCCCGCGCGGACGCAGCGATGTACGAGGCCAAACGGCAGGGCAAGAACCGGATCATTTCCGCCTGATTCCCGACCGGATGCGCAATCAAACCGCTATTTGCGCATCCGCATCAGCTCCGGCAGGCCGATCTTGAGCAACCGCGCCGTGCGGCTCTTCGCCAGCTCCTCAACGCCCTCATGCTCGGTCAGCCGCGCCATCTGCGCCGCCATGTTCATCACCAGCGCCTCGCGGGAATAGACCCCGCCACCGAGCTGGTAGACCGAGGCAATCAGCTCGCGCAGCTCCAGCGGCAACCGCCAGCGGGTGCGCAACGCCGAACCGTACGCCGCACCGAATTCCGCCAGCGCATCGCCGACTTCCTCCAGTTCATCCAGCTCACCGCCGGCCTGCTTCCACTCCTGCAGACAACGCAGCAACGCCAGATCGCCGAGGCGATGGAGCATCCCGGCGCAGTAGCAGCGCTCCTGATCCAGATCGAGCAGCCGCGCCAGCGTACGGGCGTACTCGGCGGTGTGCAGCGACAGGCCCCAATAGCGCTCGGCGTAATCCGCCAGGCATGGGTCGCTGAGCCGGGCGCTGCGTTTGAGTGCAAGGCCAAGAATCAGATTCATGCTCTGTCCGGTGCCCAGTCGATGCAGCGCCTGCGCCAGGGTCTGCACCGGCGCGCCATGGTGCTGGGCGGCGCTGTTGGCGGCGGCGATCAACACGGCGGTGATCTGCGGATCGGTGCGGATTTCCTCTTCCAGCAGCTTCAGGTCCAAGCCGTTGGGATTGAGGCTGCGCTTGACCGCCACCTGCACGTCGGTCATCAGCGGTGCGCCGTCGGCCTGCTCGCGGCGGCGTTCGAGGAACACCGAGAGGGTCATGCCTGGCGCCAGTGCAGGCACTTCACAGAATACTTCCTCGCCGGCATTGAGCAGCAGCCCTTGCAAACGCTCGGTCAGGCTTTCCATGTTCAGGGGTTTGGCCAGGTAGGCTGTCGGCGCCAGCGGCAAGGCTTCGCGCACGCTGGCGCTGTCGTTGCGACTGCTCATCAGAATGAACGGCAGCGGCGGGTTGCGTTTGCGCTGGCGCACGCTGCGCAACACGTTCAAGCCATCGACGCCGGGCAACTCCCAGTCGACGATCGCCAGGTCATAGGGCACTTCGCTGAGCAGCGTCATTGCCTCCTGGCCATCGGCGCACAGATCCAGCCGCGCGTCGCAACGCACATTCAGCAACACTTGTTTGAGCAGGTCACGAGACCACGGGTCGGCCTCGGCAATAAGGACTCTTGGTACAGCGGGTAAATCGACGGCCGTCATGCTCGCCCTCCCTTGCAATGCTTGAACCTTAGCCAATGCTGGCGTTTCGGTACAACCTGAAAACCGCGCAAGTGTTTCTCCAGGCATGAAAAAACCCGCCGAAGCGGGTTTTTTGTCGATCCGATCACACGGTGCTACGGATTACAGCTCCGAGAAGCACTCTTCGATGATCGCCAGGCCTTTGTCCAGTTGCTCGTCCGGCGAGGTCAGCGGTACCAGGACGCGCAGAACGTTGCCGTAGGTGCCGCAGGACAGCAGGATCAGGCCCTTGTCACGCGCCTTGGCCACGACAGCCGCGACGGCGGTCGGGTTTGGCTTGTGGCTGTCGCCGTTTTCGAACAGCTCGACTGCGATCATGGCGCCAAGGGCACGGACTTCGCCGATCACCGGGTACTTGGCCTGGATGGCCTTGAGGCCAGTGACCAGACGCTCGCCGACAGCCTTGCAGCGGTCCAGCAGTTTTTCTTCTTCGAACACTTCCATCACGGCCAGGGCCGCGGCGCAAGCGATCGGGCTACCGGCGTAGGTGCCGCCCAGGCCACCTGGCGCGATGGCGTCCATGTATTCGGCCTTGCCGCAGACACCGGCCAGCGGGAAGCCGCCAGCGATGGATTTGGCGAAAGTGGTCAGGTCGGCAGCAACGCCCATCTGTTCCATGGCGAAGAACGTGCCGGTACGGCCAGCGCCGGTCTGCACTTCGTCAGCGATCAGCAGGATGCCGTGCTGGTCGCACAGGGCACGCAGACGCTTCATGAATTCTTTCGGCGCGACGTAGAAACCACCTTCACCCTGCACAGGCTCGATGATGATCGCGGCGATGTCTTTCGGCTCGGCGTCGTTCTTGAAGATGCGCTCGATGGAAGCGATCGAGTCGTCGATGCTCACGCCGTGCAGTTCGTTCGGGTACAGCGCGCGGAAGATGCCGCCTGGCATCAGGCCCATGCCGGCCGAGTAAGGCACGACTTTACCGGTCAGGCCCAGGGTCATCATGGTGCGACCGTGGTAAGCGCCGGTGAAGGCGATCACGCCAGCGCGGCCAGTGGCGGCACGGGCGATCTTGACGGCGTTTTCAACGGCTTCGGAACCGGTGGTCACCAGCAGGGTTTTCTTGGCGAAGTCGCCCGGTACGCGAGCGTTGATTTTCTCGCACAGCTCGACGTACGGCTCGTAAGCCAGCACCTGGAAGCAGGTGTGGGTCAGCTTGTTCAGCTGCTCGGTCACGGCGGCGATGATTTTCGGGTGCACGTGGCCGGTGTTCAGTACGGCGATACCGCCGGCGAAGTCGATGAATTCACGACCTTCAACGTCGGTCACTGTCGCGTTCTTCGCGGACTCGGCGAAGATCGGGTGAATCTGGCCAACACCACGTGGAACAGCTGCGGTACGACGGGCCATCAGTTCAGCGTTAGTCTTGCTCATTACAGTCCTCATTCGCCGCTCATCGGGCGGCGTGGTTCAAGGATAAAGCGGGAGGAATCGGCGGTGGCAGCATGCGATGATCGACTGCCACGGCGTTCCCGGCCGCAGAGAAAATTCCGGTTTGAAACGACGCAAAGGGACAGCGCTCTCGTGCCCTTTGCGTTTACAGCGATCTTCTACCGAGGCTTAGATGCCCAGGCAGAGGTATTTGATTTCCAGGTAATCTTCGATGCCGTACTTGGAGCCTTCACGACCCAGGCCCGAGGCCTTGATGCCGCCGAACGGCGCGACTTCGTTGGAGATCAGCCCGGTGTTGACGCCGACCATGCCGTATTCCAGGGCTTCAGCCACACGGAACACACGGCCCAGGTCGCGAGCGTAGAAGTACGAGGCCAGACCGAACTCGGTGTCGTTCGACATCGCGATCACTTCGGCTTCGTCTTTGAAGCGGAACAGCGGCGCCAGCGGACCGAAGGTTTCTTCCTTGGCCACCGCCGCGTCTTTCGGCACGTTGGTCAGGATGGTCGGCTCGAAGAAGTTGCCTTCCATCGGCTTGCCACCGGCCAGAACGGTTGCGCCTTTGCTCACCGCGTCAGCGATGTGCTCTTGCACCTTGGCCACGGCTTTCTCGTCGATCAGCGGGCCGGTGGTGGTGCCTTCTTCCAGACCGTTGCCGATCTTCAGCTTGGCGACTGCCACTTTCAGCTTCTCGGCGAACGCGTCGTAGACCGAATCCTGAATGTACAGACGGTTGGCGCAGACGCAGGTCTGGCCGTTGTTGCGGTACTTGGAAATGATCGCGCCTTCGACGGCCTTATCCAGGTCCGCGTCGTCGAACACGATGAACGGCGCGTTGCCGCCCAGTTCCAGGGAGACTTTCTTGATGTCCTTGGCGCATTCCGACATCAGCTGACGACCGATTTCGGTCGAGCCGGTGAAGGACAGTTTGCGCACGATCGGGTTGCTGGTCAGCTCGCTACCGATATCGCCGGCGCTGCCGGACACCACGCTGAACACACCTTTAGGGATGCCGGCGCGCTGGGCCAGTTCGGCCAGAGCGAATGCGGAGAACGGCGTTTGCGAAGCCGGCTTGAGCACCATGGTGCAACCGGCGGCCAGCGCAGGACCTGCCTTACGAGTGATCATCGCCGCCGGGAAGTTCCACGGGGTGATGGCAGCGGTCACGCCGATCGGTTGTTTGATCACGATCAGGCGCTTGTCCGGCTGGTGGCCCGGAATCACGTCGCCGTAAATGCGCTTGGCTTCTTCGGCGAACCACTCGATGAACGAAGCGGCGTAAACGATTTCGCCCTTGGCTTCGGCCAGCGGTTTGCCTTGCTCGAGGGTCATCAGGCGAGCGAGGTCGTCCTGGTGCTCGATCATCAGTTCGAACCAGCGACGCAGTTTGCCTGCACGCTCCTTGGCGGTCAGTGCACGCCAGGCCGGAAGCGCCTTGTCGGCGGCTTCGATGGCGCGGCGGGTTTCGGCAGCGCCCATCTTCGGCACGGTGCCCAGAATCTCGCCAGTGGCCGGGTTGTTGACCTTGATCGTCTGACCGTTGTCCGCGTCGACCCATGCGCCATCGATGAAGGCTTGCTGGCGGAACAACTGGGTGTCTTTAAGCTGCATGTCGGCTTTCCTTAACAGCACCGCGCAAGGCGCGGAGCAAAATTATGATTGTAGAAAGGCGCCTCGCAAGGCTGCCGTCAGGGAAATCATTCACCGGGCTGGCACATCAATAGCGCACGACTCAAAACGCGTGCGGCTCAGCACCTGGATAAGGAGCGTTTGAAATCTCAAACGAATCCTAGGTTCAAAGGGGTTGAAGGACAATAGGGCGTTCGAAAAAAAGAACAAAAACGCCGCAATTGCTGAACATTTCAGATCAACGTACCAACAGCTCGGGTCGCAGGGAAACCATAGAACAGCCTCCCCAAAGCGCCAAGCGAGCCTTTTGCAGGACGTTACAGCTTTATGGAATGCAGTGCTTTTCAACCGACACGCGCACTGACAATACGCACCAAAACCCGGCATGGACGCCCCGAGCCGACCTAGGTATGATGTCGCCCGCTGCACCAGTAGCTCAGCTGGATAGAGTACTGCCCTCCGAAGGCAGGGGTCGTGGGTTCGAATCCCGCCTGGTGCGCCATTGATTTAAACGAGAAAGCCCCGGACTGTGATGGTCCGGGGCTTTTTTGTGCCTGCCGACTGGCGACTCACTCCGTCGTCCAGTCAAACTCGTCGTATTCATCATCGTCTTCTTCGTCCTCGATCAAGTCATCATCGAGAACGTCTTCCTCCAGATCCTCTTCGGCCTGCTTGGCCAGAAGAAACTCCTTGCGACTCTCCGTCACTGCCCGCCGCAGTTCCTCACCCTTGACCGGGCAGTTGAGCATTTGGGCGATGCGGTCGATTTTTTGGGCCACGGCATCCTCCAGCGCATCGGCAATGACCCGATAGTGCGCGTTTTTGCGGGTCAATGCCAAATGGCGGATGGCTGATACGGTCAGTTCTTGCGGATTTTTTCCAGCCGCAGGTCGAGATTCACGTTCGGGTAGCGCTTGTGCAGGTTACTGAACAGGCTGTCGGCCGCTTGCGACTGGCCCGACTCGCGCAGGCGCAGGACTTCGCGCAGTTGCTCGTCGAGACCGTTGACCGGGGCGGCGGCACGCTTGCTGACCTTGGCTTCGTCCAACGTGTCGGCGCGGATCGATTCGCTCTGCATCGGCGCCGCCATTTCCGCCATCGGCGCGGGGGCCATTGCGGGTGCAGGCGCGGAAAGCGCGCCGGCGGGCGCCGACAACGATCGGGCCACGGGCGCAGCCGGTTTCGCGGCGGGGGCGAAATCGAATTGAGCCACGGGCTCCGGCGCGCGCTGCACCAGCGACAGCATCAGCGCGATGCCGACCAGGCTGGCAAAGGCCACCTGGTAGCGCGGTTGCTGACAGGCCTTGAGCCAGCGCTGCCACAGGCTCTGCCGTGGTGCCGGGGTTTCATGACGGGCGGCGTTGAGGATCAGCGCATCGAGATGTGCCGGCGGTTCGGCGTTGTGCTGTTCGCGCACGTGCTTGAGCACTTGCTCTTCGGGTGTCGGGCGGGCGTCCGTCATGTCAGTACCTCCTCGGCCAGCAGCCGACGCAGTTTTTGCTGGGCGTAGCGCAAGCGGCTCTTGACGGTTTCCAGCGGTGTTTCGGTGAGGCTGGCGATTTGCGCCAGGTCGAGGTCGCCGTGGGCACGAAGCAGAAACACTTCGCGCTGGTCGGCGGGCAAGGATTGCAGAGCGCTCTCCAGGCGCTCGCTGTCGCGGCTGAGGTTGAGCAGTTGTTCGGGATCCGAGGCATCGTCGCTGACGGCGTGGAATTGCTCGTCGTAGCTGTCATGCAGCGGTTGTCGGGCGCCGTGCTTGCGCCAGTGGTCAATCAGGCGATTGCGGGCAATCTGGAACAACCACGTACGAAAGGTCGCCCGGCCTTGTGGCTGACTGCTACTGCGGATCAGGCTCAGCCAGGTCTCCTGGAACACCTCGTCGGCCAGTTCCGGTTTGCCGCTCAAACCGAGCAGAAACCGGTAAAGACTCTGCCGATGGCGGGCGTACAGGATCTCGAACGCCTTGCCGTCACCCTCGCGATAACGGGCCAGCAGCGATTCGTCGCTGCTGGCCTCAAGGCTGTCGGCGAAAGCAAACAGCTGTGTGATGAAGCCTTTGAGGCGGCTCACTATTCAATCCGTCGCTCAGTGGACATTCCGTTGGAGGCGGTGGAGGTACGCAGGCTCTGCGCCAGTTCCACCAGTTGCACGAACTCGTTGCGCAAGCCGAAGCGGTCATCGCCGCGGGCACCGCGGGCCAGGGCTTCGGTGTCCTTGAGGCTGAAATCGCCGGTGTAGCGGCCGTCCTTGAGTTGCTGGGAAAACGCAGCGACGGCGGCAGCAAAGCGCAGGTCTTCACTGGCTGGTGCAACCTGACTGGCAATCGGCCGCTCGATCAGCAGACTTTTCCCACCCTCAGGCTTTTGATATCGCACGCGCAGCATTGCCAATTCTCCTCTCTTCTCGGAAACCACTGCATCGGTTTTTCCGTAACGCAGCGGTTCCAGCCAGCCCTTCTCGCCTGTCGGGACAATTTCATACAACGCCGTCACCGTATGGCCTGCACCGATTTCACCGGCATCAACCTTGTCATTGCTGAAATCCTCACGCTTCAACGCGCGATTTTCGTAGCCGAGCAGCCGGTATTCGCTGACCTGCGCCGGGTTGAACTCGACCTGCAACTTGACGTTTTTCGCCACCACGGCGAGGGTCGAACCGAGTTGATCCACCAGCACCTTGCGCGCTTCGCGCAGGTTGTCGATGTAGGCGTAGTTGCCGTCACCGGCATCGGCCAGTTGTTCCATCAGATGTTCATTGTAGTTATCCACACCGAAACCCAGGGTGGTCAGAGAAATCCCGGTCTTGCGTTTATCCACAGCCATTTGTTTCAGGCTATCGAAGTCGCTGGTGCCGACGTTGAAGTCACCGTCGGTGGCCAACAGGATGCGGTTGATGCCTTTGGGGATGAACGCCTGCTGCGCCATCTGATAAGCCAGTTCGATGCCTGACGCACCAGCAGTCGAGCCACCGGCGGTCAATCGCTCGATGGCTGTGCGAATTTTCGCCTTTTCCCGTCCGGAAGTCGGCTCCAGCACCACGCTGGATTCACCGGCATACACCACCAGCGATACCCGATCCTGTTCGCGTAATTGATCGACCAGCAATTTCAGGGTGCTTTTGACAAGTGGCAAGCCTTCGCGGCGGTCCATCGAGCCGGACACATCCACCAGAAATACCAGATTCGCCGGGGCCAGTTCCGCCACCGCACGGTCGGACGCTTTGATGCCGATACGCAGCAAGCGGGTGTGCGGGTTCCACGGTGAAGCAGCCAGTTCGGTGGTCACGCCGAAGGGCGAGCCATCGCTCGGCAACGCGTAGTCGTAAGGAAAGTAATTGACCATCTCCTCCAGCCGCACCGCGCCTTCCGGCGGCAGTCGACCCTGATTGAGCAGGCGCCGCACATTGGCGTAGGCGCCGGTGTCGACATCGGCGCTAAAGGTCGAGACCGGGGTTTCGGTGACGCTGTGGATCGGATTGTCGGCCAGCTTGGCGTACTGCTCGCGCTGTTCGTCGCGATAGCCCTGTGGATAACTTTCACCGGCCGGCATCGGTGCAAAACTGGCGATCGGAGCCGTCAGTGCACTGCGCTTGGCCATCGCGCTATCGGCCATGACCGCTTCGGGCTGCACGGAGGACTTCAGTTCAGTCTGCGCCGGAGGCGGCGCGACGGTGGTTTCCGGGCTGGAGGAAACGCCGCAACCGGCAACCACCAGCAACACACTGGCAGCAAGGGGGCGCAGAAGCGTGGAAGGAAGGGACATGGGGGCTGACCTCGGGGAAGAATTGATCCATTCATCCCCTGAGACGGGCAGCCCTTTGCGTTCGGGTTAAACCTCGCCGAATTTTTTTCAGCGGTGATAACGCCGCACCGCACTGCTGTTGCGCAGCACGTGGCCTTTGATCTTTTCCATCAGCTGGGCGCGGGTCAGGCCGGCGGCCAAGGCGTCCGGGGCCAGATCCAGGGCGTAGATCTGGATGATGTAGTGGTGCGCGCTGTCGCCAACCGGCGGGCATGGGCCGACGTAGCTGGTGGTGCCTTTGCTGTTGGTGCCACCGACGCCTTCAAGGGCCGATTTGGCGCCAACGCCGGCGGGAATCTGCCGGGTCGTGGCCTTGATGCCGTAGTGAATCCAGTGATCGACGCCCGCGCCTTTCTGGCCGTCCGGATCGTGCATGACGATGGCGTAGCTCAGGGTTCCGGCCGGGCCGGCATTCCAGCTCAGGGCCGGCGACTGGTTCTTGCCACCGCAACCGGCCGCATCGCTGGCCGCCGCCGAGGTGAACAGACGGTTATCCGACACACCGGGAATGCTGAGGGTGAAACGCTCCTGGGCCTGCGCAGGAAACTGCACGCAAAGGGCGACGGCAACGGCCGCCAGCCAAGGGTTGAGAGAGGTCAATCGGGTCATTCCGGGAGCACCTTGTGCAGTTGGGCCTTCGTCGGCCTGCAAACTATAGCCGTACCGTTCGTGCCGTGGCAGTGGCAAATGGCTGAACCTCGCAATGCGGCCCAAACTCGTAAGAGAAATGCCTGTGAGGAGCACGACCATGACCCTGCACCGTGTCGCCCGTTTCGCCGATGTGCCTGAAGACCGTGGCCTGGAGGTAAAGATCGGCGACTGCAAGATCGTGCTGCTGCGCGTTGCCGGCCAATTGCGCGCCTTTCAGGGGCAATGCCCGCACGCCGGCGCGCCGCTGGCGGAAGGCGCGTTGTGCCACGGCCGGCTGATCTGCCCTTGGCACAAGGCAGCCTTTCGCGCCGAGGATGGCGCCCTGTGCGAGCCTCCGGCGCTGGACAGCCTCAAGCGTTACCCGCTGGAGCTGCGCGGCGACGAGGTGTGGGTCGATGACCAGCCGCTGCCGGATCCGCACACCCCGCCGCAGGACGATCCGCGCACCTTCGTCATCGTCGGCGCCGGTGCCGGGGGAACGGCCTGCGCCGCCGCCCTGCGGGAAAAAGGCTTCGGCGGGCGAATAGTGCTGATCGACCGCGAGCCGGACGCCGGCTACGACCGAACGGTGCTGAGCAAATTCGTGCTGTCCGGGGAAATGCCGGCGGCGGAAACCCCGCCGCTGCGCGATGAAGACTTTTACCGCGAGCAGCACATCAACCGGGTTTCAGGCGAGGTCAGCGGGCTCGATGCCGATACCAAGACTCTTCACCTGAGCGATGGCCGCACACTGAATTACAGCGCGGCGGTACTGGCCACCGGCGCAACGCCCAATGCGCTGGAACTGCCCGGCGTCGACCTGCCCCAGGTGTTTGTCCTGCGCTCCAAAGCCCAGGCGCAATACATCATGGACGCCGCCCAATCCGGTCAGCGGGCGGTGATCATCGGTGACAGTTTCATCGCGCTCGAATGCGCCTCGGCCCTGCGCCAGCACGGTCTCGAGGTGACGGTGCTGGCGCGTCACGCAATTCCCTTCGCGGTGCAATTCGGTGAAGCCGTCGGCAAGGCGATCCGGGCACTGCATGAAGAAAACGGCGTGAAATTCATCACCGATCACGAAGCCAGGGAGATCACCGGCGACGGCAAGGTCGAGGCGGTGTTGCTCGACAACGGCCTGCGCTTGTCGGCGGATCTGGTGTTGGCGGGAATCGGCGTGCATCCGGCCACCGAAGCGTTCGGCGATCTTCCGCGCGAGGACGATCAATCATTGTTGGTCGATGCCAGCCTGCGCGTCACCGAGAGCCTGTGGGCCATTGGCGATATCGCCACCTTCCCGTTGAACGGCAAGCCTCAACGTATCGAACACTGGCGTCTGGCCCAGCAGCACGCGCGGATCGCCGCCGCCAACCTGCTCGGTGGCGAGGAGCATTACCTCGACGTGCCGTATTTCTGGACCTGGCATTTCGGCCGCAACTACGACTATCTCGGCCACGCCGAGGGCTGGGATGCGGTCGAATTTATCGGCAAACCCGAACAACCGCCGTTTATCGGTCTGTTCGGGAGCAAGGGCGTTGTAGTGGCAGCGGTCGCCTGCGAAGAGGAACGTGCAATGGCGCTGCTGGCCGAGCGCATGAAGCAACCGCTGCCGATGGATGAAGCCTGGCGGCTGATTCGCGCCGTCAGGTGATCCGGTTAAGCGGCTCGCGGTTGTCGTCGTCCTCGGCGTGCAGAAAGATCACCCGAGGATGTTCCAGCGGGGCCAGCGGTGATGGCAGCTCCTGCGGCTGAACCGGCCACAGATGCGGCACCACATGACTGACATCGCCGTCCTGATCGTTGTGGATGGTCATCACGCCCGGCCCGCGCAGTTTCTGAAAGCGCTCGTCGCACAGTTTGAAGCTGCGGCTCAGCCCTTCATCGTCGACCACCGGGGACGGCAGGCGGCGCTGGGCGAAGCTGCGGCTCTTGCGTTGCTGATAGCGCGCCCAGCCGATCAGGATCACCGCGTTGACCACCGCCACCCACAGGTAAATCTGCAAGGTGCCGAGGGCTTCGAACGCCGAGTTGTCGAGGCGTGGCCCACCTTCGTGAGTATCAATCAGCGGCCACAGACCGCGTACCAGCAGATACAGCAGGCCGATCCAGGCCAGCACGGTGAAGAACGCATCGAGCAGCACCAGAAACGGTCGTTGCCGGGTCCGGATGATTTTCATTTGATAACCTCCTCTTCATCGTCCCCGAGCGGCTTGATACCCCGGTCGGGACTGACCCAGCGCGCACGTTTCTGGTGTTGGCCGAACAAGACTTTGGGGAAACTGACCAGCGTGGTCAGCAGGCTGACGAGCCAGAACGCGATCGGGTACCACACCACCCAGAACATGGTCCTGCCCAGGCCCGGCTCATAACGCCGGTCGATGACGATGCTGACCGCGAACTGCACCAGGCAGACAAACGCCAGCAGCAAACCGGTGAAGGCTGGCGGCATCAGGTGATCGACGGCAATCGCCTCAGGCATGACCACGAACTTGCCGACGGCCCAGAAGATCACCGACAACAGGAACGTGAACGCCCAGCCGGTCGACAGGCAGTATTCGAACAGCAGCGGCCACAGGTAACGATGGCGGTACTGCCAGATCCCGCGAATGTTCTTGAACAGCACTTCGGCACCACCCTGGGCCCAGCGCAGGCGCTGCTTCCACAGACCGCGCAGGGTTTCCGGCATCAGGATCCAGCACAGGGCACGGGGCTCGTAAAAGATGCTCCAGTGGTCCAGTTGCAGCTTCCAGCTGATGTCGATGTCTTCGGTGATCATGTCCGGGCTCCAGTAGCCGACCCGGTTCAGCGCCGTGCGGCGGAACGCAACGATCACACCCGACACAGTGAAGATCCGCCCGAACACCCGCTGTGTGCGTTTGATCAGCCCGATGATCGACGAGAACTCGCCGACCTGAACCCGCCCGACCAGAGTCGAACGCGTGCGGATCCGTGGGTTGCCGGTCACCGCGCCCAGTCGTGCGTTGTCGAGCATCGGCGCTACCAGATAAGCGGCGGTGTTCGGCGCCAGCAGCGCATCACCGTCGATGCACACCAGATATTCGCTGCGCGCCGCGATGGCGCCCATGCGCAGGGCCACGGCCTTGCCCTGGTTTTCCGCCAGATGCAGCACCCGCAGCCGTGGGTCTTCCTTGGCCAGCGCATCCAGCACTTCGGCGGTGTTGTCCCTGGAGCCGTCGTTGATCGCGATGACTTCGATGTTCGGGTAATGCTGCGCCAGCGCCGCGTGGATAGTGTCGGCGGCGTTATCGCCCTCGTTGTAGCAAGGGATCAGGATCGAAATCAGCGGTTCGCCTTCCAGCGGTGGCGGCAGGGTGTCGTCCTTCCACGGCCAGTGCCGTTCCCAGTGCAGCCAGAAATACAGGCCACCGGAAATCCACAACCCGGACATGAACAGCGGGTAGAAGAACACGAAGTCCATCAGGAATTGCCCGGTGACCAGGAAGATCAGCCCCAGCGGCACGCCGAGGACGATCGCCAGAACAAGCAGGGCCAGCAGTCTATCCAGCATGTCATGGGTTCCATTTGTTGGAGAGCGCAGGCCGCACGGTTTTCAGGTCCGGCAGGTTCTCGAGAAAGTTGTCCGGGTAGTAGCCGAAACTGGTGGCGCCCTGACGCTTGAGGCGGCTCATCCAGTCGGCCAGTTTCGCGCCGTCGATATCGGCCTGGTTCTTTTTCGTCCAGTCCCGGGCCTGCAATTCGAACACCGTGCGATCCAGCGCACCGGGGCGCTGTTTGATCTTCGCCACCAGTTCTTCGAGCCACGGGCCGGACTGCGCATACGTCTGTTTTTCCATGAGCGGCATGGCCATCGGCGCCGTCCAGTCGTAAGTCCCGAGGAAGTCGTCGAGGTTCTGCGCGAACCACGCTTCGCTGTGCGGATTGAGCACCGGCTCGGCGAAGATGTTGCGCGCGGTGAGCACTTGCGGGCCACGAATCGCGCGCACCTTGGCGGTCAGCTCATTGGTGAAGTCGATCAGGTAGCGGCTCTTGAAGCGCGTCCAGCGCTGCATGGCCGCCGGATCGTCACGCAGGGCGGCGATCGAGTCCGGCAAACCGTTCGCGGCATAAGCCTTCAGCGCCTGCGGGCCGGCGTCTTCGAAGTCCGAAAGCACTGCGTCGTCGTGATAGAGAATGCCGTCGACCGAAGTCAGGCGTGCCACGTCTTCGTAGATCTCGCCGATGATCCGCCGCACTTCGGGATCGAACGGCGACAGCCGTTTGTATTGATCCGGGTCGACTGCGGTCGTGCCGGTCTTCGGATCCCAGCGCGTCACCCGTGGCAACTTCGAATCCAGCTCGAAACTCAGCACCGGCATCCACGCGAAAACCTTCACGTGAGCCCGGGTGCGCAATTGCCAGGCGACGCGGTCGAACAGGTCGGCGCGCATCGGCAGATGACGGTTGGGGAAGTACAGCGAATGGACCAGGCCATCGCCCTTCGGATCGGCGAAGGCTTGCAGGAACACGGTGTTGGCGCCCATGTCGGCCATGCGCTGGATCAATTTGCCGAGGTTGATTTCCTGCTGCGCCGGGTCCGGGTCGTAGACGTTGTCCAGATCGACGTGGACCACGCGCATCACGAAATCCGCTTGCACGCCGACCACGCTGTTGGCGAAGTGCTCGCCGTCAGGGTCGGAAGCCACCAGGAAACGCGGCCCGCTCATCAGGTTGTCGAGGGCATCGAGGCCGTCATCGAGGGTCAGGGCCATTTCATAGCCCTCTTCGCTGACCACGGTCAGCGAGGTTCCGTCAGCCGTCCCGTAAGGCCAGACCCAAATGCGCGGTTTTTTACCGGTGTTCTTGCGGATCTTCTCCGAGATCGCCTGCACGTCGGCGCGGATCCGCGCCTGGAAATCGGCTTCGGATTCGTAGCGTTTGCTCACCGGATCGTAGCGTCGGGTCGCGGCCGCCGGCTGCAGGTTGCCTTGCGGGTTGGCGAGGATGCCTTTGTGGCTGGCGTCGGTGTGGGCGGCGATTTCCACCAGGCCCGATTGCGAGATTTCCCGCACCTGAGCCCAGGTCAGGAAGTCCGAGCGCGGACGCGGTGTACCGGCGAAATCCACCGGTTGGTTCAGCGGCGTGTCGATCCAGGTGCCGACCGGCGCCAGCAGCGCATGCCAGTTGTAGGCGCGCAACACCGGCAACACTCGGGTGTAGAAGCTTGAGTAACCGTCGTCGAAACTGAGCAGGATCGCCTTGGGCGGCAGTTCCGGCCCGCCTTTGCGCGCGGCCATGATCTGATCGACCGTCACCGGTTGGTAGTTGTTCTCCCGCAGCCAGGCGAGTTGCTCAAGCAGGCGCTCGGTGCGCACCGCCACCACCGCCTGATCGGGGTCACGGTCTTCGACGTCGTGGTAGGCAATGCCCAGCACGTGATTTTTCGGCCAGGGCTTTTCATTGGCCGCCAGCGGTCGCTCGGACGGCGGCACGAAGGCCGGAGCTTGCTGGGCGCAGGCGCTGACCAGCAGCACTCCCAGCAGAAGGATGAAACGCGAAATCAAAGGCATCTTCAAACTCTTCTAGAAGCGGAAAGTGAGGTCGACGAGCAGACGCAGATCGGTTTCCCGGTCACCGTCGTAGGGCCGGTTGATCACGCTGAACAAACCGCCCACCTCGAACACGTCGTTCCAGGCGTAGCGCTGGCCGTAACCGAGCAATGCCATGCCGCCGGTGCCGTGATCACGCTGGCTGTAAGTCCCCGCACCGGCCTGGAACTGCTGGCTCCAGGCGGTTTCGTAGCGGTGGTACAGCACGTGATTGACGTTGAGCAGCGGCATGACACTGAAGTCCGACTTCGGGTTGAAGTACGGCACGTCATCGGACTTGGAGTTGTGGCTGGTGCCCACTTCCAGGCCCGCGTCGACTTGCAGGTTCGGCGCGCTGTAGACGCCCTCTTTTCCGGTCAGCAAGGCTTCGACGCGGTTGTTGCCGTCGCTGAAGTGCGACGGGCTGACCGCCAGCCGCCACTCGCGGCTCTCGTTGGCGCGCCAACGGATGAAACCGCTGCCGCCGTTGGCCTTGATGTCGCTGTTCAATGCCCGCAGCGGGGTTTCGGCCGAGAGGTATTCAAGGCTGCCGCCGTATTGCCAGTGATCGTCGATGTCGCGGGCAATCGCCAGGCGAGCGCCCTGCTTGTCGCCGAAACCATAGGAATGGTTCGACACCTCGGCTTCAAGGGTCATGTCGCGGGTGCGACGTTCCAGGCCGACACGCTGGAAGCGGTGGTGGCCGGTGCCTTCGGCAAAATCGCCGGTGGCGTATCCGGCCCCGGCGAACACTCGCCAGTCCTCATCGATCGGCGGGCTGTAAAGGGTGGTCTGGATGCCGAAATCCCGGCTACCGGAGACCGCGCCGGCATCGCCACCGCTGCCTCCGTTAGCCTTGCCGCCATAGGCTTCGACACGCAGCTCGGACATGTCGTGCACTTCACGCTCGCGGGCCAGACGCTGGACCTGACGGTTGTCGGGGAAGCGCGCCACCACGTCATCGGTCAGCGCATCCATTTGCCGCCATTCCTGCAAGTCCATCGCGGTGCGAGCCTGCGCGACTTCCAAACCCGTGTCGCGCGGCGCGATGCTCTCGGTTTCCTTGAGCTGGTTTTCAGCGCGGCGCGGCCAGTTTCGGGCCAGGTACAGATCGGCCTGGGCCAGGCGCAGGCCGATGTTGCCCGGCGCCTGATCCACCAAGGTCTGCAAGCGCTCCTCGCCGTGAGGCAGGTCGGAGCCATAGGTGCCGGCCTGTGCCGCCAGTTGCTGGGCGTCCATCCATTCGTCGTTGGGGTTGCCGATCGGCAGGCCCTTGAGTTCGACGCGCGGCTTCTGCGCACTGGCCTGATCTTCAGCGACTTTGCGCGCCTCTTCAGCGCGGTCGCTTTCCAGCAGCGAGTAATACAGCGCCGTGGTGTCTTCGAGTCGGTCACCGACATCGGCATCTGGCGCTGCCAGCACCTGACGGTAGAGATCGGTGGCGATTTCCGGCTGGCGCTGATCCAGATAGGACGCCGCCACCCAGCGCAGGGCGTAGGTCGGGATCTTCACGCCTTCGGCTTGCAGCTTCTGATATTCGCTGATGACTTCGGCGGTGCGCGCCCGTGCCTTGAGTGCGCCCAAGCGGTCGATGCGCCAGCGGGTCACGTCGTCGTGGGCGGTGGCGTCCGGAGTCCAGGTGGCGAGGAGCTGGTCGTAGTCGGCCAGGGCGCGGTCGGCGATCACGTAGCGTTCTTTTTCGCTGCGGGTGGCCAGTTCGGCGAGGCGCACGCGTTCAGCGGCCAGATCGCCTGCCAGACGCCGCAAGGTGACCGGATCGATCAACCCCGGACGCTGTCTGGCAAGACGCAGCGCCGGCTCCGGCAGACGCGCCTTTTGCAGGGCGACCACGTATTCGCGGGCGACCTCGGGTTTGTTGCCGGCGCGGATGAAGGCCTGGTCGTATTCGAACAGCGCGTCGTACGGCTTGCCGGCGCGATTCAGGGCGTAGCCCAGCGCCAGTCGGCGGGAAGGATCATCGGGTTTGGCGGCGACCAGCGAACGGGCGCGGATCACGCCTTCGTCAGGCTTGCCGGAGTCGGCCTGGGTCAGCGCCAGACCGAGTTGCAGGTCAGCGTTGTCCGGCTCCAGCGTCAGGGCCTTGTTGTAGACCTGGATCGCCTGATCCCAGCGTTTCAGGTTGCGGTAGGCCCGGGCGGTGGCGGTCAGCGCCTGAACCGGCAGTGCACGCTCACGGCCCTGAGTCTCGTAGACCTGCACCACTTCGGCGTCGAGCCCGGCCCAACTGGCGATTTGCAGGTGATCGCTGACTTGGCCGGTGCTGGCCTGGGCCGGCGGCACCTGACGCAACACGCTCAGCGCGGGCGTGTAATGCCCGGCCCGGGCGTCAAGCACCATTTGATCGTAGGCCGTGTCGGCGAACGCGAACGCCGGCCAGAGCAACTGGCTGCACAGCGCGACTCGAAACAAAGGGCGTAAACCACGATGTAATACAGGACCATCAATACGCGGCATTCGTCAGCATCCTTACATGGCCAGCCGGGTAGCAACGCCCCCCTTGCCCAATTCGTAACGGAGGCCAGGTCGATTTGCCTGGCCAAGCTTATCCAAGCAGTCTTGCACGCAAGCGTAGGTCAATATTCAGAACACAATAATTGTTCAGATTCGTGACGATGGCTGGCCCCGGCTAACCGTTAACCCGGATGCCAGAAAGCAAAACGCCCGGCGTCTGCGGGTGCAGAGGCCGGGCGTTTCGGTGACGCGTGGGGCGTTTACTGAGGCTGTTCGATACTGCCGAACTTGCTCATCAGGAAGCCCACGAACTGCTCGACGGTCATCTTCTGGCCGTTGAATTCAACCTGATTGGCGGCGTAATGCAGCTTGGTGACAACGTTGGTGCCATCCAGTGTCGCCAACTGCGAACCAACGGCCATGCCGGCGAACATGTCAGCGCCAGCGCTGGCCTGGTCAACGATGGCCTTGGCATCGGTCTGGCCATCGATTTGCGCCTGCACGCTGAGCAGGTCGACCAGCATCGGCTTGGACACCAACACATTGATGTCCAGCAGCGCGATCAACTGTTTGCCCAGTTGATCCGGTGGCAGGTCCATCGACGCAGGCTTGGTCAGATCAAGCACCAGATTCGCCCGGCTTTCGCCGTTGGCGGTTTTCAGCGACAGGTCTTCCAGCGCCAGTTGCGGCCCGGCCGCCAGCAGTTTCTGCAGGTCGGCCTTGACCTGGGTCGACTCGGCCTCGGTCAGGTTCAGCTCCGGTGCCGGCAGGCCGGCGGCGGTGGCTTCGGCAGCGGCTTTTTCGTAAGGCTGCAGCTTGGTCTGGTAGATCTGCATCAGCGACATCGCCGACGGGATGTCGAGGTTTTTCAGGCTCATGGCCAGGTTGGCCGAACCGATCTTCTTGTCGTTGAGGGTTACTTCAGCGACCTTGTAGTCGGCACGGCCGGAGGCGTTGCTGCCGTTCTCTTCGGTACGGTTCTTCATTTCGAAGTTCTTCACACCCAGCACCGACTGCTTGGCGCCGAAGGTGGTCTTGCTGCTGGTCAGTTCCAGGGTGTTCTCGCCGGTGTAGTAGCCGTAGGTGCTTTTGGCGAGATTGCTGGCCAGGGTCAGGCCATTGAGTTCGATCTGCACCGGCGTCTGGTCTTCGGCGACCGTGCTCAGGTGCAGGCTGTCCATGTAACCGTTGGCTTTGACCTTCTGGGCCTGGGCGCTGGCGGAAATATCCATGTTCAAGCCGGAAAACTTCAGGTTCGACTTATCATCCAGCGCGGTTTCCAGTGGCAGCAGTTCGAGGTTGCCGGTGGTGGACTGGTCGTAGCCGATATTGACCACACCTTTGAGCGGCGCCGCGCCCTTGGTGGCGGCAAACCATTTTTCGGTGATCGGGGTCTTTTCCAGTTCGAAGTGACTGGTGGCCATGACCGGCAGCCATTTCAGCGAAACCAGACGCGAGAACGGCAGCGGGCCGTGTTCGATGTGGTCGACGAACAGCAGCTCGACCGGCGCTTCGCCGAACATTTCACCCTCGCCCTTGAGGCGATAGTGCGCGGTGCTGCTGAAGGTGTTGCGCTCCAGCGACACCAGCTCCAGCGATGCACTGCCGTTGGAGCCGGCCATGGCGGTCTGCAACTCGCTGTTGGCATTGGCGACGGCATTATTCAGCACGCCTTCGATTTTGGTGCCGGTGTACCAGGCCCCGCCTACGCTGATGGCGCCAATGGCCACAACAATTCCGAGAAGCACGCCTGCTGATTTATTCATGAATGACCTGATCGATTTCCGTGGCTGAAAGTGTGGTCGTCTTCCCTGAACCCGTGACCGGGCCGTGGCGCGACTCCGCTGAATTTAGCGGTGGAGATTAGCACCGGGCGCGCCTGGCAGCCCAATGTTTAAAGGTTAAAGAGTGTCGACAAGACATGGACAAACAAAAAGATCGCCGGGTTCGGCGATCTTTTACTGATCAGGAATATTGCACCTCGATTTCATCGAGCTGATGATCGAAGCTTTTCAGCCGCGCGGTCCAGGTGTACACCAGCACTTCGAAATCCCGGTCGATCACCGCTCCGCCCGGCCCGTCGCTGCGCGGGTCGCAAAAATCCAGTTGATAACGCTCGCGGGCCATGGCTGTGGCGACGTCCGACAGTTCGCGGGCGTTGTTGAGCCAGTGCCAGCCGTCGCCGGCAACTTGTCGGTCGAGGGCCAGACATTGTTTTTTCAGGGCTTCGAGGCTTTTTTCCAGCGGCGTGCCAGTGAGCTCGCCCATGACTTCGGCGAAGGTACGCCCCGGCTGCCAGTAGCCGCCCCAGAAATAGCGGTCGAACACGGTTTCGACTTTGCGCAGCGCAACTTTGGTGTCCCAGATCAGCAGCAGTGTCTTGCTTTGCTCGAGCTGGCGTTTCTTGAGTCGTTGGGTCTGCACCAGCGCCGACGCCACGACCACGATCGCCATGACTGCGATCAACGCCACGGTGCTGTCGAGGAAGACCATTGCCTTGTCAATCTGATGAGCCAGCATGATGCCGTAGAAATAGGTGGCCGACAGCAGCACCAGGGCTACCAGGGCGCACCAGAAGCCGAGAGCGTAAGGGTTTTTCATTATTGGTTTCCCCTAGACCTGCGCTAGCGATGTGCACTGAAAAGGCGCCTGGTTCGGGGCGCCCTTTCAATACTTCAAAGCATAGCAACGGCCTCAGGGTTTGCTGGCGCTCGAGGCTTGCGTTCGTCCGCTTTCCCAACCGCCGCCCAGGGCGAGGAACAAATCGATCTGGCTCATGGCAACCTGGGTGTTGGCCGCGGCCAGTTGCGCGGTGACATCGGTGTAGGTGCGGGTGGCCTGCAGGTCGGCGAGGAACGACTCGCGGCCGGCCTGGAAGAAGCGGTGCGTCTGGTCCGCCGCCAGTTTTGCCGACTGTTCGGCATCGGCCAGTGCATCGCGGCGTTGCAGCAGCGCGGAGTACTGGGACAGACCTGTCTGGGTTTCGCGGATGGCGTTGAGCACCACGCCGTCGAAATGCGCCAGCGCGCCCTGGGTCGTGGCTTCGGCTTCGCGGATGCGGGCCCGGGCGCCGTTGGTCGGCACACTCCAGCTCAGCGACGGGCCGAAGCCCCAGCGGTTGGTGGACGGTTTGCCAAGGTTGTCCAGAATACCGACGGTGCCGATGGTCGCGCCGAAACTGATGTCCGGGTACAGCTCGCCGGTGGCGATGCCGATCCCGGCGGTCGCGGCCGCCAGACGCCGCTCGGCCTGGCGGATGTCCGGCCGACGTTTGAGCAGCGCGGCGCCGTCACCGACTGGCACCAGCTGGGCGATTTTCGGCAGCTCGGCGCAGGTCGCGGTGCCGGCCGGCAGTTGATCGACAGGCTTGGCCAGCAGCATCGACAGCCGGAACAACCCGGCCTGCCGCGCCGCCTCATAACGCGGCATGTCGGCGCGCAAGGATTTGAATTGGGTCTGCGAACGGGTGACCTGGGTTTCGTCGCCACGCCCGGCATCGCGCAGGCGCTGGATCAGGGTGGTGCTCTGGGATTGCAGGTCGAGAGAATGCTGGGCGATTTCCCGTTCCTCGTTCGCCGCGCAGACCTGGGTGTAGGCCCGAACCACGTCGGCGACCAGGGTGATGCGCGCCGTGTCGGCAGCGGCCTGAGTCGCATCGGCGTTGGCTTTGGCCGCTTCGATCCCGCGTTGCAGCGTGCCCCACAGATCGAACTGGTAGGACGCGCTGATACCGATATCACCGATGTTGGCCACCGGCACTTTTTCCGGCAGCAGGAACGCCTCGCCGGATTCCTGCAAGCGTTGCGCACCCATCTTCACGCCGCCGCTCCAGCCACCGGCCGCTTCGGCTTCATCGACCTGCGCACGGGCCCGCGACAGGTTCGCCGCCGCCACCCGCAGATCGGTGTTGGACGCCATGGCCTGCTGCACCAGTTGATCCAGACGCGGATCCTGATACAGCCGCCACCAGTCCGCCGGCACCGGGGCCGACACCACCGGTTTGCCGGCCACCGCCAGGTCGCCCTGGAAATCCTTGCGCTGGATCGCCGCATCTTCGGGCACGTGATAGTCCGGCCCGACCATCGAGCAGGCCGATAGCATCACACCCAAACCGGCGATGATCAGAGCCCTGCTCATTTCGCGGGCTCCTGCGGTTGATCGTCGATGATCGACACGGTGGCGGTACGCCCGGCGATCATGCGGAAGTCATCCGGCACATCGTCGAAGGCAATGCGCACCGGAATCCGCTGGGCCAGACGCACCCAACTGAAGGCCGGATTGACGTTGGGCAGCAGGTTGCTGCCGCTCGAACGGTCACGGTCTTCGATACCGGCGACGATGCTTTCGACATGCCCGCGCAGGCGAGCACGGTCACCGATCACGCGGATATCCACCGACTGACCGATGTGGATGCCGTCGAGTTTGGTTTCTTCGAAATAGCCGTCGATGTGGAACGAATTGCTGTCGACCACCGACAGCACCGGACGCCCGGCAGTAACGAATTCCTGCGAGCGCGGTGCACGGTCGTTGACGTAGCCGTCCACCGGACTGCGGATCACCGAGCGGTCGAGATTGAGCTGAGCGCTGTCCACCGCCACCAGCGCTTCGGCCAGGGCCGATTGCGCGCGGGCCACTTTCGACAGGCTTTCTTCCAGCTGTTCGGCTGGCACCAGGTTGCCCAGACCACGGTTACGCTTGGCTTCACGCTGCGCCTGAGCGAGGGTTTCTTCGCGATCAGCGACCGCCGCCCTGGCCTGGCGCAACGTCAGTTTGAAACGATCCTGGTCGATGCTGAACAGCACCTGGCCGCGTTTCACCAACTGGTTGTCCTTCACTTCGACCTGCTGGATCAGCCCGGACACGTCCGGGGCGATCTGCACGATGTCGGCGCGAATGTGGCCGTCGCGGGTCCAGGGCGCGAACATGTAATACATCACCATGCGCCAGACCACGACGACGGCGAAAGTCACGATCAGCAGCGTCAGGACAACGCGACCGAGGGTCAGAAACGGTTTTTTCATGTCATCAGGTATCGACTGAGTGAATCCACGCCGTACAGCATCACGGCGTAGAGAGCCACGTTGAACAATGCCCGGTGCCAGACCAGACGGTAGAAATGCAGGCGTGTGAGCACGCCGTGTACCAACACAAACAGCACATAAGTGATGCCCATCAACACCAGCAGGGTCGGCAGGAATATGCCGCTGATGTCCAGATCACCGATCATAGGGGCGCTCCTTCGGGCAGCGGTTCTTCGGGCTCTGCGTTGGAAACGAATTCCACGCCGGGCAACAGCGCCAGGCGCAAACCGCTCAAGGCATGCAACAGGTTGAGTCGGGTGTCTTCATCGCCGTGGCCGCTGAGCGCACGGCGGGTGCGATCCATGGTCATCAGCAGGGCGCTCGGCGCCGGCAGGCGTTCCCCGGCCTTGAGACAGGCCCGGAAATACTCGCCAACCTCAGCCACTACTTGCTTGAGCAGCGCGTTCGGCGCGCCCGTCACTCGCGGCGTATAGGCGAGCAGGTCGAGCAGGTTCAGCCCCACGCGCACTTCGCGCATGGCGATGCCGGTGTCCTGCCCGGTCAGCGCCAGACGCGGCAGGTGCTGCATCAGGCGGTCGAGCAATTGCACGCCGAGTTGTCGATGTTCGGCGAGGTTCGCCGGTTCGGTCATGCTGACGATGTCTTTCCAGCTGAAACGGGTCAGGCGTTTGGCCGCCAGTTCGGCGCCGAACGGCCGGGCGATCAGGGTCCAGATAAACGCGAACAACAACCCAATCGGGCCCGCCAGGTTGGAATTGACGAAGGCAAAGAAGTCCGCGTCGTAAGCACCGGAAATACTGATGAACGACGAGGTGTTGACCAGCGTCAGCAGCATGCCGAGGTAGAAACGGGGCTGCACCGTCAGGGTGCCGACACAGATGAACGGCACCGCGAACGCCAGCACCAGCATCGGAAAGTCATGCAGGTTCGGCAACACCAGAAACAGGTACAGGCTGGCGAACAGCACCGACATCCCGGTCCAGAAAAAGAACCGGTAGATCTGCGGCGCCGGGTCGTCCATCGAGGCGAAGAAACTGCACGACACCGCCGCCAGAATCACCGCGCTGCCGCCGTCGGTCCAGCCGAGCAGGATCCACAGTACCGAGGCGACGATGATCGCCAGGATGGTCGAGGCCACCGAATACAACATCAGCCCGCGGTCGATGAATGGCGTCAGGCGACCGAGGCGCCAGTGACGATACACCGCGCGCCAGCTGTCCTGGCGCTCGCACAGGATTGCGTCCTGCAGGCTGCGGCAGTCCTGCCACAGATCGATGAACTCGCCGAGGCGATACAGCGCGTTGGAAAACAGCAACTGCTTGCGATCTTCGAGGGCTTCGGCGCTCGGTTGCAGCGCTTCGAGCTGATCCCGCAGCGCTTGCCAGCGTTCCAGATCGGCGTCTTTGTGGCCAAGCCATTCGCGGGTCGAGATGAGCAGTGGTGCGAACTTTTCCACCAGCTCGGGCGTGCGCCGTTCGAGGGCGTAAAGCGAGTCTTCAAGGGCGTCGATCACCGGCAGCAGGTGGATCATCCGCCCGCGCAGTTCCTTGGTGTTGCGCACCGTCTGCGGACGCGCACCTTCGTGCGGCAACTGGCCGATCATCAATTCCAGGCTGTTGAAACTGCCGACCATTGCCATGCGCAGGGCTGCGACCGCTTCGGGCTGCACGTCGCGGCTGAGGAATTTCAGGCTGTAGGTCGTGGCGTCGGCGAACCATTTGCCCACGGCATCGTTGAACACCGGTGCCAGGCGCCGTGGCCAGAACATCGCGCCGACCACCGCCGCCACGGCGATGCCGAGGAAGATCTCTTCAGTTCGCGACTCGGCCACGTCCCACACCGCCAGCGGGTTATCCACCACCGGTAGAGCGATCAACGGCAAGGTGTAGCCGGCCAGCATCAGCGCGTAGTTGTTGGCGGTGCGCAGGTGCAGGGACAGGAACAGCAGAATCCCCGTCCACAAGGCGATGACCACCACCAGCACGTACGGGCTCTGGACGAACATCGGCACGAACAGCACCGCCGCCGCTGCACCGAGAAACGTGCCGATCGCCCGATACAGCGCCTTGGAACTGGTCGGGCCGAGGAACGGACTGGAAACGATGTACACCGTGGCCATCGCCCAGTACGGACGCGGCATCTGCATGAGCAAGGCGATGTACAGCGCGGTCATCGAGGCCGCGAACGTGCGGATCCCGTAGAACCAGTCCCGCGCGGGGGGCATGCCGGAAAAGAACCCGTTCACGGATTGATCACCGTTGGCGGAGTGGCCGCCTCGAAAGCTCTCAGTACTCGAAGCGTAGCCTCCAGATCGCGCTGGTCGATGCCTTCGAGCACTTCATGACGCAGACGCACCAGTTGCGCCTCCACCGCTTGCACCAGCTCACGGCCGGTGTCGGTCAGGCTCAGGCATTTGGCGCGACGGTCCTGGGCATCTTCGGTGCGGCAGACAAAACCGGCGTGACACAACTGATCGAGCAGGCGCACCAGCGACGGCGACTCCATCCCTGCCGCCTGCGCCACCTGAACCTGGCGCACCCCCTCGCCCAGCCGCCCGATCATCAACAACGGGACGGCGCAGGCTTCGGAAATTCCATAGTTGACCAGCGTGGTCTGGCAGATCTTCCGCCAATGCCTGGCGGCCACCACCATGGCACTGCTGATGTTCATCTGGAGAGCGTCGAGGTTATTCGGCACGAGGGAATGCACACACTGTTAGTTTGCTAACTATCAATATCGCATTGGTGGGGAAATTCAGTCAAGTTTTGAAACAAATTCATGTCCGAAGGCGAATTCAGAAAAAATATCTCAACCTGACTTTTGCGCTGATTTTTTACAGCTCACAAATTTTTTTACATTTCGGTCTTTTCGATCATTTTTTTTACATTCCCCGCCCCTTCCTCAACATTACATCCAACTGATCCACCACCTCCGCCCAATCCGCATCATCGAGAATCTCGTCACGCAGGAAATCCGCCTGGCTCTTGCTCCAGAAAAACGCGTCGCACAGGTGCAGTTCCGGTTTGAGCGGGGAATGGGTGGCGATGAACTGGTCGATGCTGACCGGGTCGTTGTCCAGGCCGAGTTGCTTGAACAGGGATGGGAGGCTGTGCGTCGGGTTTTCCATGTCGGAACTCCTGCGAGATTTATAGGGTGTGAAAGATTTTTCGCGAGCAGGCCCGCTCCCACAGGTTTAGCGCAGAACCTGTGGGAGCGGGCTTGCTCGCGATTGGCGTCGGCACAGACGCTAAAAAAGCTACTGACTCAACTCCCGCACCTGCGCATGCGGCACCATTTTCAGGAATTCGGGCATGCTCATGTGCAGCAGGTTGTTGTGGTTGCCGGCTTCCAGGTAGATGTCTTTCTGCCGGGTCAGCAGCGGGTCGATGACCATGTCCAGGCCGTATGAATCGCCCAGTGGCGGTACGGCACCGCGTTCGCAGTCGTCGAAAATGTGAGCCAGATTGCTTTCGCGGGTGATTTGCCATTCGCCGCTGCTGCGCACCTTGCTCAAGTCCAGGTGGCGGCTGGCGGGCAGCACCGCCATCAGGTAGTGCCCGTGACGGTCGTCCAGGATCACCGATTTGGCCACCCGCTCTGCGGCAATCCCGGAGACCCGCGCCGTTTCCAGGCTGCTGGACGAGTGCGGGTGGGTGACGATGTCATATTCGCATTGCGCCCGGTTGAGGCTGCTCTGCACTTTCTTGGCCATACGCATGATGCACCTCGGTGCCCGCCGACGCTGCGCGGCGGACGGTAATGAAACGCTGTGGCTGTCCTTGAAAGTCTAGTCCGGCAAGCCACGAGCACCGGGAAATCCGCCCACTGGCGGGGCAGGCAGACTGATCAAAAATCCTCCAGCCGCAGCCTCAACTAGACTGTAAGAACAAGCCCTGACTCTCGCGGAGGGTCACGTGAACATCCGTTGCTGTGCGCTTGCCCTGTTGCTGCTGAGTGGATCGGTGATTGCGGCGGACACCCCGTTTACCGCTGTCAGCCCGGTCGGTCTGTGGCTGATCATCCTGGGCATCACGTTTCTGATCGCCGAAGCCGCGCTGCCCAACTACGGGGTGATCGGCCTCGGCGGCATCGTCATGTTCGTGATCGGCGCGCTGATCCTGAGCAACGCCGAACTGCCGGTACCGATGATGATCGGCCTCGGCCTGGTCAGCGCCCTGTTGCTGATCGCACTGTTGATCCGCGCCCTGAAAACCCGACCGCGCCACCCGGTCAGCGGCGATGCCGGCCTGCTCGGCAGTGTCACGGCGGTGACCGTGGTGCAACCGGAAGACAGCCGCAACGGCTGGGTGCAGTTGCAGGGAGAACGCTGGCAGGTGCTGAGCGCCACGCCGCTGCACACCGGGCAACCGGTGCGGGTGGTCGGGCGCAAGGGTCTGTTGCTGCAAGTGGCCGCGACTGACGCGGCACCGCTCGGAGAGTGATCATGGGTCTGCAAATCGGTTTTGTCGCGCTGCTGCTGTTGCTGATCGCCCTGGCCGGCTCGACGTTCCGCATCCTGCGCGAATACGAACGCGGGGTGGTGTTCCAGCTCGGACGCTTCTGGCAGGTCAAGGGGCCGGGGCTGATCCTGCTGATCCCGGTGGTGCAGCAAATGGTCCGGGTCGACCTGCGCACCATCGTCCTCGACGTGCCGCCGCAGGACGTGATCACCCGCGACAACGTGTCGGTGAAGGTCAACGCGGTGCTGTACTTCCGCGTGCTCGACCCACAGAAAGCGATCATCCAGGTTGAAGATTTCCTCATGGCCACCAGCCAACTGGCCCAGACCACCCTGCGCGCGGTCCTCGGCAAACATGAGCTGGACGAACTGCTGGCCGAACGCGAACGCCTGAACATCGACATCCAGCAAGTGCTCGACGCCCAGACCGACGCCTGGGGAATCAAGGTCGCCAACGTCGAAATCAAGCACGTCGATCTCAACGAATCGATGGTGCGCGCCATCGCCAAGCAGGCCGAAGCCGAGCGGGAACGGCGAGCCAAAGTGATCCACGCCGAAGGCGAATTGCAGGCCTCGGAAAAACTCATGCAGGCCGCCGAAATGCTTGGTCGCCAGCCCGGCGCCATGCAACTGCGCTACATGCAGACCTTGAGTTCGATCGCCGGCGACAAGAGCTCGACCATCGTCTTTCCGTTGCCGATCGAACTGCTCAAGGGTATGGCGGATCTGTCGGCGAAATCGTGAGCGCACGCAAGCGTTCCAGCGCGACATAGGGCGCACGGGCGCAATCTTCGATCCGTGCCCGCAACAGCGCCGATGCCTCCCGGCGTTTGTGTTCGCCATCGACGACAAAGGGTTGTGACGGCTGCTTCGCGTGCTGCGCCGTCGCTGTCAGCGCCTGTTCACACTGCGTGGCGCTGAGCCCGAAAAACCGCGCCAGCCGCCCGCTCATCGCGTCGGGCAATTCGCTGTAATTGACCGCCAGCCCGGCAGACTCACGACAATGCACGCACCCGGCCTCCAGCAGACGCCCCAGGCGCCGGGCGATGAAGTCCTCACGCCCCTCGAAGGGCAAATCATCGTCCAGCACACAATCGCCGAGCGCCCCCGGCACCATGTGCAGGCCGGGGCGACGCAGGTGCGAGACGGCGATTTCCAGTGGATCGCGATAGACAAACAGCCACGGCGTATCGGCAAAACACTCGCGCAGCAGCGGCCATTCGCCGATGTTCCAGGCGTCGAGTTTGATGACCAGTCGCTGCTCCGTGCCGCGCCGACGCTGACCGTACGCCGAGAGCAGTCCGACGATGGCCGCGCGGCGCTCTTCGTCCGGCAGATCGCTGCGCAACAAGGCATCAAGGGGCGGCGGCTCCGAGACTACGATGTGATCATCGAGCCGGGCGAGCATCTGACTGATCAGCGTCGAGCCACACCGCGAGGCGTGCAGGATGAACGCGCTCGGCAGCAGCCCCGGACTGAGCGTTTGCCAATCCATGAGCGCCGACAAGGGTGTTTGCCGGCGAAACGCCTGATTGAACGGCAGGTGCAACGCGTCTTCGACGGCCTCACGAAAGAACGGCTGATGCAGCGGGGTGTCACCAAACCAGCACCAGTCGACCTGCCATTGCTCGGCGGTTTTCCAGACGCGGATCGGCAACCAGCCGTCGAAATTCACAGGCGCCATTGCTCGTTCCATGACCGACGACCGTTGCGCATCGCCGCCAGCAGCTCTTCACGGGAAAAATGCAGGCCTCGTTCAGCGGCCAACGCCAGCGTCTGGACAGTGAATGCTTCGGGGTCGTGCAATGCCTGCAACGTTGCGGACAACAGCGGTTCTGTGACAAGCAATCGTTGAAAGCGCTGAAGCGCTGTTTCCGTGGCATCAGGCAGCGGAGTGCTCGGCAAACCGTCGGCAATCATCTGCTCCAGCCAAGGCGAGGGGCGGCAATCGAGCACCAGATGAACCCGTGCCGTGCGGTCGCGATTGTCGACCCGATGCGGCCGGGCAAGATCAAGAAACCAGCATTCCCCGGCCCTCATCGGCATCCGCTGGCCGTCGAGCCAGAAGTCCACGGCAGGCGGACTGAGCAGCGGAATGTGCAGGCGCAAATCGGCGTCCGCGCCCTCAAGGTCGTAGTCGCGATGTTCATGAATCTGTCCGCCCGGTCCCAGTCGCAACAGCCGAGCACTGACGATTTCCAGCGGCAGATCCCGCAGGGCCTGCTGCCAGCGACGGTCATTCAGCCAAGGGGGGCGTTGAACGGGTTCGGCACTGCCGGGGGACAGTTCGGTCAGCGCGTCGGCGGCGGAAATCAGCGCCACACCGCTCCAGTCGCCGGCGAAATAAGCGGTGTTGAAATGACCGCGCCAGGCAGCGTCGTCAATCGCCGCCAGCGCCTGCAACAGCAATGGCAGATCCGCGGTCAGCGGCAACCGTGAGAACGCCGGCCGGCTCATGCCTTGGGCAACACCGCGGATTCGCCGAGCCAGGTCAGCAACCGGTCGAGACAGGATTCGACCGTCAGCGTGCCGGTGTCGAGCACCAGCGAAGCCTGGGCCGGCGCCTCGTAAGGCGCCGACACGCCGGTAAACCCGGCCAGCTCGCCACGCCGGGCCCGGGCGTAATGCCCTTTCGGATCGCGCTGCTCGCACACCGCCAGCGCGGCGCTGCACCAGACCTCGCGATAGTCCTCGCCCAAACGACGGGCAAACACCTCGCGTAGATCCGCCAGCGGCGCGATCATCGCCAGAATCACGATCTGCCCGTTCTCCACCAGCAACGCCGCCAGCTCACTGGCGCGGCGGATGTTTTCCAGGCGGTCGGCATCGGTAAAACCCAGGTCACGGTTGAGCCCGACGCGCAGGCCATCGCCATCGAGCACCACACTTTGCAGACCACGACTGAACAACTCGGCATGCAACGCCTGGGCAAGGGTCGATTTGCCCGCCGCCGGCAAGCCGGTCAGCAGCATTGCCGTGCCGCGATGGCCGTTGCGGGCCTCGCGTTGGGCACGGCTGATGCTGGCGGTCGGCGCCAATACGTCACTGCGCGGAGGCATGGGCCACCGGCAGCGAAATATCCCCCGAGGCCCACGCGGCTTCGCGGTTGGCCAGCGCGGTGGCGATCGACTGCACTTCGGTCGACTGCACCTGATCCGGCAGCGGATCGAGGCCGGCGCTGGCGAAG
Organism: Pseudomonas sp. B7; assembly: GCF_016735645.1. NCBI lineage: Bacteria > Pseudomonadati > Pseudomonadota > Gammaproteobacteria > Pseudomonadales > Pseudomonadaceae > Pseudomonas > Pseudomonas sp. B7. The sequence continues at coordinate 393,777 of NZ_JAERRE010000004.1, forward strand.
ATCTGCCCGTAAGCATTGCGCAGATCGGCGTAGGACAGGTCGCGACGCAGATCGGCCTGCAAGGTGTTGAGTTCGCCCTGAATCAGGTCCAGCTCACCAATGCCGTCGGCCTGACGACGGTTGCGCAACTGACCGACGATTTGCCCGTCGATGTCCGACAGTTGCTGGTTGGTCTTGAACTGGCGCAGCGCCTCCTGATAGTTGGCGTTGGCCACGTAGAGCTGCGCCAGCACTGCAATCGACATCGCCTGACGCCGCGCGGCAGCCACTTCTTCACCGGCCTTCGCCACATCGATAGCCGCCGGGGCAGAGATCACGTTGAACAGGTTCCAGGTGACTTTGACGCCGTAGTCGGCCCAGCCCTGCTCAACCAGGAACGAGTTGCTGTCGTAATGCCCGCCGGCGGAGAACTCCAGACCCGGCAGCAGACGCAGCATGGCCTTGCGGGTTTCGGCGGCGCTGATCCGGGTCTGGTAATCCTGCTCGCGCAGTTCCGGACGGCTGGTCAGGGCTTCCTGCTCGAGTTTGCTCAGATCGACCTTGAGTTCGGGGATCCGGTAACCGTCATCGGTGGCCAGGGTCAGGTTGGTGCCCAGCGGCAGGTTGATCAGGGTCGCCAGTTCGGTTTTTGCCAGCGACAGCGCGCGGCGTTGTTCTTCCAGTTGCCGGGTCGCTTCGATCAGCGAACGCTGATAACCGAGCGACTGCACCGGATCACCGATGCGCTGTTCGCTCATGCTTTCGCTGTTACGGCGGGCGGTGTCGACTCGCGCCATCAGGCTGTCGATCTGCTTGAGCAGACGTTCGGCAGCCATCGCCCGCCAATAGGCCGAGCGCACGTCCTGAACGATGGTGTTGATCACCTTGCGCCGGCGCTCCTGAACGATCAGGCGCTGGTCGCCCTGCTGCTTGGCGCTGATGTAGCTGACACCGAAATCGAGGACGTTCCAGACCATGGTCAGGTCGGCGACGTCACGGTCGCGGTCCTGTGAGGTCGACGGTTCCAGAGACTGAGTGCCGGTACGCACACTCTGGCTGCTGGAGGCGCTGACGTTGTTACGCCCGACGTAACCGGCGTCCAGCGCCATGCGCGGCAGCATGTCGAAACTGGCGAGGTCGAGCTGCCGCTTGGCCAGCGCTTCCTCCATGATTTTCAGGCGGCCTTCGAGGTTGTATTTCACCGCGCGGGCCATCGCCTGGTGCAGGGTCAGCGGACCGCTCAGCGGTTCCTGGCCCTTGTACATGCTTTGCAGGTCGGCCCGGGCCCTTTGTTCGCTGACACTGCGCTCGATTGGTTCACTGGTCACTGCACATCCGCTGATCGCCAGTGCCAGCAGGCTGGCGCCGAACAACTTCTGAATTTTCTTCATCCCTGGATCGCCCCTAGGTCCCGCACATATGTGAGTTGTTGTGTGTTGTCAGGCCGGCATTTCGCTGATGCCGATCTGTTGCAGTGCGGCGGCCAGGTTGTCGACCCGGTGCTGCTCGCTGTCCTTGATCTGTTGCAGTTGCTGGCCCAGGGTCGGCGCGCCGAACACACCGCGCAGGCCCTGGGAAATATCGCCGCCCTTGATCGACTGGCTGCCGAAGGCATTCAGCGAATCGCGATCGGCGCTGCTGTCCTGATTGAACAGGCTCGACAGCGTGCTGCTGCCGAACACCCCGCCATCGCCACCGCCAAACCCGAGGAAGCCATGACCGGAGCCGTCACCGCCGTTGTCACTGCTGGTGAACACCTGGGCAATGAAGCTCGGGCTCAGCGCACCGCGATTAATGAAAATATCCCCCAGTGGACGGATGCCGTTGCCGATCACCCGTTGCTCGAACAACGGCGCGAAAGTCAGCGGTGAACCGAGGTCGCCAGTGGGCGCGGTGAAGACGATCGGCTGCAGCGGAACGTTCGGCGGTGGCGGCGGCGCGACCGGATCGCTGCTGCGGAACTCCGGATCCGGTGTCACCACGATCAACGGAGTAGTCGGTGTCACAGGAGGCACAGGCACCGTGTTGATCACGTAATTGCCGGAACTGCTGACGCTGCTGCCGCTGTTGCCCGACAGGTCGCTGACCCCGGCCGTGTTGATGCTGATCGCATTGCTGGCGCTGTTGACGTTGGCGTTCGGCGTCAGGGTCGCGGTCCAGGTCTTGCCACCGTCGCTGCTGCTCAGGTTGGACAGAGTGCCGTTGGCCACGCTGAGGTCCGACAGGTCGAAACCGCTGACCGCTTCGTTGAAGGTGATGGTCACCTGCGAAGTCTGACCGACGCCCAGGTTCGGATTGGCGATCACCACCGTGGCGGTCGGCCGTTCGCTGTCGAGGGCGTAGTTGTTCGACACCGCCACCGTGCTGCCGGCGTTGCCCGCAAGGTCGGTGACGTTGCTGGTGTCCAGCGCGATGAAGTTGCTCGGGTCGGTGACATTCGCGGTCGGCGTGAAAGTCGCGGTCCAGGTCTTGCCGCCGTCACTGCTGGTCAGGTTGCTGAGGTCACCGTTGGTCACGCTAAGGTCGGACAGGTCGAAATTGCTCACCGCCTCGCTGAAGGTGAAGGTCACCGTGGTGCTCTGACCGATGCCCAGATTCGGATTGGCGACCACGATGTTCACCGTCGGCCGGGTCGCGTCGAGAATGTAGTTGTTGGAGATGGCGATGCTCGCCCCGAGGTTGCCGGCCAGGTCCTGGACGCCGCCAGTGTCGATCAGGATCAGGTTGGTCGGATCGTTGACGTTGGCTGTCGGCGTGAAGGTTGCGGTCCAGGTCACGCCGCCGTCGCTGCTGGTCAGGTTTGACAACGAACCATTGGCGACGCTGATGTCCCCCAGATCGAACCCGATCACCGCTTCGTTGAAGGTGAAGGTCACGGTGGTGGTTTCACCGATACCGAGGCGGTTATCGGCAACCACAATGGTGGCGGTTGGCAGCGCGGTGTCGATGGCGAAGTTGTTGGAATCGGTGGTGCCGATACCGCTGTTGCCTGAGACGTTGGTCACTCCGGCATTGTTCAGGCTGATCAGGTTGGTGGCGTCAGTGACATTGGCAGTCGGGGTGAACGTCGCGGTCCAGGTGATGCCGCCGTCACTGCTGCTGACGTTGCTCAGCGTGCCGTTGGCGATGGTCAGGTCACTGTTGTCGAACCCACTGACCGCTTCGCTGAAAGTGATGGTCACCAGCGAGGTTTCCCCGGCCTTGAGCGCAGGGTCGGCTACCACGATGGTGGCAGTCGGCACCTGGGTCTGCACTTGGTAATTGGCCGAGTTGGTGGTGCCAGTGCCGGTGTTGCCGGCCAGGTCGGTGGTACCGGTGTTGTTCAGGACAATCAGGTTGGTCAGGTCGCTGACACCGATGTTCGGCGTGAAGGTGGCCGTCCAGGTGAGGCCGCCGTCGCTCGACGAGACATTGCTCAGCGTGCCGTTGGCGACGCTCAGGTCGGAGTTGTCGAAACCGGTCACCGCCTCGCTGAAGGTGATGGTCACCAGCGCGGTTTCGCCGGGACGCAGGTCAATGTCGCTCATGACGATGGTCGCCGTCGGACGCTGACTGTCGACCGCATAGTTGTTGGAATCGGTGGTGCCGCTGCCGGCGTTGCCTGCCAGGTCGGTGATGCCGGTGTTATCCAGGGTGATCAGGTTGGTGGTATCGGTGATGCCCGCCGCCGGCGTGAACGTCGCCGTCCAGGTGATGCCGCCGTCGCTGCTGCTGACCGCGCTCAGCGTACCGTTGGCGATCGTCAGGTCGGCGTTGGTGAAACCGGTCACGGCTTCGCTGAAGGTGATGGTCACCAGGCTCGTCTGGCCGACGCCGAGTGCTGTGTCGGCGACCACGATGGTGGCGGTCGGACGCACCGTGTCGATTGAATAGTTGTTCGAATCGGTGGTGCCGCTGCCGGCATTGCCCGACAGGTTCTGCACGCCAGTGTTGTCCAGCGTGATCAGGTTGGTGGCGTCGGTGATGTTGGTGGTCGGCGTGAACGTGGCCGTCCAGGTAATGCCGCCGTCGCTGCTGCTGACCGCGCTGAGCGTGCCGTTGGCGATGGTCAGGTCGGCGTTGGTGAAACCGGTCACGGCCTCACTGAAGGTGATGGTCACCAGCGAGGTTTCGCCGATCTTCAGACTGGGGTCGGCGACGATGATGGTCGCGGTCGGCAGCACAGTGTCGATGCTGTAGTTGTTGGAGTTGGTCGTGCCGCTGCCGGCGTTGCCCGCCAGGTCGGCGATGCCGGTGTTGGCCAGGGTGATCAGATTGGTGGCGTCATGGATGCCCACGGTCGGCGTGAAGGTCGCCGTCCAGGTAATGCCGCCGTCGCTGCTGCTCACTGCGCTCAATGTGCCGTTGGCAATCGTCAGGTCAGCGTTGGTAAAGCCGGTCACCGCTTCACTGAAGGTGATGGTCACCAGTGAGGTTTCACCGGCGCTGAGGTTGCTGTCGGCGACCACGATGGTCGCGGTCGGCCGTACCGTATCGATCGCGTAATTGTTCGAATCGGTGGTACCGCTGCCGGCGTTGCCCGCCAGGTCGGCGATGCCGGTATTGTCCAGGGTAATCAGGTTGGTGGTGTCGGCGATGCTGGCGCTCGGCGTGAACGTCGCGGTCCAGGTGATGCCGCCATCGCTGCTGCTCACCGCGCTCAACGTGCCGTTGGCGATGGTCAGGTCGGCGTTGGTGAATCCGCTCACTGCCTCGCTGAAGGTGATGGTCACCAGCGTGGTTTGACCGATACCAAGGGCCGTGTCGGCGACCACGATGGTGGCAGTCGGACGGACCGTATCAATCGCGTAATTGTTCGAGTCAGTGGTGCCGCTGCCGGCATTACCTGAAAGGTTCTGCACGCCGGAGTTGTCCAGCGTGATCAGGTTGGTGGCGTCGGTGATGCTGGTGGTCGGTGTGAAAGTCGCCGTCCAGGTGATGCCGCCGTCGCTGCTGCTCACCGCGCTGAGCGTGCCGTTGGCGATGGTCAGGTCGGCGTTGGTGAAACCGGTCACCGCCTCGCTGAAGGTAATCGTCACCAGCGAGGTCTCGCCGATTTTCAGCGCGTTGTCGGCAATGACGATGGTCGCGGTCGGCAGCACGGTGTCGATGCTGTAGTTGTTGGAGTTGGTCGTGCCGCTGCCGGTGTTGCCCGAAAGGTCGGCGATGCCGGTATTGGCCAGCGTGATCAGGTTGGTCGCATCGTTGACACCCACGTTCGGCGTGAAGGTGGCCGTCCAGGTGATGCCGCCGTCGCTGCTGCTAACGGCGGTCAGCGTACCGTTGGCAACCGTCAGGTCGGCGTTGGTAAAGCCGGTCACCGCTTCGCTGAAGGTGATGGTCACCAGTGAGGTTTCACCGGCGCTGAGGTTGCTGTCGGCGACCACGATGGTGGCGGTCGGACGCTGGGTGTCGATGGCGTAGTTGTTGGAATCGGTGGTGCCACTGCCAGCGTTGCCCGCCAGGTCGGCGATGCCGGTATTGTCCAGCGTGATCAGGTTGGTGGTGTCGGTGACGCTGGCGCTCGGGGTGAACGTCGCGGTCCAGGTGATGCCGCCATCGCTGCTGCTGAGCGCGCTCAACGTGCCATTGGCGACCGTCAGGTCGGCGTTGGTGAAACCGCTGACCGCTTCGCTGAAGGTGATGGTCACCAGCGAGGTTTCACCGATCCGCAGGTTGTTGTCGGCCACCACGATGGTCGCGGTCGGGCGCACGGTATCGATGGCGTAGTTGTTGGAGTCGGTGGTGCCGCTGCCGGCGTTGCCGTTCAGGTCTGCAATGCCGGTATTGTTCAGCGTGATCAGGTTGGTCGCGTCGGTGATGCTGGCGGTCGGCGTGAAGGTCGCCGTCCAGGTAATGCCGCCGTCACTGCTGCTGACCGCCGTCAAGGTGCCGTTGGCGATGGTCAGGTCGGCGTTGGTGAGCCCGGTGATCGCCTCACTGAAGGTGATGGTCACCAGCGAGGTTTCGCCGATCCGCAGGCTATTGTCAGCCACCACGATGGTCGCGGTCGGACGCGCGGTGTCAATCGCGTAATTGTTGGAATTGGTGGTGCCGCTGCCGGCGTTGCCGGCCAGATCGACGACCCCGGTGTTGTCCAGGGTGATCAGGTTGGTGGTGTCGGTAATGTTGCTGGTCGGCGTGAGCGTGACGGTCCAGGTGATGCCGCCGTCGCTGCTGCTCAGGCCGCTCAGGGTGCCGTTGGCCACGGTCAGGTCGGCGGTGGTGAAACCGCTGACGGCTTCGCTGAAAGTGATGGTCACCAGCGAGGTTTCACCGGCCGCCAGATTGGTGTCGGACACCACAATGGTTGCCGTCGGCCGCACGGTATCGATCGCATAATTGACCGAATCGGTGGTGCCGGTGCCGGCGTTACCGGCAAGGTCGGCGATACCGGTGTTGTCCAGGGTAATCAGGTTGGTGGTATCGCTGATGCTGGCGGTCGGGGTGAACGTTCCGGTCCAGGTGATGCCGCCGTCGCTGCTGCTCACTGCGCTCAACGTGCCGTTGGCGATAGACAGATCGGCGTTGGTGAAACCGGTCACCGCTTCACTGAAGGTGAAAGTCACCAGCGACGTATCGCCGATCTTCAACGCCGTATCGGACATCACGATGGTCACGGTCGGCCGCTCGGTGTCGATGGCGTAGTTGACGGAGTTGGTCGTACCGACACCCGCCACGCCGTCGTTGATCGCGGTCACCCCGGTGTTGTCGAGGGTGATCAGGTTGGTGCTGTCGGTGATGTTGTTGGTCGGCGTGAAGGTCGCCGTCCAGGTCAGGCCGCCATCGCTGCTGCTGACCGCTGTCAGCGTGCCGTTGGCAATCGTCAGGTCGGCGTTGGTGAAGCCGGTGACCGCTCGGCTGAAGGTAATGGTCACCAGCGAGGTTTCGCCGATTTTCAGGGCCGTGTCGGCCATCACGATGGTCGCGGTCGGCGGCTCTACGTAAGCGGTGTTGAGCGTGCCGCCGTTGTTATAGATCGCCGCGAAGGCCAGCGGTACAGAGCCCGTCACGCCGCCACCCAGTTCTGCACCACCGGAGCCGCTGCCGGCCGCGTTGCCGCTGATGGCGCTGAAGTTGGCGGCGGTGATCAGTACCGTGCCGCCCTGGTTCCAGATCGCGCCGACACCTCGTCCGCCGTCGCCGCCGTTCAGGTTATTGCTACCCTGGCCACTGCCACCACCGCCACCGCCACCCGCGCCGATGTTGTTGCTGATGACCGAGGTGCCGACGATTTTCAGCGTGCCGGTGGAAGCGTTGTAAATGCCACCGGCGGCATTGCCGCCGGCGCCGCCGACCTTGTCCCAACCGGCGCCGCCACCGCCGCCACCGATGGAAATCGTACCGTTGCTGGCCGTGCCGCCATTGCCGCCGTTGCTGTAATAGGACACGCCCACACCGCCCGCGCCGCCAGTGGTCGAGCCGCCGCGCCCGCCCATGTGCGTCGCGTCGTAGCCACCGCCGTAGCCGCCGACACCAGCGCTGCCGGCCTGGCCGCCCAGCGTACCGGTGCCCGGCCCGGCCGTACCGCCATGACCACCGCCCTGACCGCCAAGACCACCGCCACCACCACCGGCACCGCCGTAGAACGCACCGGTGACACCACCGCCACCGCCGCCACCGGCCGCCGCGTTGCCGGTGACCGAGACGTTGTTCAGGGTCAGGATGCCGGCGTTGAAGATCCCGCCGCCCATGGCGCCGGTTGCGCCGTAGCCGCCATTACCGCCGTTGCCCGAAACCAGGCCACGGGTAATGACCAGACCATCCAGGGTCACCGTGCTGCCGGAGGTTATTTCCACCACTCGGGTCCGGTATTGGCCATCGAGCGTGACGTCGGCAACCCCGTCGTTGTTCAGGTCACCATCGACGGTGACGTTCTTGTTGATCAGCAATTCCGAGGTGAGCTGCACCGTCATCCCGGAGCTGAAGGTCACGATGTCGCCGTTCTGCGCAGACGCCAGCGCTGCGCGCAGCGAGCCGACCCCGGTGTTGGCATTGTTGGTGGCGGTCCAGGTGGCCAGGCCCCACTGGTATTCGCTCATCGCCTGGGTCGACAGCACGTTGGCGCTTTCGATGTTGCCGGTGGCGATCTCCAGATCCCAGTCGCCGCCCAAGCCCGTGCGGTTGCTGGAGGCGGCCACGTCGCGGCCGGTCAGCTGCGCCAGCGAGTCGACGAAGCTCAGGCCACGACCACCTTCGGCGGTGTAGCAACCGTAAATCAGGATGTCGCCACCGACGTTCATGTCCTTGCCGATTTCCGCCAGGATCGCACTGCGCTGTGCGACGTTGTCGGCCGACAGATAACTGTTGCCCAGCCACAGGTCGCCGGCATTGCCGTGGGCAATGATCTGCACCGAGCTCACGCCCTGATGCTGATCGAGGTAATCGGCGATCTGCTGCAAACCGTCCTTGCCCGCATCGAGCTTGACCACTTGGGTGCCGGGGGCCACGCCCTTGAGCAGGCTGTCGGTATCCTTGACCCGGGAATCGACGAACACCACGCTCTGCCCCGGCACCGCGACCGGGCTGGCAGCGGGCGTGGCGTCGGCCTGGCCATGGGTGTCCTTGCTGGCGCTCGGGTGGTCGGCGGCCGGTGCTTTCGCGGCATCGGCGGTGGCATGGCTGTCAGCCTGGGCGGCGGTGTCGGCGACGGTGGCCGCGACGGCGCCGTCGAACAGCATGCGCGGTTCGAGCGACATGATCATGGGCGCCGCCAGCGCCCGTTGGCCTTCGGTAACCCGCGACTTCTGCTTGCTCCACCACATGTTGCTCACCCGGACTCGAACACAGTTGTTGACGCATCAATGAAAAACGCCGCGATCAGCTGATCGCGGCGTCGGACTTCATACGAATGACATTGGCAGCGCTGGCTGAGCCATCGAGCCAGAAGGACAGATCGGCGTATTGCTTGAACAGGTCCGGCGGCAGGATCGTGCGCCGCGACTGCAGGGCGACCTTGGGTTTGACCTTGTGCAGGCCAGCCACACCGAGGGCCTGGTCGAACTCTGGCGCGTCATAGGCCAGGTGCTCGAAATCGTGCTCGAACCAGGGTTCGCCGATGAAGTCGTAGACCAGCCGCAGCACCCGCTCCGGGGCCTGGGTCAGCAGGTCATAATCGACGATCAACAGCGAATCGGCGTGCTCGCCGTAATAGGCTTCCTTGAGCGCCGCCCAGGCAAAACCCACCAGGCGATTGCGCTGGGCCAGGGTTTCGCAGCGGCTGTAGACGGTGTTGCGCTCGACCGCATCGCCGAACAGCTTGGTGTTTTCAAAAGGATTGGCGCGGTACAGCCGCTCGAGGCTGTCCATCACCCAGGCGACGTTGCGCACACAGGCGATGACCTTGGCTTGTGGGAACAAATCGTTGATGGCCGGCAGTCGCGCAGACCACTGGCGGTTGGTGTCGAACACCACCGGTTTGTCGGCCTTGTCGGCGTAGTAGGAATCGAACAGGCCGCGCAACAGGCGGCGGCGCATGTCGGTATCGATCACCGCGCCGAATTCGCTGCCGGCACTGCATTGTTCAAGGACACCGGAGAACAGCGCGCCGACCGGACTGGTCATGCCGGCATGAAAACGCGGGTTCTGCAGGAGGATTGCAGAAAGGAGGGTAGAACCTGAGCGCGGCAAGCCGGAGATAAAGTGGAACTGCTGCAATTCCTTCACCGTAGTTGTAAGTCCTTTTGTCTGATGAGCGTAATCCAACAATACCCATTCGACTAGTAGTGTTTTGATATCAGAAAAGAGCAAAACGGACTTAAAAACTTCGTATTTATCGCGAATAAAATGGTGAAGCGTTTAAGTCAGTTTTCTCCCGCTCCATTGGGCGTCTGCAACGAAAAAAGTCGCGCTTTCGCACCACCCGCCTGCATCTGATCCCGCAGGTGCCAGGCCGCTGGCAAGGGCAGAAATGGATCGGGTACTTCCACGTCCAGATCACCGATCAACCAGACCCGGGCACTGTCCTTCGGCAGGTCGCCCAACCGATCAAGGTAAACCTCATCGGACACCAGCGTGCCGAAACCGTAATGGTTCGGGCGAGTCGAGCGTCCCTCGGCAGTGGGCGGCGTAAACAGCCGGACTTGAGCCTCAGTGCGGTTGTAATAGACGTAACTGAGGTACCAGAGCATGTCGCTGGTGACGATGCGGTCGCCGCTGGCGAAGTGGCGGTTGACGTAATCGACCATGACGTTGAACTGGTCGTTGCGGTCGACCGTGGCGTTGTTGTTCACCCCGATCATCTCGACCCCGACCAGCGACAGCAGCACCGCCATCGCCAGCACGCGCACGCTGCTGTAGAGACGGTCGATGGCCAGCGCCGCCAGCATCGGCAACCCCAGCGCGTAGGCAGTCAGGTAACGCTCGATAAACACCGGCGTAATGAAAGACACGGCGAACACCAGCAACAACGGCATGCCGGTGTAGACCGCCAGCAGCACGCTGCCATGGTTCACGCTGCGATCACGGGCAACGGCGACCCCCGCCAGCACCAGCAAAGCCAGGGGCACACCGCCGAACAGCAGCAACGGGAGATGTTCGCCCTCGTCCTGAATCAACCAGAGCCAGATCATCGACGGCAGCGAAGACAGGGTCACCGGATCTTCCCAGCCTACATCGCCGCCGGCCTTGAGCGCGTCCATGTGTTGCAGCAGGTCGATCAGGTTCGGTAGCCACGGCAGGTAGAGCACGACGATGGCGAGATTGGCCAGCCACCAGTCCTTGCGCTGGAGATGCTTCAGGCGATAACCCGGCAACAGGCGGATCAGCCCCAGATACAGCCAATGGCTCAGCGCCGCCAGCACGGCGAAGTAGTGGGTGTACAACGCCGCCGTCATCAGCAGCGCGTAGATCAGCAGATAGCGGTGACGCTGCGGGCGCCGGATCCACTTGACCAGCACCAGCGTCGCACCGATCAGGAGCAAGCCAAGCAACGCGTACATGCGCACTTCCTGGCTGTAGCGTACCGCCGTCGGCAACAGCGCCAGCAACACCCCGGCGATGATCGCCGCGCGGCGAGTGGCCAGCCGGTCGACCAGGCTCACGCCGAGTCCGACCGTGGCGATGCCGGCCAGCGCACTGAAACTGCGAATGGCCAGGAGGCCGTCGCCGAACATCCCGATCCAGCCGTGCAGCAACATGAAGTACAGCGGCGGATGCACATCGAACGCGGCATGCGTCCAGATCACGCCCGGCGAATAGCGCGCCAGCAGCAGGCTCGAACCTTCATCGCCCCAGATCGCGGCAGCGGTCAGATCATAAAAGCGCACCACCGCGGCCAGCAGCAGGATCGGTATCAACCAGTGCTCGCGCGCCCAGCGCAACAGGCGCCGGACACCGGCATTCGGTGCAGCGAACGGGTCCTGGGTATCCCCCAGCGGCGTCTCGCGAAGGACCTCCATCAACCTCCCCTCAGCGTTTTTTGCGAACTCGATTTGCGTCATTGACTGCGAACACTGTAGGCCAGCGCCGAAGTCGATGCGCGGCCGTGACGACGTCCGGCAAGTCCGTCGATCCGGGTCTACGCTACGGCGTGGCGTGACCTGCCCGCGCAAAAGGAAGGAGTCAGCACAACGTTTCGACCGGCCCGACAACAAGGGCGACCGCGCGGCGCGCCGACCACACAACAGAAGGATGAGGAACCATGGAAGTCTTTATGGGTACGATTCAACCGTTTGCCTTCAACTTCGCCCCGAGTGGCTGGGCCTTGTGCAACGGGCAAATCCTGGGCATCTCGCAATACCAGGCGCTGTTCGCCTTGCTGGGCACTTACTACGGCGGCAATGGCACGACCAACTTTCAACTGCCCAACCTGCAAGGTCGCGTGCCTGTCGCACAAGGCACCGGACTGGGCCTGACACCGCGCGTCATCGGTCAGGTGTACGGCACCGAAAACGTCACCGCCACCATCGCCAACATGCCCAATCACACCCACGCCATGACCGGCCTGACGGCCAACACGGCCCTTTCGCTGGCAGTACCCGCCAGCAATCCGGCGACTGTGCCCACCGCCACCAATTCGTACATCGGCGCGTCCGGCGGCGGCCCTGGTTCGGCGAATATCTATTCCGACGCCCAAGGTGCCACACCGGTACCGCTCAAGGGTGTGACCACCACCGTCACCGGGGACATTTCCTCCACCGGCGGCAGCCAGCCACTGCCGATCCTGAACCCGGCCCTGGTCCTTAACTTCAGCATTGCCCTGAACGGTCTGTTCCCGTCGCGCAACTGAGTAAACGCCGGGGGCTTGATGGCCCCCGGCCGTTCTTTTTTCACTGGAGTCAAACCATGCTGCAAGCGGTGCAGATCCAACATGTCCAGCCGTTGCTGGGACAGCAACGCACGCTTTACCTGCCCGATGGCACGGCCTTGCCGATTCGGATCGAATACCTTGATGAGGTTCCCGCGGCGAAAACCCGCTACAGCGAACGCATGCCCTTCTGCCTGGAATTCAACAGCCTGGTACCGACCGAGTTTGTCGACGGTTTGTGCGCGCTGGACCTGCCGGAACTCGGTCGGGTAGAGGACATCTTCGTGTCGCGGGTGCCGGCGCTGGGACGGGATCCGCAGTTGGGTTATTTCTGCATTTCCTTCAACTGATTCGACAAAGTGTAAAACCACGTAGGACATGTCAGTAGGATTAGGCCGCAGTCCTTGTAGGCTGTGTTTTTAAACCCATTTTCTTGGGAAACGTCCGACATAAATTCGCTGGCCATCTTGTTAGCGTTGTTCCGAATCTGTCACAGGACAAGGAACAACGGATGTTCAATGCCAATGCTCGTTTGCGCCTCAATACCGACGACCTCGATCACGATCTGCAGGTGCTGTCCTTCACCGGCACCGAATCCATCAGCCAGCCATATTGCTTCAACGTCAAACTGGTCAGCTCGAGACCGGACATCGATCTTCCCGACCTCATGCACCGGCAGGCCTTTCTGGCCTTCGATGACAACGGGCATGGCGTCCATGGACAGATCCAGCACATTGGCCGGGGCGATATCGGGCACCGGTTGACCCAATACCACCTGACCCTCGCGCCATGCCTGGCGAACCTGGGCCATCGTTTCAATCAGCGGATTTTTCAGAACCTGAGCATTGCGCAAATCATCGGGCAAATTCTTCAGGAACATGGCATCCACGCAGATGGCTATCTGTTTCAGATCGGCCAGGCCCTGCCGGATCGCGAATATTGCGTTCAATACAACGAGTCCGATCTGCATTTCATCCAGCGCCTGTGCCAGGAAGACGGCCTGCACTATCACTTTCGCCACAGCCTCGACAGGCACCTGCTGGTATTTGGCGATGATCAGACCGTATTTCCCAGACTGGCCCGGCCGACACCATTCAAAAAGCGCAACGCGATGGTGGCCGACAGGCCGGTGATTCACCGTTTCGAGTGTGGGCGAAATACCCGCACCAATCGCACCCGTCGGCGCGCCTACGATTTCAAAAAGGCGCACCTCGTGCTGGAGTCCGAGGCGCGAATACCGAACGAACCCCGCCAGCCTGATCTGGAGGACTACCTGTATCCGGACCGGGTCCTCAACCGTGAGCACGGCAAACTGCTGACCCGGCGGGCTCTGGAACGCCATCGCAGCGATGAGCTCACGGGCGAAGGCGACAGCGACGAACCAGCGCTGGTGTCGGGGCATTTTCTGTCGCTGTCAGAACACCCCGACCCCGCGTTAAATGACCTCTGGCTGCTGACCGGAATCCGTCATGAAGGCAAGCAGCCTCAAGTACTTGAAGAAAGCGGTAGCGACATCGCCGTGAAGGATCAAAGCGACTTCGTCCAGGGCTATCGGAACCATTTCGAAGTCACGCCATGGGATGCGATCTATCGCCCGTCATTGCGCTACGACAAACCTTCCATCGGCTGTACTCAGACTGCCGTGGTTACCGGCCCGGAAGGCGAAGATATCCATTGCGACGCCTATGGCCGGGTCAAGGTGCAGTTTTTCTGGGACCGCGAAGGCCGGCACAACGACAAGAGCAGTTGCTGGTTGCGGACCACCACGAACTGGGCCGGCAACGCCCATGGCAGCGTGATCATTCCGCGCGTGGGCATGGAGGTGCTGGTGACGTTTCTCAACGGTGATCCCGACCATCCGGTGATCAGCGGTTGCCTGGCCAACAGCGCCAACCCGGTGCCCTATGAATTGCCGGCGCACAAGACCCGCAGCGTGTTCCGGTCCCGCAGCACGCCCGACAGCAATGGCTTCAATGAGCTGATGATCGAAGACCGCGCCGGTCAGGAGCTGATCTATCTGCGCGCCCAGCGTGATCTGCAGCAGAAGATCGAGCACGACAGTCACCTGGAGGTCGGCAACGAACGTCGGGAAAGCATCCGTGGCAACAGCGTCAGCGTGCTGCACGCAGAAGAACACCGCACCCTCACCGGTCATCGCAAGACCCATCTCAAGGCCAGCGATCATCTGCACGTCAGCGACAGCAGTCACACCCGGATCGGGCAATCACTGACGATGGAAGTCGGGCGGCAGCTCTGTTTCAGTGCCGGGGATCATTTGGTGCTGGAGGCCGGAAAGAGCATCAGCCTGAAAGTCGGTGGCGAGCATTTCGTGCTCGATCACGGCGGTCTTTTCGGGAGCAGCGACCTGCTGATCGGCGGCGTGCCCATACCGTTCCTGCGCGCCCGATTGTTGCAGCCCGAAGACATTGAAGACTTGTCGGCGCCCGCGCCCTTGCCGCCACTGGTGGCGCCCTCACAACAGGCATTGATGGCCGCGAGCAAAAGCCTGGGCGCGGATTTCTGCCCGATCTGCGAAGCCTGCCGCGCGGGCGAGTGCGCCATTGCGGAGGCCGCTGCATGACCGACTCGGTTGTACAACGCTGGCTGTTTGAACAGCACCATGCCGATCGTCTCCTGTGCCTGGTGCTCGACTCGCAGAACGAACGCGACATGCGCCAGCGCTGGCTGAAGAGCAGCCGTTACGAACAGTACGCCAGTGTCTACGGTGAAACCGTGGTCGCCGAACTGGCGGACACCGGCCCGTTCCTGTTCACCTTCGACCAGCCCGACGACCGTCGCCTCGACGCCCTGCTCGACAGGCCCGACAGCCATTGGGGCTGGCTCGCCAGCCTGGGCCAGGGCGAACTGAACGCATGGGTCAGGCACTGGCAGGAGCGGCTGCTCGTCGGCACCCGTCCGCATCAGGCGCTGTACCGCTTTCACGACAACCGGGTACTGGCCCGAGCGCTGGAGCATCTGCCGTCCGAGGCGCTACCGGCGTATCTCGGGCCGGCGATCAGTGTGTGTTACTGGCAGGGTTCGCACTGGCAGAGCACTGACAATCCTGCGCCCGGCACTTACCCGCTGCCGGACTCGCCGCCTTGGCTGCACCTGCCGATGCCCGACGAGCAAGCCATGGAAATCCGGCTGGCCAACGCCCACCGCTTTCTGCTGGCCGAGCATGTGCAGGCCTACGCCGGATTGGCGTGCACGCAGGATCCGCACATCTGGCTACGTGAGCGACTGGCTCAGGCCCAGGCCTGGGGCTGGCTGGCGCCGGAGCGGCTGGAATTTCTGCTGATCCAGAGCCTGCACACCCCGACCATCGTGCCTCACTGGCAACCCCGACCGGACGAAACGCCGGATGAACACTTTGATCGGGTTTACCTGCTTTCGAAGAGCTGGAGCGGGGAGATGCCTTCATGAAGATTCAGCTCAAGAGCATCGTCCTGATCAGCGCCTTCGCGGCACTGGGGGGTTGCCAGGGCAAACCGCCCAACACCTTCAAATTCACAGCCGATCTACCACCGGGGTTTGCCTACGTCGCAGCGGTTTATTACGCACCCGAAAAAGGTAAGACCTGCACCCTCGAGAGACGCGACAACCTTGCCCCGGTGTTCAACAGCAAGTGGCGCACGGACTACAAGCCGGATGCCGAGATCACGATTCGCAAGATTGTTAAGGGGTGTCCGTTGGTCGTGAGGCGAATCGAACTGGAGATCAACTCGGCGTACGGCAAGGATTGGAGCGACTTCAGCCGTGACGAAGCCATGGTTTTCATCCGCGATGATCTGGAGGAGCAGTTCAAAGGCGTATTCAACGAGGCCGGTGAAAGCACCTTCCACGGTCAGTGCGAGTGGTGGTTTCGCACCTCGGGCAAACCGCGAATTCTAAGAAAAATCCTGGATTGCAGAACGGTCGATGCCCAAGGAGCACGTGCCTACGGGAAGACCTTCGGGGCTTTTAACCCTGATCAACTGCCGGGCAAAACGGTGAGGATGAAGATCACCTTGGCAGCGGACGAGCGACCGGCCATCAAGGACACCTGGGTCAAGGTCACTAACGGCTGGAAACGCTGCATGGGCGACAACTTTGAGGATCAATACGCCTTCTGTTACGGCAACTACACCGATTTCAGCACTTTCACCATGCCGGATGGCCAAGTCTGCACCATTTATCCGGGTTGCACGGAATAAGGAGATTTCGCCATGACGTCATTGGAAAAGGATCTGCAATCACCAGCGCTGACTGCCCTGAAAACCAGACTCACGCGGCGTGTTGCAACTTTGGGCTGCTGCCTTGTCTTGATCGCAAGCTGCAAGACCGAACCGCCCAACACCTTCAAATTCACAGCCGATCTACCACCGGGGTTTGCCTACGTCGCAGCGGTTTATTACGTACCCGAGAAAGGTCAGACCTGCACCCTCGACAGACGCGACAACCTTGCCCCGGTGTTCAACAGCAAGTGGCGGACGGAGTACAAGCCAGATGCCGAGATCACGATTCGCAAGATTGTTAAGGGGTGTCCGTTGGTCGTGAGGCGAATCGAGCTGGAGATCAACTCGAGCTATGGCAAAACACGGGGCGACTTCAGTGGTGACGAAGCCATGGTTTTCATCCGCGATGATCTGCAGGAGCAGTTCAAAGGCGTATTCAACGAGGCCGGTGAAAGCACCTTCCACGGTCAGTGCGAGTGGTGGTTTCGCACGTCGGGCAAACCGCGAATTCTAAGAAAAATCCTGGATTGCAGAACGGTCGATGCCCAAGGAGCACGTGCCTACGGGAAGACCTTCGGGGCTTTTAACCCTGATCAACTGCCGGGCAAAACGGTGAGGATGAAGATCACCTTGGCAGCGGACGAGCGACCGGCCATCAAGGACACCTGGGTCAAGGTCACTAACGGCTGGAAACGCTGCATGGGCGACAACTTTGAGGATCAATACGCCTTCTGTTACGGCAACTACACCGACTTCAGCACTTTCACCATGCCGGATGGCCAAGTCTGCACCATTTATCCAGGTTGCACGGAATAAGGAGATTTCGCCATGACTTCATTTGAAAAGGATCTGCAATCTCCGTTGGGCAGTCGCATGCTGACATGTCCTGCAGGTGGAAAATGGACAAGTTTCCAACTCATCGACGAGTTCTGTTCGGGTGAACCCTACGCCGGGTTGGCTTACATCGTTACCGACTCGGAAGGCCATAAGTACACAGGCCGCTTGGACGAAGCAGGCAAGGGCAAAGTGAATAATCACTTTGCGGGACCAGTAACGCTGCTGTTTGATCAAGCATACGAAGGCAAGGAAAAGCTTTACTCATATTTGCAAGGCAGACCACATTACCCTCTGAAAATCACCGAGCTTCAGGTTCGCGCCGAAGCAACCCATTACCTGAACCCTAATGCCACTCGTACGCGGGAACGCCCCGAAATCGCAGACGGTGGGGATTACTTTCAAGTCGAAGTCCGTCACCTGGTCAGACATGCCTCCCACCTTCCACCAGAGGTTTATCGCGATTACCCCCTCGATTCCGGGTGCGCAGCCATCATGCGCGAACACGGCAAACTCGGGGTCGCCCTGATGCCGCAACGTCACACCATTCTGGAAGTGCGACCGCTACGTGCGTTGCGTCCGATGTTATCCACAGCTCCGGCATTCTGTGCACTCAACCTGTACCAGCTCGCATTGATGGCAACCCTGAGTTACTGCCCTTTCGGCCAGAAACCCAAAGTCCCTTCCGTCGAATCCAGATCCGTTAAGTTCCCGCTGCAACCCAGCGTCGGCAACTGGTTCGGCGATGCACTGCCCAAGGGGGAAGAACTGTGGAAAGTCGACAGCGCCCAGACCAAAGCCTATTACCCGCTCTACGAAAATGTTCCGTATTCCGCAAGGTTGGAAATCATCCCGTTTGACCCGAGCCTCTATGCAGTCAACAGACATACGCCAGAACGTGATCCTGAGCACCCGGCCAGCGTTCACTTCCTCGACGACATCGGTAGTAAAGACAGTACAGACACCCAAGCCTTCATCACCCACAACGACGAACTGATCCTGATCGCCGTTCGCGGCACCGCCGAGATCGTCGCCGACGGTTTGCGCGATGCCGATGCCCTTCAAGTTCCATTTGAGGAAGGCGCCGGCCAAGTACACCGAGGCTTTTACGAAGCCGCGAAAAAAACCTATGACTTCGCCGTCAAATACCTGGAAAAGTTCTACACCGGCCAAACACTCCTGATCTGCGGCCACAGCCTCGGTGGCGCAATCACGCTGCTGCTGGCCGAAATGCTCCGCCGTAGGCCTGAGGGCTACAAAATCCAGCTCTACACCTACGGCGCCCCCCGCGCCGGCGACGCGGATTTCGTCAAGGGCGCAGCCGATCTCGTGCATCACCGCATGGTCAACCACAACGACCCGGTGCCCAGCGTGCCCGGCAGCTGGATGAACACCAAGGCCGATATCTACGGCACCGGGGCAGCGCTGACCTTCGTGAATGTCCCGCTCGGTCTGTCGGTGTTCGTCGCGGGCATCACCAACTGGACCGGGGAAGCCTACGACCACCACGGCCGTTTGCGACACGCCATGCCGGTGGAGTTCGGCCGCCAGCAGGTGTCGTCAATCCTCTGGGAGCCGGGCTGCGACACCATCACCCAGCACGCAGCCTGTGATGTGGCGATCCGGCAGCGGCACGGCCTGCCGGATCGGCCGACGTTGCTCAAGCAGATCTTCGACGCCGGGCACCATTCGATGACCGGGGCCTACATCCCGGCGTGCTGGGCGGTGTTGCGGCGTTGGCAGGAGGCACAGGAGTCAAACCGCACGCTGGTTACCGAGCGAGAATTCGCGCTGGTTGAGACAGCGCTGCAGCGCATCACCGATCAGTTGCGCCGCCAGCGCAGCAATTTGCCGGGACGGCCGGACAGCTATGTGCGCAGCCGGAAAAACATCGTCGAAGCGCTCAATCATGAAATCGAGAACATCCGCACGACCCGCGAACGGCTGGCCAGTCTGCGGCACCGGCGCCTGACGACCACGGATGTTTATGGATCGCTGGCAGAACAACCGGAACGCCTGGCCGAAAGCCTGCCGCGCTGGCAGCTGCATCCGGAAAACCTCGCAACGGAACAACTGGCCATGGCACCGGAAGCCGCTGAGGATGACCCGCTGCTGGTAACGCTCTACGGTCACAGAATCGGCGCGCCCCACACTTTCGACATTGACTCGATCATCTGACTCAAGCCTGTGGATACCACACCAGCCGCTCCGCCGCCGGGTTGCGCTCCTCCACCGCAAAACCCAGCGCCAGGTAGTGCTGGCGCGCATGGGGGTTATTGGCCCAGACCACCGTCGCCACCGGGCAGCGCACTTGCTGCGCGGCTTTTTGCACACCTTGCAGCACGGTTCGCCCGTAGCCCTTGCCTCGGGCCTGGGGAATGAAGGCGAGGTACAACACGCGAATTTCATTGGCGCCGAAATCGGTACTGAGTGCACCGATGGCCGTGCCGAGTTTTTCCACGATGTAGTGCATGGCATTCGGATGGTTTTCCCCCATGCCCTGCTCCTGCACCTGAAACTGCTGGGCAACGATTTGCTGCACCTGTTCCTGCTCGCCGTCGATCCATTGCAGATCCGGGCGCGCCGATTGATACAAGCTTTGCAGAAACGGCCCGTCCGACGCCCGCGAAGGCCGCACCACCAATCCGTCCGCCGCCAGGTTTTCCGTCATCTTCACGCTCCCTAGAAACCGCTTTCCCTGACCCCCAGCGCCGCCATCCGGCGCCAGGCCACGCCGAGCACCGACTCGCCACTGCCCTGCAACACCACCACGCCGCGCAGCGGTTGCACCGGGGTCGCTGCCTGATCCAGCGTAGTCAAACGCACGCCATATTGCGCCTGCACCGGTTCCGCTCGATGCTGTTGATCGCGGCGCACGGCAATCGGCCCGTGGTGATCGGAAGTCAGCGCTTCCTGATCGACATAGGCCACACCGTTGGTGTCGATTTCATTGAGTTGCACCGCGATGGCGGCATGCATCGGGTCGTCGGCGATAAACCGCCCGGTGGCGCCGGGCTTGACTCGCCACAGTTCGGCCTCGGCCAGATAACCGCGCAGTCGCGTGCCGTCTTCGACCACCCGCGCCAGCGCATCCTTGCTCGACAGCCAGCGGCCCGGCGTCAGGTTCGGCAGCAGATCACGCACGGTGCCGGCGTGGGGCGCGCGTAACAGCAGACGTTCGCGTTGGGCGGTCAGGCCGCGATATTCCGCCACCGCTTCGGCGAGACGCTGCTCGACGATGCCGGCGTCGGCAGCGGTTTCACTGCGGCCGGCCTGACGGCGCATCAGCAATTGCTGAATGCGGATTTCCCGGCGGACGATGGCCTGCCGCGAATCGAGGTCCGGCGATTCCAATTCGATCAGCACGTCGCCCTGAGCCACGGTCTGACCATCCGCCACCCTCACGGCTTTGACCCGCGCCGCCGTCGGCGCGTGCAAGGCACTGGCGCGACCGCCCTCGAGCATCGTCGGCAATTCGACCGAGCTGCGCCACGGCACGATCAGCACCAGCAACAGGCCGAGTACCGCCAGGCTGCTGAGCACCACGCGAGGGCCGTGAGCCTGTTCGCGGCGGCTCCACCACTGGCGCCACTCACTCATGATTGGCAGGAAGATGAACCACACCAGCTCGACCAGCATCAGGAAGATCCCCAACACCTTGAAGAACAGGTGATAGACCGCCAGCGCGATCCCGAAAAACAACGCCGCACGCCATAACCACGAGCCATACCCCCAGATCAGCAAACGCCGCTGCATCGTCGGCGACCAAGGCTCCGGCGCCGGCGCGCCATAGCCGAACAAGAACTCACGCAGGCGCCAGCGGCAAAAGGCAAAGGCGCGGCCCTGAAGGTTGTCGACCTCCCACAAATCGCTGAGCAGAAAGTAGCCATCAAATCGCATGAACGGGTTGAGATTGACCACCAGCGTGGTGATCCAGGTCGCGCTGGCGAGCATGAACGCCGCCGTGCGACCGGGCCCGTCCGGCAGGAACGACCAGACCAGCAGCGCGATGCTCGCCAACAGCAACTCCGCCAGCACCCCGCCGGCACCGATCAGCAGTCGCGCGCGTCGATCATTGACCCGCCAGGCATCGCTGACATCGGTGTAGAACATCGGCAGCAAGACCATGAACGCCACGCCCATGCTTTGCACCCGACACCCGGCGCGCTTGGCCATGAATGCATGACCGAATTCGTGACAGAGCTTGGCAAAAAACAGCGAGATGCCGAACGCGATCGCGCCACCGAGGCTGAACAGATGCGGAAAGGTGCCGACAAACCGCTGCCAGTCCCGCGACACCAGAAACACCCCGAGCGCCAGGGTCGCCGGCAGACCGTAGCGCAAAACCCTTGGCCCAAAGCGCTCCAGCCACGGCCACGCCCGATTGAGAAAGGCATCCGGCCGCCACAGCGGAATGCGGAAAAACAGGTATTGATGCAGCAGGATTGTCCACAGGCTCTGGCGTTGCGCGAGGGCCTTGAGTGAGTAACTGGCGCGTTGCTGATCGTCGAGGGCGCTGATCAGGTCATGCCCGCGCAGGAACGTCAGCAGTTGCTCCAGCTCGACGCCGTCCAGCGGCAAACCCGGTTCACGATTGGCAGCGCGCAGCACTTGTTCGGGATCGCCCAGCGACCAGTGACGCAACAGGCGCATCGCCGCCGCGCCAAGCTTGAAGTAGCGCCCGCGCACCGGGTCGGCCAGGGTCCAGCGCGGCGAACCGTCCAATGCCGGCGCCGCGGGCGACAATTGCAGGTCGGCACGCAGGTTCGGCAGGGTCATTTACAGACCTACGCTCTGGCGCAGTCCGGCGAGCGGACGCCGCAGCAGGTACAGTGCCAGCGGCGCACGCTCGCCGAAAATTTTTGCGGTGCCGCGCAGGCCGATACGCGGCGGGGCGTCGGCGAAATTGGCGTCCAGCCGATAGGCCAACTGGCCGCCGGCGGTGGGCTGTGCCTCGTAAGCGGAACGCTCGAGGGTGGCGAGGTGGCGTTGCAACGGGTCGCTGTCGAGAAACAGCGCGACTTCGGCGCCCGGCTCCAGCGAGATCGCGTCGCCCACGGCTAGTTCGATGCGCAGTTCGGCCTGGCTCGGGTCGGCGATTTCCATCAGCCGTTCGCCGGTCTGCACTGGTTTGCCGGTCCAGCGCTCGGCATCGGCGAACACCGCAATGCCGTCGCGCTCGGCGCGCACTTCGCTGCGGTTGAGCAGTTCGCGGGCGTAGTCGCGTTCGGCGCGTTTCTGTTCGGCGCGGGCGGCCAGCAGATCGACCCGGGAGCTGGATTCGGCATCAACGAACGAGCGCTGGGAATTGGCTTTGAGTTCCGCTTCGGCGACCCCGAGTGCACGCTCGGCGACATCGGCCTGAGCCTTCAGCGTCGTGCTTTCAAAACGCAGCAACAGGTCGCCGGTTTTCACACTCTGGTTGGGTTTGACCAGAAACTCGGCGATCACCCCGTCCAGCGGTGCGGCGACAACCCGCCCGCCCTGAGGCACCACTTCGGCGGGCGCCAGCACCGACTGGCGCACCGGGATCAACAGCCCGAGCAACAACACGGCGACCAGCGCCACCTGACGTTTGCGGGTCCAGCGCAAGCGCCACGGCTTGCGTGGTTGCAACGCCAGCCAGGCGTGGCTGTAGGTGTCGCCCAGTTGCGACAGCAGCACTTGTTCGGAAGGGTTCCACGGCAGATCACGGGCCAGCCACAAACCGCCGAACACCTGACCCTGACGGTCGATCAACGGCAGCCAGAACACTTGCATGGCCGACAGACTGCGCCAGTCGGCCTGAATCGATTCACCGACCATTTCCGGCGTGATCACCCGCGCCTGTTTCAGCACATCCTGCTTGAACAACTGCGCCACGGCCTGCTCGACGAATGCCACGAACGGCGCATTCGGCTCCACTGCGCTGACCCCGGTCACCGCCTGCACCTTGCCGGCGATCAACAGCGCCGCATGGCGAAAACCGAACAGCGACTGACCGTCATTGACCAGGCTGTAGGCCAGTTGCGAAATATCATGAGCGGCGCGGGTCTGCCGTTCGAGATCGAGAAACCGCGCGAACACCTGCTCGGCGGCGCCGCTCACCGGGGCGTTCACTTAAACTCCGGAAAATGCGCGGTGCCGCTCATGCCGGCGAGCAAGCCTTTGGCTTCGGGGAGTGTTGCTACCAACAACAGCGTCTGGCTGCCTTCATCGATCCGCGCACCGAGGCGCTTGACCGTGGCGTCGATCGGCTGACCGGTTTCATCGGGCACGAAGCTGAACGACTGACCGGGCTTGAGCCTGGCCATCCAGCGCGACGGCACCAACAGATGGATTTCCAGGGTGCGGTTGTCGACCACATCGAGCAGCGGCGCACCGGCCGGCACGCTTTCATAACGCTGCACCTTGCGTTCCACCACTTGCCCATCGAACGGCGCGACCACGCTGCAACGTTTGACCTGGACTTGATAAACCTGAGATTGCGCCTGGGTTTCGCTGACCTTGGCCTCGGCCCGGGCCACTTCGAAACGCCCGACGGAATTGAGCGCCGCCAATTGCCGGTTGTGCGCCAGCTCTTCACCGGCGCCACGGCTGGCGGCCTGCGCGGCATTCAACTGGGCCTGATAGGCCGAACAGTCGAACCGCGCCAGGGTATCGCCCTTCTTGAACGACTCGCCCTCGCTGAACGGCAACTCGACGATTCGCCCGGACAACTCGCTGGCCAGCGTCGCCTGATCCCGCGCCCGCAACACCCCGCGCGCTTCACTGCTGGCCGACGCATTCGCCGCCCCGCCGTTATCCAGCAGCGGATCGTCTGGCGCGGGCGTTTGAGCCTGAACTGCACACGTTACAAAGGTCAATCCGACAACCCAACCACGAAAACGCCGCATAACCGTTACTCCCTGACGGATGCTCGGAGTCTACGACAGCGGCGATTAGCGTCAAGCGAAAGGCCATCATTCGGGTGGGAGAATCAACGCTGCGCCATCTCCCCCACCGGATACACCGACTCCCATCCCCCGCCCAACGCCCGGTACAGCCCGATCATCGCCAGTGAAACGCCGGTGGAGCTTTCCACCCATTGTTCCTGGGTGGCGAGCAGTGCGCCTTGCACGGTGAAGACGTTGACGAAGTCGACCACGCCTTCGACGTATTGCTGTTGCGCGGTGCGCAGGGCGATCTGGTTCTGGCGCACGGCTTCGGCGAGGCTGTCGCGGCGGCGCTGGCTGGCGTTGTAGGCGGTCAGCTGGTCGTCGATTTCGTGCCAGGCGCGCAGGACGGTCTGTTGATAACCGATGGCCGCTTCCTGCTGTTGGGCTTCGCGCAGTTGCAGCACGCCGCGCAAGCGGCCGCCGTCGAACAGCGGCAGGCTGAATTGCGGGCCGATGCCGAAGGCGCGTGAGCCCCAGGAACCGAAATCGCTGAGCTGCATGGCTTGCGAGCCGAGGTTGCCGGACAGGGTGATGCGCGGATAGAAATCGCCCTTGGCCACGCCGATGTTGGCGGTGGCGGCGTGCAGACGGGCTTCGGCCTGGCGGATGTCCGGGCGACGTTCGGCCAGTTGCGACGGCAGGCCGATGGCGACGGTCAGCGGCGACTGCGGCACCGGCGCATCTGTGGATAACTCTTTCGCCAGCGTCTGCGGCGGTTCGCCCATCAACAGGCTGATGGCGTTGATCAGTTGCGCCTGACGTTGCTCCAGTGCTGGCAACCGCGATTCGATGGCCGCCACTTGCGCGGCCGCTTCGGCGACGTCGAGATCGGTGGCCACACCGTCGTTGAGGCGCAGTTGTGAAAGCTTCAGGCTGTGTCGCGCCACATCGAGGTTCTGCTCGGTGACCGCGCGGGTGTTCTGTACGCCGCGCAGCTGGATGTAGTTCTGCGCGGTGTCCGCGAGTACCGCCAACAGCACGCCGCGACGGTCGTTTTCCGCGACTTCGAGGTTGGCATCGGCGGCTTCGGTCTCCCGGCGCACGCGGCCCCAGAAATCCAGCTCCCAGGAGGCCGAGAAACCGGCATCCCACAGGTTGAAGGCCGAATCGCCATTGTGTCCGGACGGGTCGTTCAGGCCTTCGCCGCTGTTGCGTTTGCGGGCATAGCTGCCGGTGGCGGCGGTCGTTGGATAACGGTCGGCGGTGATCACCTGGCGGGCGGCGCGGCTTTGTTGCAGGCGGCTGCTGGCCAGTTGCAGGTCAAGGTTGCTGCGCAAGGCGCGCTGGGTCAGGGCCGAGAGTTGCGCGTCGAGAAAGACTTCCCACCAGCGCTCGTTCAAGGGTTCGCTGACGGCCTGGCTGACGGCGGTTTTTGACGGCTTTGTCCACTCGGCAATCTGCGTGGCTTGGGGTTTCTGGAAGTCCGGGCCGACGGTGCAGGCCGCCAATGCCGACAGACTCAGGACCACTGTCAGGGACTGAAAGCGCTTCATCGCTGCGTCACCTCACGCACCGACGTCGCTGAGCTTTTGGTATCAATGCTCGCCTCCACCGACATCCCCACCCGCAAGCGTTCGGCCAGCGGCTGACCCGGATCCAGCAGAACCTTCACCGGAATTCGCTGCACAACCTTGGTGAAGTTGCCGGTGGCGTTGTCCGGTTTGACCGCCGCGAAGGTCACGCCGGTCGCTGGGGCAATGCTCTCGACGCGGCCGGTGAGGGCTTCGCCGCCGAGGCTGTCGACCCGCACCACAACGTCCTGCCCCGGCTGCACGTCGGTGAGCTGGGTTTCCTGGAAGTTGGCGACCACATAGGCCTGCTTCAACGGCACCACCGCCAGCAGCTTGCTACCCGGTGTCACGTAGGCGCCGACCCGTACGGCACGCTCGCCGATCATGCCGTCCTGGGGCGCGGTGATGCGCGTGTAGGACAGCTCGAAACTGGCGATTTCCAGCGCGGCCTGCGCGTGTTTCAAACTGCCTTCGGCGGCATCGCGCTGCGCCGTGAGGATTTCCACCTGCTTGCGTTCCGCTGCCAGTTTCGCGGTGGCCGTGTCCAGCCGCGCAGAGGCCTGATCGATCCGGGTGCGCGCCTGTTGCGCGTTCTGCACGGTGCCGGCACCGACGCCCGCGAGGTGGTTATAGCGGTTCAATTCCTGCTGGGCGAAAGCCATTTCAGCCTTGGCCGACACCACCGACGCCTGCGCCTGAGCGATCACCGAGGACTGGCGCTCAAGGGTGGCCTTGGCGTTCTGCAACTGCGCGCGGGCGACCAGGGTTTGCGCATCGGCGGCTTCGGCGGCGGCGCGCAAGT
Source organism: Pseudomonas sp. B7 (assembly GCF_016735645.1). Classification (NCBI taxonomy): domain Bacteria; kingdom Pseudomonadati; phylum Pseudomonadota; class Gammaproteobacteria; order Pseudomonadales; family Pseudomonadaceae; genus Pseudomonas; species Pseudomonas sp. B7. Next base: position 420,263 of record NZ_JAERRE010000004.1, read on the forward strand.
CGCGGTCATCGATCAGCGCCAGCAACTGCCCGGCCTTGACCTGTTGATTGTCTTCCACCAGCACCTCTTTGATGAACCCCGCCACACGCGGCACCACCAGGGTGAAATCGGCAGAGACGAAGGCGTCGTTGGTAGTCTGCTGAGTGCGCTTGCCGAACAGGCCGGGCATCGCCAGATACACCAGCACACCGACCGCCAGCGCAGCGGCCACAGCCACCGCGAGTTTTTGCTTTGCTTGAGTCGTCATAAAAAACCTTCTGTTCCAGTCAGGTTGGCGCGCGAGGCGGATAGATCCGCGTCGGCAGCCAGAAAATCAGCAGGATCAGCGCCACCGCGACGCCGGCCATGCACAGATAAAGATCCGAAGAAGTCAGCACCACCGCCTGTTCATGCAGGCGATGGGCGAGGCCGGGGTCGTTGCTGGCGGCCAGCGGCGAGTTGCCGAGGCGATCGACCAGCATCGTCGAGTGAAAATGCAGGCGCGAAGTGGTCAGCGCCTCGATCACGCCGGTGGCGACCACCGCCGCCAGACCTTTTACGGTGTTGAACCACGCCGAGGCGAAAGGCCCGTCCTGTGGCTGGATGCTGCCGGTCGACAGCATCAGCAACGGCAGCACCGCCATCGGCTGGCCGAAAATCTGCAGCCATTGCAGGACATAGAAATCGTCGCGAATCCATTCCGAGGTCAGCTGCGATCCGCCCAGACACGAGAGCGTCAACATGCCCAAGCCGATGCCGAGCACCCAGCGACAATCGACCCAGCGCAGGTTGCACAACGCCGCCACCAGCGGCAGCGCGATCAACTGCGGCAATGCCGCGATCAACATGATCGGCGCAGTCTGTACCGGCCGGTAACCCTGAACCTGAGCCAGGTAACTCGATGGAATCAGCACCACCGCCAGCAGCACAACCAGCACCCCGGCCAGCGTCATCAGCGCGAACGACAGGTTGCGGATGCCGAGCATCTGCAACTTGAAGAATGGAATCGGCTGCGACCATTCATTGATCAGAAACGCCACCAGCAACAGCGAACCGGCGCCGAGCAAAGCGCAGATCAGGTTCGACTCGAACCAATCCAGGCGATTGCCCTGCAACAGACCGATCACCAGCATGCAGATCGCCGGAAAGCCCAGCAGCAGGCCTTTCCAGTTGAACGACTTGAGGCGCTCCAGGCGCAGCGGATCCTGTGGAATGCCCCAGGCAACCATCGCCATGGCAATCAGGCACGGCACGATGATTTGCCAGAACGTCCACTGCCAGCCGACGTATTCGGTCCACAACCCGGCCAGCGGCGTGCCGAGACCAGGACCGAAAGTCGCGGTCAGGGCGTAACCGGCGAGGCCGTAAAGCTTGATGTTGGCCGGCAGGAATCGCAGCGCAACGGTCATCAGCATCGGCGGCAACGCACCGCCAGCCAGGCCTTGCAGGATGCGCATCAGCAGCAGGCTTTCGTAGCTCGGGGCGAACGGGCAGAGCACCCCGAGCAGGGTAAACACGCCGATGGCGCACAGGGTGAAGCGACGCAGGGAAAAGGTCACCGAGCACCACGGCGCGAATGCCATGGCCGCCACCGAGGTCGCGGTGTAGCTGGCGACCAGCCAGGTGCCTTCGTCGTAACCGATGCTCAGGGCGCCGCGAATGTCGGCCAGGGCGACCTTGGTCACCATCTCGTTGAGACCCGACACCAGCACCGCCAGCAGCACGCCGACCAGACCGATGATGATCCGCGCCCCGAACACCGGTGGCGCGGCGGCCATCGGAGCGGCAGCGGCAATCGGCGCCGTGACCGTCAGGGATGTCATGCAGGCAAACTCCGGAGGGAAAAATACCGGAGCATGGTAGTAGGGCTTAGTGCTGACGAAAATTGACTTCTTGGCAGTTTATAAGTGCACCGGACGCAATTGTCAGGGCTGTGCCGCCAGCCAGGTTTCGTCGCAGCAGGTCTTGAGGGTTTCCCGCAGCCAGCGGTGGGCCGGGTCCTTGTCAAAACGCGGGTGCCAGGCCTGGGTCAGCATCAGCGTCGGCAGCGGGATCGGCAGGTCGAACGAGCGCAGCTTCAAGCCCAGCCGCCGCACGCTGAGCAGCGCTTCCTTGGGCACTGGCAGGATCAGGTCGGAGTCCGGCAGGGCGAACATCGCCGCGTGGAAACTCGGCGCAATCACTGCCACCCGCCGCTCCAACCCCAGGGCATTCAAAGCAGTGTCGATGGGGCCACGGGCGATGCCCCGGCGGGACATGCTGATGTGGGAAAACCCGGCATAGCGTTCGGCCGTGATCTCGCCGTCCAGCAGCGGATGATCCTCGCGCACCAGACCGACGAAGTGGGTGGAAAACAGGTTCTGCACTTTGACTTCCGGCGTCACCGGGCGCGTATTGCTGACACTCAGGTCGATGCGCCCTTCGCGCAGCGCTTCATCGTCGCCATCCCCCTCGGGAACGAAACGCAACTCACAGTGCGGCGCCAGTTGATCGAGGGTGTCGAACAGCTTGCCGCCGTACACGCCAACGAAAAAATCGTTGGCGCGAATGCTGAAGCGCCGGCGCAACGTGCCCAGTTCCACCGCATCGGCCGAGCGAAACAGCAGCGCCGCCTGCTCGACCACATCCCGCACCTGCTCGCGCAGCTCCATTGCCTTGGGTGTCGGCACCAGACCGCGACCGGCACGCACCAGAATCGGATCGCCAATGGCTTCGCGGATCCGCGTCAGCGTGCGGCTCATGGCCGCCGGGCTGAGGTTCATCCGCCGCGCGGCGCCGACCACGCTGCCCTCGTCAAGCAAGGCGTCGAGGGCGACCAACAGGTTCATGTCCGGGAGTTGCATGCTGAGCACTCGTGACCGATCAGGATTGATTCGCACGCAATGCTAGCAGATCAGAAAATCAGCGCTGCATCCCCCAGCGTTTCACCGTCACCCGCTCCAGCGTGTCGAACACCAGGTTTTCCACCAGCAAGCCGATGAGGATCACCACCGCCAGACCGGCAAACACCTTGTCGGTGTACAACTCATTGCGATTCTGGAAGATGTACCAGCCCAGGCCACCCTTTCCGCTGGTGGCACCGAACACCAGTTCGGCGGCGATCAAGGTGCGCCAGGCGAAAGCCCAGCCGATTTTCAGCCCGGCGAGGATCGACGGCAGTGCCGCCGGAATCAGGATGAACAACACGAAGCGCATGCCCTTCAAGCCGTAGTTGCGCCCGGCCATGCGCAGGGTTTCCGAAACGCCGAGAAACCCGGCGTAAGTGTTCAGCGCCAGCGCCCACAACACCGAATGCACCAGCACGAATATCAGGCTGTTCTGACCCAGCCCGAACCACAGCAACGCCAGCGGCAACAGGGCAATCGCCGGCAGCGGGTTGAACATTGAGGTCAGGGTGCTGAGCAAGTCCCGACCGACCTGGGTCGAAACCGCCAGCGTGGTCAGGGCGAAGGCGAGGACGATGCCGATCAGGTAACCCTTGATCAGCACCACCAGCGAGATCCACACCTTGCCCAACAATTCACCGCTGAGCAGGCCGTCATACAGCGCGTGACTGGTCTGCAAGAAGCTCGGCAGCAGCAGGTCGTTGTTCTGCACCCCGGCCACAACCTCCCAGAGCACGGCGAGCAAAATCAGGATCACGCTTTTGCGCAGCCAGCCCTGTTGCCACAGACGCTGGCCCAGCGGCAACTCGCGCTCCACCGGGACGCTGGTCAGCGGTTGCAGATCGCTTTCGAATTCTTGACGTACGGATGATGAATGGCTCATCGGGCAATCCTCCAGGCGGTTCAATAAGCGATGCGGATATCAGTGAAATCCAGTTCGCGCTCGGTTTCCGGCGACTGCCCTTCATCGAACAGCAATCGGTGAATGCGCCGCGCCGATTCCTGAAACGCCACACCGCCGAGGCTGTGCAAATCGTATTGATGACTGTGCACTTCCGCCCTCACGCGGCCCGGATGCGGGGACAACAGCAGGATCCGATTGCCGACCACCAGCGCTTCTTCAATCGAGTGGGTGACGAACAACAAAGTGAAACGCACCTCCTCCCAGAGCAGCAGCAATTCCTCCTGCATCTTGCGCCGGGTCAGGGCATCCAGCGCGGCGAACGGCTCGTCCATCAGCAGGATTTTCGGCTGCATCGCCAGCGCCCGGGCAATCGCCACCCGCGCTTTCATGCCGCCGGACAGGGTGTGCGGATAGGCATCGGCGAACGCCGCCAGACCGACTTTTTCCAGATAATGCAGCGCGCGCTCTTCGGCTTCCTTTTTCTTCAGCGTGCGCGAAGCCAGCAGCGGAAACATCACGTTCTGTTTGACGGTTTTCCACGGTGGCAGTTGATCGAACTCCTGAAACACCACGATCCGGTCCGGCCCCGGCGCGTCGACGCGCTGGCCCTGCAGACGGATCTCGCCCTCGCACGGCGTAATGAACCCGGCGACGGCTTTGAGCAACGTGGATTTACCGCAACCGGACGGGCCGAGCAGCACGAAACGATCCTGTTGATCGACTTCGAAACTGACCTGGTGGGTGGCGCGCACGACGCGCTGCGGCGTGCGGTATTCGAGGCTGACCTGGTCGACCGCCAGCAGCGCTTGTGCGGTGGCGATAGGGTTGCTGGCCGCGTGGCCTTGCAAAGGGGCGTTCATGTCGATCAGCTCCCCTGCAACGGTTTGGCGTCCTGGAAGAAGTAGTCCTTCCACGATTCGGGTTTGTTCTTGATCGCGCCGACGCGGTAGAGGAATTCGGCGAGCGGGTAGGTGTTTTTCGGCGTGACACTGAATTCGAATTGCGGGTTGTCGATGATTTTCAGCAACGCAGCGCGGTCGATCTTGGCCTTGGTCACGCGGATGTAAGTGTCCGCCGCCGCGCCTTTATCGTTCTGCGCAAATTGCGCCGCTTCGGTCAGCGCTTCGACGAACGCCTTGTAGGTTTTCGGGTTCTCGTTGCGGAATTTCTCGGTGGCGAACAACACCGTCGGCGAGTTCGGCCCGAGCACGTCATAGGAATTGAGCACCACGTGGACGTTCGGATTTTCCAGCGCCTGATCCTGGAACGGCGGGTTGGAGAAATGCCCGGTCAGCTCGGTGCCGCCGGCGATCAGCGCCGCAGTGGCGTCCGGGTGCGGGACAGCGATGGTGTACTTGTCGAGGCGATTGAATTCCTTGTCGCCCCACTGCTTGGCGGCCGCGTATTGCAGGAAGCGCGACTGCACGGAAACGCCCACCGCCGGCACCGCGATGCGGTCCTTCTCGGTGAAGTCGGCGATGGTTTTGACCTTGGGATTGTTGCTGACCAGGTAGTACGGGAAGTTGCCCAGCGAGGCCACGGCTTTGACGTTCTGCTTGCCGTGGGTGCGATCCCAGATGGTCAGCAACGGCCCGACGCCAGCGCCGGCAATGTCAATGGAGCCGGAGAGCAGCGCATCGTTGACCGCCGCGCCGCCGGACAGCTGGGTCCAGTCGACCTTGATGTCGAGGCCTTCCTGCTTGCCGTACTTCTCGATCAGTCCCTGATCGCGCACCACGTTGAGCAATAAATAGACAATGCCGAACTGTTCGGCGATGCGGATTTCACCTTCGGCGTGGGCCACGGTCGGCGCCACCAGGCTGCCGGCGATCAGGCTGAAACCGAGGCCGATGGCCGCCGCCAGCGGTGCGAATGGAAGACGTTTGGACATGATCGGATCTCCGGCAAATCAGAAAGGCGCGTCGCCCTGGATAGTGGTGCGATACAGCTTGCGGCGCAGGTGCGCGGGGCAACCGGCGGCAAGGTGGATCAGCGAGCGGTTGTCCCAGAACACCAGGTCGTGTGGCTGCCATTGATGGCGATAGATGTTCTGCGGCAGCACGCTGTGGGCGTAGAGCTCGTCGAGCAGTTGTTTGCTCTCGTCTTCCGGCAGGCCGACGATGCGGGTGGTGAAGCCTTCGCTGACGAACAAGGCCTTGCGGCCGTTTTCCGGATGGGTGCGGACCACCGGGTGCACGACCTCGGCAACCTGAGCCAATTGCTCCGGGGTCAGGGTCGGGCGCCAGTTGCCTTCGAATTTGGTTTCGCTGTAGCGCGCGGTGTAGGAATGCGCAGCCGAGCGGCCTTCGACCGCTTTGCGCAGCGCGTCGGGCAGGCTGTCCCAGGCTTTGTGCATGTCGGCGAACAGGGTGTCGCCGCCTTCGGGCGGCAGCTCCTGGGCGTGCAGCATCGAGCCGAGGCTCGGCAGCTCTTTATAGGAAAGGTCCGAGTGCCAGAATTTGCCGGCATCGCCGAGGCCGATGTTCTGGCCGTTTTCGACGATGTTGGAAACAATGAGGATTTCCGGGTGATTGGCCAGCAGGAACTGCTTGAGCACGTGGATCTGCAACACGCCGAAACGGCGGCTGAAATCGATCTGCTGTTGCGGGGTGATGCGCTGGTCGCGGAACACCACAACATGGTGATCGAGGTGCGCGCGGTGGATGCTGGCGAAGTCTTCATCGTTGACCGGACGGGTCAGGTCGAGGCCAATGATTTCGGCGCCGACGGCACCGCTGAACGGGCGGATCTCGAAGGTTTGCGGCGCGGCAGTCGCGGCGCTTGGGGTAGCAGTAGCTGCGGACATCAATCAATCTCCCACGCACGGCACGCTCAAGGGCGCGCGCGTCGATCAGAAACTCACGCTGGATTGCGTGTTGGTTCGTGTCGTGCGGCGCGCCGATTGGTCGGCAGGTACGCAGGAGGCTGACTTTATAGCTATAAGAAGCGGAATTTAAATACTGTTAACGAATAACGATATGGCGATTGTTTAGGAATGGACTGGATGGTGAGTGACCATTTGTGTCACTTCTGGACGGAATGTGTTGGTGCGACGAACGCCTCCGCGAGTCCCTCGAAGGCGTCCGTGAAGATTTACCGTTCGTGCAACGCCTCGGCGCGCGCCCGGATGATTGGCTTGAGCAGATAGCTCAACACGGTCTTCTTGCCGGTGATGATGTCCACCGACGCCACCATCCCCGGGATGATCAGCAACGGCTTCTCGTCGGTGCCGAGATGGCTGCGCTCGGTGCGCAGCTTGATGACGTAGTAGGTGGTTTTCTTGTCTTCGTCGGTGATGGTGTCGGCGCCGATCTGTTCCAGCTTGGCTTTGAGACCGCCGTAGATGGTGTAGTCATACGCGGTGAATTTCACCGTGGCTTCCTGGCCAGGATGCAGGAACGCGATGTCCTGCGGGCGAATCTTCGCTTCGACCAGCAGGGTGTCGTCCAGCGGCACGATTTCCAACAGGTCGCTGCCCGGCTGGATCACGCCGCCGATGGTGTTGACCAGCATCTTGTTGACGATGCCCCGCACCGGCGAAGTAACGAGCGTCCGACTGACCCGGTCTTCCAGCGCCTTGCCGGTGGCCTGGGCCTTGTTCAGGTCGGTGCGGGCTTCGTTGAGCTGAGTCAGGGCTTCGCTGCGGAATTTGCCGCGAGTTTCGTCGATCTTGCGCTGCACTTCCTTGATCGCCGATTCGGCACGCGGGATCGCCAGTGTGGTGGCGTCGAGCTGACCACGGGTTTCCACTTCTGCACGCTTGAGTCGCAGCACTTCCACCGGCGACACCGCGCCCTGGGCCACGAGCGGCTCGGACATGTTGATTTCCTGGCGTTGCAGGCCGAGTTGCTGGCGGTACTGCGCCTGCTTCGAGGTGAACTCGCGCAACTCTTGCTGACGCTGGATCAACTGCTCCTGCAAGCCGCCGACTTCATCGTGCAATTGCTGACGACGGCTGACGTACAGCGATTCTTCGCTCTTGGCCTGACCCGGCACGGCTTTGAGCACGTCCTCCGGGAAATTCAGCGGACGGTCATCGACTTCGGCGCTCAGGCGCTCGACCCGCAGCAGCATCGACAAGCGATCAGCTTCGGTTTCGCCGACGTTGGAAGCGAATCGCGTGTCGTCCAGGCGAACCAGCGGTGCGCCGGCTTCGACAATCTGGCCTTCCTTGACGAACAGCTCGGAGACGATACCGCCCTCGAGGTTCTGGATTTTCTGGATCTTCGACGATGGAATCGCCTTGCCGTCGCCCTTGGTCACTTCGTCGATGACGGCGAAGTTGGCCCACAGCATCAGGAACACGAAGAAACCGATGATCGCCCAGATCGTCAGCCGCACCACACGCGGCGCGTCCTCGATCAAGGCCTTGTTGACCTCCGGCAGCGGCTGGCCCTGCAGCGAGGCAGAGCCTTTGAAGTAGCGACGGATCGAATCCTTGAAACCCGACTTAAGCAACACTGATCTGCCCCTTCTTCAACGCTTCCATCACGGCGGCTTTCGGGCCATCGGCGAGAATCTGCCCGCGATCGATCACCAGCAGACGATCCACCAGCGACAGCAGCGACGCCCGGTGCGTCACCAGCACCACGGTCTTGTTTTCAACGACTGCAGCCAGGCGTTGCTTGAGGCGCTCTTCGCCGGTGTTGTCCATGGCGCTGGTCGGTTCGTCGAGCAACAGGATCGGCGGATTGAGCAACAGCGCCCGAGCCAGGGCAACGTTCTGGCGCTGACCGCCGGACAGGTTCTGTCCACGCTCGCCGACTTGCAGTTCATAACCCTGCGGGTGCAGTCGGGCGAATTCGTGGACGCCGGCCAGTTCAGCGGCCTGCAAGACAAGTTCGTCTTCGACGTAACGGGCGCCGGAAATCAAGTTGTCGCGCAAGGTGCCGGCCAGCAGCTGGATGTCCTGCGGCACGTAGCCGATGTTGTAGCGCAACTCGCTGACGTCGATCTGGCGGATGTCGACGCCGTCCACCAGCAACGCACCGTCGTCCGGCTGATAGAGGCCGACCAGCAATTTCGCCAGCGAACTTTTGCCCGAGCCGCTGCGGCCGATGATGCCGATCTTCTCGCCGGGACGGATCACCAGGTTGATGTTCTTCAGCGCCGGATTCTGTTGCTCCGGGTAGGTGAAGCTGAGCTGGCGGCATTCGATCGCGCCTTGCAGCACCTTGCGGCTCAGCGGGCGCTCTTCGAAATTGCGCTCCTGCGGCAGCTCCATCATCTGGTCGACCGAGGTCATGGTCACCCGCGCCTGCTGATAACGAGTCAGCAAACCGGACAGCGATGCCAGCGGGCTCAGTGCGCGACCGCTGAGCATGTAGCAGGCAATCAGACCGCCCATGCTCAGGTTGCCGGCGATGATCTGGTACACGCCGAAGACGATCATGATCACCCCGGCCAGTTGCTGGATCAGCAGGGTGATGTTCATCGCCAGGCCGGAGAGCATTTTCACCCGCAGCTCGAGGCGGCTGAGAGTGCCAATGGTTTGTTCCCACTGATACTGGCGTTCGCTTTCGGCGTTGTTGACCTTCACCGCGTCGAGGCCGGCGAGGGTTTCGATCAGGCTCGACTGACGCTCGGCCCCCAGCGCCATGGTGCGTTCCATGGTTGCCACCAGCGGCTTCTGCAGTGCGTAGCCGATCAGCAGCGCAATCGGGAAGGCCAACACCGGAATCCACACCAGATGCCCGCCGAGAATCGCGATGACGATGAAGATCAGGAGGGTGAACGGCAGGTCGATCAGGCTGGTCAGGGTCAGCGAGGCAAGAAAGTCACGCAGACTCTGGAACTCGTGGATGTTCTGGGCAAAGCTGCCGACCCGCGCCGGGCGGTATTTCATGGCCATGCCGACGATGCGTTCGAATAGCGTGGCGGAGATGATCAGGTCGGTTTTCTTGCCGGCCAGATCCAGGCACAGGCTGCGCAGGCTCTTGAGGATCAGGTCGAACAGGTAGGCGCCGGTGATGCCCAGTGCGAGCACCCACAGGGTCGCTTCGGCCTGGTTCGGCACCACGCGGTCGTAGACGTTCATCACGAACAGCGGCGCGGCCATGGCGATGATGTTGATCAGGAAACTGGCAGCGATGGCGTCGGCGTACAGCCAGCGCGAACGCTTGAGGGTGTCGCGAAACCACGAGCGTGCACGCGGGATCAGCGTGCCGTGGTTGACGTCGAATTTGTGCTGGGGCTGGGCGAAGAACACTTTGCCGGTGTAGTCGTCGGCCAGCAGTTCGCGGCTGACCAGAGACTCGCCGCCGTCGCTTTCGCTGAGCAGCACCCGCGCTTCGTTCTCACCCTGCCAGCCGAGCAGGACGGCACTGCGGCCATCCTTGAGCAGCAACAGCGCCGGCATGGCAATCGCCGGAATTTCTTCAAGCTTGCGTTGCAGGACTCGCCCTTGCAGCCCGGCGCGCGCCGCTGCACGGGGCAGCAGCTCGACACTCAGGCGTTGTTTTGGCAGCGGCAGGCCGGTGGTCAGCATGGCCGCGCTGGCGGGTTTCTGATGCAGCATGCAGAGAGCGAGCAGACCATCCAGTAACGGATCGTCGTGCAACGCGCGTGGATCATGACTGAGATGAACTCGACTGACTTCTGATTCCACGCTCGACACTCTTTAGCAGTTGAAAAGGGACAACTCAATTCATCCCAGGCAGCTGGACCTTGGGCTTCACGTCGTTCTGCACAACGGATGCCAAGGGTGCGACCACTCCCTGGCTCTTGAGTAACTCGCCCATGGTCGCCTTGATTCGATACTGAGTAAATAACTGAATGTTTTTGATCTCGGCCAGACGGCGCGAAGCGGTGAACAGCTCGTTTTCACTGTCGAGCAAATCCAGCAGGGTGCGTTCGCCGAGGCTGAACTGACGCTGGTAAGCGGTGCGCACCGAGGTGCTGTGATCAACGTACTGCTGAGCGATCGGCACTTGGGCGTTGGCGTTGTTCAGGGCGTTCCAGGCCAGGCCCAGTTCTTCATTCAATTGGCGCAAGGCGTTGTTGCGGATGTCCAGCGCCTGGTTCGACAGGTAGGACTTGGACTCCAGGTCCGCCTTGTTGCTGCCGCCCGAATACAGGTTGAAGCGCATGCGCAGCATGGCCTGCCATTCGTTGTTGTGACCGTTCTGGCCGTCGAGATCGTTGTCGGCGGTGCGGCCCAGCTCGGCGTCGAAGCGCGGGTAGAAGGTCGACTTGGCAGTCTCGTATTGCTTCTCGGCCGCGGCGATGTCGGACTCGGCCGAACGCAGGATCGGGCTGTTTTCCAGCATCTGCTGGCGCGCTTCATTCAGGTTGGCCGGCATCATCGCCATGAACGGCGCCGGACGCTCCAGTTGATCGGGCATCTGGCCGACGGCGCTGAGGAAGTTGGTTTCCGAGTCGGCGAGGTTGGTCTGCTCGGTGATCAGGTTGTTGCGGGCCTGGGCCATCCGCGCTTCGGCCTGATCGAGGTCGGCACCGCTGCCGACGCCGCGCTGGGTGCGCAGCTGGATCTGGTCGTAGATGCGCTGGTGGCTCTTGAGGTTTTCTTCGGCCAGACGCACGAATTCGCGACGGGTCAGCACATCCAGATAAACCTGGGCCACGGTCAGCGCGGTGCGTTCGGAAGTGCCGAGCAAGGAATAGGCGCGGGAGTTGACGGTGGCTTGTTGACGCCCGACTTCGCTGGACGTCGCAAAACCGTCAAAAACCATTTGCGACAGACGCAAACTTGACTCGCTGCGGTTCAGGGTTTCCCAGTGATTGCCGCCACCATTGGCGCGGGTGGTGACGCTGTCGGTGCCTTCACGGCCATAACCGCCCAGCAGATCGACCTTGGGCAGGTATCCACCTTTTGCAGCCTTTAACTGATAATCCGCGGCCAGTCGGCTGTTGACCCCTGCCTGGATTTCCGGATGGACATCCAGCGCCTGCTGCATGGCTTCTGGTAAGGATTGTGCTTGTACGAAAGACGCGGCGAGAGCGAAGGGTAGAGCCTTGAACAGGTGCGAACGCATGGTAAAGATTTCCCAGAACTTCTTGTCTTGAATCACAGCAAATTGGTGAGCTGCGTCGGAAGATGGCAACCGGAATGACCGTATGTCGGAAAGTTTAAAACCGGAACTGGATCACACGCTGAAGGGCAGGTCGCCGCATAAATATCAATGTGACATTACTGGGACGATTGTTTAGGATGGCACCCAGAAGGTCAATAGTTTGGCATAAAGTTAATAGCGAAAGAATCTAGCCAAAATATTGACGAACAGCAGCGTCAACTTTGTTTCATCTTTTTTAAAAGTACGTCCAGACTGAATCGGCGCAGAGAGCCATCAGGTCTATGGAAGTCAACTGAACGTGACACCCGGAGAGTCTTCAATGAGCAGTGTTGTTGCCATCGTCAAAAGCATTGTCGGTCAGGTTTTCGTGGTGTCCCCAGAGGGCGTCCGTCGCGTACTCGTTGAAGGCGACCGGCTGTTTGCCGGCGATCAGGTCGACACCGGCGTTTCCGGCGCCGTGTCCCTCGAACTGGCCGATGGCCGCACGATCGATCTGGGCCGCGACACTCAGTGGAGCGCCGACACTCCGGATTCCAGCACTGACCTGGCCGAAGCCACCGCGCAAGCCGCGCCGTCGGTGGAAGAGCTGCAACAAGCCATCGCCGCCGGTGTCGACCCGACTACCGCCCTTGAATCCACCGCAGCCGGCCCGAGCGCCGCTGGGACTGGCGGTGCCGCTGGTGGCGGCCACAGCTTCGTGATGCTCGATGCGACCGCCGGCCGCGTCGACCCAACCATCGGTTTCCCGACTGCGGGCATCAACGCTGCAGGCCAGGCCGCGCAAAACATCACCGGCGGGCAGAACACCGACACCACCGCCAACGCCCTGCGCGAATCGACCCTGAGCCTCAGCGCCACGCCGAGCATCACCGAAGCCGGCGGTGTGCTGATGTACACCGCGACCCTGACCCAGGCGCCGCTGACCGACCTGACCATCACCCTGTCCAACGGCGCGGTGATCGTGATTCCGGCCGGTTCCACCACTGGCACCGCCAACGTGCCCCTGGCACCGAACGACACTGTTTATAACGACCCGACCCAGATCGACGTGACCGTCACCGGCACCACCGGCGGCAGCGGCATCACCGTGACCCCGCCGACCACCCCGGCCACGACTCAGGTCACCGACACCATCGACACCACCACCGTCACCCTGACGGCCGGCCCAAGCGTGACCGAAGGTGGCCAGATCACCTACACCGCCACGCTGACCAACCCGGCGCAGACGCCGGTGACCGTTACCCTGTCCAATGGCTCGACCATCACCATCGGCGCCGGCCAGACCACCGGCACCGTCAACGTGCCGACCGCGCCGAATGACGTCTATAACAACGGCAGCACTGTCACCACCACCATCACCGGAGCCACCGGCGGCAACTTCGAAAACCTGGTGCCGAACCCGACACCGGCGGTGACCACCATCACCGACTCGATCGACACCACCGGCCTGACCCTGACTGCCACCGGCACCGTGGTCGAAGGTGGCCAGATCACCTACACCGCGACCCTGACCAACCCGGCGCAGACCCCGGTGACCGTCACCCTGTCGAACGGCTCGACGATTACCATCGGCGCTGGCCAGACCACCGGCAGCGTCAACGTGCCGACCGCACCGAATGACGTCTACAACAACGGCGGCACTGTCAGCACCACGATTACCGGTGCCACCGGCGGCAATTTCGAGAATCTGGTGCCGAACACGACGCCAGCGACCACCACCGTCACCGACTCCATCGACACCACCAACCTGTCGCTGAGCGCGACCGGTTCCGTGGCCGAGGGCGGTTCGATCGTTTACACCGCAACCCTGACCAATCCTGCCGGCACCCCGGTGACCGTGACGTTGAGCAACGGCTCCGTCATCACCATCGAGGCGGGTAAAACTACCGGCACCGTGACCGTTCCGGCGCCAGCCGATGACGTCTACAAAGACGCCGGCAAAATCGAAGTCACCATCAAGGACGCCACTGGCGGCAACTTCGAGAACCTGGTGCCAAGCACTGTTCCCGCTGTCACCGAAGTGACTGACACCATCGACACGTCGACGGTCAAACTGACGGCTGATTCTTCGGTTGCAGAAGGCGGCACCGTTACCTATACCGCTACGGTTGGCGCACCAGTCACCGGTTCGCCGGTGACTGTCACTTTGGCCAACGGTCAGACCATCACCATCGAAGTCGGCAAGACCACCGGCACCGTGACCACCACCGCGCCGAATGACGCATTGGCTGGCAACGCACCGCTGACCAACTCGATCACCGGCGTTTCCGGCGGTAATTACGAAAACCTCGTGGCCGACAAAACTCCGGTTTCGACCACGGTTACCGACGTTGCCGACATCACCAACCTGACGCTGAGCGCCACTGGCACCGTCGCCGAGGGTGGTTCGATTGTTTACACCGCGACCTTGACCAATCCTGCGGGCACACCAGTGACCGTGACGTTGAGCAACGGCTCCGTCATCACCATCGAAGCTGGCAAAACTACCGGCACCGTGACGGTTCCGGCGCCAGCCGACGACGTCTACAAGGACGCCGGCAAAGTCGAAGTGACCATCAAGGATGCGTCCGGCGGCAACTTCGAGAATCTGGTTCCGAGCACCGTTCCTGCCGTCACGGAAGTGACCGATACCATCGACACCTCGACCGTGAAGCTGAGTGCCGATACATCGGTGGCTGAAGGCGGCACCGTCACCTACACCGCGACGGTGGGCGCGCCAGTGACCGGCTCGCCGGTGACTGTCACTTTGGCCAACGGCCAGACCATCACCATTGAAGTCGGCAAGACCACCGGTACCATCACCACTACCGCACCGAACGATGTGCTGACCGGCCATGCACCGCTGACCAACTCGATCACGGGCGTTTCGGGTGGTAACTACGAAAACCTGGTGGCCGACAAGACTCCGGTATCGACCACGGTTACAGACGTTGCCGACACCACCAATCTGACCCTGAGCGCGACCGGCACTGTCGCTGAAGGCGGTTCGATCGTCTACACAGCTACCCTCACCAACGCCGCCGGCACTCCGGTGACCGTGACCTTGAGCAACGGCGCCGTCATCACCATCGAGGCCGGTAAAACCACCGGCACCGTGACCGTTCCGGCGCCAGCCGATGACGTCTACAAAGATGCCGGCAAAGTCGAAGTGACGATCAAGGATGCAACTGGCGGCAACTTCGAGAACCTGGTGCCGAGCACTGTTCCGGCCGTGACCAACGTCACCGACACCATCGATACCACCACGGTCAAACTGACCGCGACCGAGTCGGCAGTTGAAGGCGGAACCGTTACCTACACCGCGACTGTTGGCGCGCCTGTGACCGGCTCGCCAGTCACCGTGACCCTGGCCAACGGTCAGTCGATCACCATCGAAGTCGGTAAAACCACCGGCACCATCACCACCACTGCACCGAACGATGCATTGAACGGCCATACGCCGCTGACCAACGCGATCACCGGCGTGAGCGGTGGCAATTACGAGAACCTCGTAGCCGACAAGACGCCGGTCAGCACCACCGTCACCGACACTGTCGACACCACCAACCTGACACTGAGCGCTAGCGATTCTGTGGCCGAAGGCGGTTCGATCGTCTACACCGCCACCCTGACCAACCCGGCCGGCACTTCGGTGACCGTGACCTTGAGCAACGGCGCCGTCATCACCATCGAGGCCGGTAAAACCACCGGCACCGTGACCGTTCCGGCACCAGCCGATGACGTCTACAAAGATGCTGGCAAAGTCGAAGTGACTATCAAGGATGCATCCGGCGGCAACTTCGAGAACCTCGTTCCGAGCACTGTTCCGGCGGTGACCGAAGTCACTGACACCATCGACACCACCACGGTGAAACTGACCGCGACCGAGTCGGCGGCGGAAGGTGGCACTGTCACTTATACCGCTACCGTCGGCGCTCCGGTGACGGGTTCGCCTGTGACCGTGACCCTGGCCAATGGTCAGTCGATCACCATCGAAGTCGGCAAGACCACCGGCACCGTGACCACCACTGCACCGAACGATGCATTGAACGGCCATACGCCGCTGACCAACGCGATCACCGGCGTGAGCGGTGGCAATTACGAGAACCTCGTAGCCGACAAGACGCCGGTCAGCACCAGAGTCACCGACACTGTCGACACCACCAACCTGACCCTCAGTGCTACCGGTACTGTGGCCGAAGGTGGTTCGATCGTTTACACCGCCACCCTGACCAACCCGGCTGGTACTCCGGTGACCGTGACCCTGAGCAACGGCTCGGTGATCACCATCGAAGCCGGTAAAACCACCGGCACCGTGACCGTTCCGGCACCAGCCGATGACGTCTACAAAGACGCCGGCAAGGTCGAAGTGACCATCAAGGATGCAACTGGCGGCAACTTCGAGAACCTGGTGCCGAGCACTGTTCCAGCCGTGACCAACGTCACCGACACCATCGACACATCGACCGTGAAACTGAGCGCCGATACGTCGGTGGCTGAGGGCGGCACCGTCACTTACACCGCCACCGTTGGCGCTCCGGTGACTGGCTCGCCGGTCACCGTGACCCTGGCCAACGGTCAGACCATCACCATCGAAGTCGGCAAGACCACCGGCACCATCACCACCACCGCGCCGAACGATGCACTCAACGGTCATACGCCGCTGAGCAACTCGATCACTGGCGTGACCGGTGGTAACTACGAAAATCTCGTCGCCGACAAAACCCCGGTCAGCACCACGGTAACCGACACCGTCGACACCACCGACCTGACACTGACCGCGACCGACAGCGTGGCCGAAGGTGGCTCAATCACCTACACCGCGACCCTGACCAACGCCGCCGGCACTCCGGTGACCGTGACCTTGAGCAACGGCGCCGTCATCACCATCGAGGCCGGTAAAACCACCGGCACCGTGACCGTCGATGCGCCGAAAGACGACGTCTACAAAGACGCCGGCAAGGTCGAGGTGACCATCAAGGATGCAACTGGCGGCAACTTCGAGAATCTGGTGCCAAGCACCGTTCCGGCCGTGACCGAAGTCACCGACACCATCGACACCACTACGGTGAAGCTCACTGCGACCGAGTCGGCGGCGGAAGGTGGCACTGTCACTTATACCGCTACCGTCGGCGCTCCGGTGACGGGTTCGCCTGTGACCGTGACCCTGGCCAATGGTCAGTCGATCACCATCGAAGTCGGTAAAACCACCGGCACCATCACCACCACTGCGCCGAACGACGCGTTGAACGGTCACACTCCGCTGACCAACGCGATCACCGGTGTGAGCGGCGGTAACTACGAAAATTTGGTGGCCGACAAGACTCCGGTCAGCACCACCGTCACCGACACTGTCGACACCACCAACCTGACTCTGAGCGCTAGCGATTCTGTGGCCGAAGGCGGTTCGATCGTCTACACCGCCACCCTGACCAACCCTGCCGGCACCCCGGTGACCGTGACGTTGAGCAACGGTGCCGTCATCAC
Source organism: Pseudomonas sp. B7 (assembly GCF_016735645.1). Taxonomy (NCBI): domain Bacteria; kingdom Pseudomonadati; phylum Pseudomonadota; class Gammaproteobacteria; order Pseudomonadales; family Pseudomonadaceae; genus Pseudomonas; species Pseudomonas sp. B7. Next base: position 437,530 of record NZ_JAERRE010000004.1, read on the forward strand.
CATCGAGGCCGGTAAAACCACCGGCACCGTGACCGTCGATGCGCCGAAAGACGACGTCTACAAAGATGCCGGCAAAGTCGAAGCGACCATTTCGACTGCCACCGGTGGCAACTTCGAGAATCTGGTGCCAAGCACTGTTCCGGCTGTCACTGAAGTCACCGACACCATCGATACCACCACGGTCAAACTGACCGCGACCGAGTCGGCAGTTGAAGGCGGAACCGTTAGCTACACCGCGACCGTTGGTGCCCCGGTAACCGGTTCGCCTGTGACCGTGACCTTGGCCAACGGTCAGTCGATTACCATCGAAGTCGGCAAGACCACCGGCACCGTCACCACCACCGCACCGAACGACGTGTTGAATGGTCATGCGCCGCTGACCAACGCGATCACCAACGTAACTGGCGGTAACTACGAGAATCTGGTCGCCGACAAGACCCCGGTTTCGACTACCGTCACCGACACCGTCGACACCACCAACCTGACTCTGAGCGCCACTGACTCGGTGGCCGAGGGCGGCTCGATCGTTTACACCGCGACCCTGACCAACCCGGCCGGCACCCCGGTGACCGTGACGCTGAGCAACGGCGCCGTCATCACCATCGAGGCCGGCAAAACCACCGGCACCGTGACCGTCGACGCACCGAAAGATGACGTCTACAAAGACGCCGGCAAAGTCGAAGTCACCATCAAGGATGCAACTGGCGGCAACTTCGAGAACCTGGTGCCAAGCACCGCTCCAGCCGTCACAGAAGTCACCGACACCATCGACACCTCGACCGTCAAACTGACCGCGACCGAATCGGCTGCTGAAGGCGGCACCGTCACCTACACCGCGACCGTTGGTGCCCCGGTAACCGGTTCGCCTGTGACCGTGACCCTGGCCAATGGTCAGTCGATCACCATCGAAGTCGGCAAGACCACCGGCACCGTGACCACCACCGCACCGAACGACGCGCTGAACGGTCACACCCCGCTGACCAATTCGATCACTGACGTGTCTGGCGGTAATTACGAAAACCTCGTGGCCGACAAGACGCCGGTCAGCACCACCGTGACCGACACCGTCGACACCACCAACCTGACCCTGAGCGCCACGCCGGAAGTCAACGAAGGTGGCCAGATCACCTACACCGCGACCCTGACCAACGCCGCCGGCACTCCGGTCACTGTGACCTTGAGCAACGGCGCCGTCATCACCATCGAGGCCGGTAAAACCACCGGCACCGTGACCGTCGATGCGCCGAAAGACGACGTCTACAAAGACGCCGGCAAAGTCGAGACGACCATTTCGACCACCACCGGTGGCAACTTCGAAAACCTGGTCACCAGCACCGCCCCGGCGGTCACCACCGTCAATGACACCATCGACACGTCCACCGTGTCGCTGACCGCCACCGCCAACGTCGCCGAAGGCGAAACCGTGGTCTACACCGCAACCGTGACCGCGCCAGTAACCGGCTCGCCGGTCGTCGTGACCCTGTCCAACGGCCAGACCATCACCATCGCCGTCGGCGAAACCACCGGCACCGTGAACTTCGTCGCGCCGAACAGCCCGCTGGCGGGCGGCAGCTCGCTGAGCGTGACCATCGACAAGGCCACCGGCGGCAACTACGAAAACCTGGCGGTCGACAGCAAACCGGCAAATACCTCGGTGTCGGACACTGTCGACACCACCAACCTGAACCTGACGGCCACCGATTCGGTGGCCGAGGGTGGTTCGATCACCTACACAGCGACCCTGACCAACCCGGCGGGTACGCCGGTGACCGTGACCCTGTCGAACGGTGCCGTCATCACCATCGAGGCCGGCAAAACCACTGGCACCGTGACCGTCGACGCGCCGAAAGACGACGTCTACAAAGACGCCGGCAAAGTCGAGGCAACCATTTCGACCGCCACTGGCGGTGGTTTCGAGAACTTGGTGCCGAGCACTGTTCCGGCCGTGACCAACGTCACCGACACCATCGACACCACCACGGTGAAACTGACCGCGACCGAGTCGGCGGCGGAAGGCGGCACCGTTACTTACACCGCTACCGTCGGTGCGCCTGTCACCGGTTCGCCTGTGACCGTGACCCTGGCCAATGGTCAGTCGATCACCATCGAGGTGGGCAAAACCACCGGCACTGTGACCACCACTGCGCCGAACGATGCGCTGAACGGTCACACCCCGCTGACCAATTCGATCACTGGTGTGTCTGGCGGTAATTACGAAAACCTCGTGGCCGACAAGACCCCGGTTTCGACTACCGTCACTGATACCGTCGACACCACCAACCTGACCCTGAGCGCCACTGGCTCTGTGGCCGAGGGCGGTTCGATCGTCTACACCGCGACCCTGACCAACCCGGCGGGCACGCCGGTGACCGTGACCCTGTCGAACGGCGCCGTGATCACCATCGAAGCCGGTAAAACCACCGGTACCGTAACCGTTCCGGCCCCTGCCGATGACGTCTACAAGGACGCCGGAAAAGTCGAAGTCACCATCAAGGATGCAACCGGTGGCAATTTCGAGAACCTGGTGCCAAGCACCATTCCAGCCGTAACGGAAGTCACCGACACCGTCGACACGACGACCGTGAAGCTGACCGCTTCCGAAACGGCCGCTGAAGGTGGCACCGTCACTTACACCGCGACTGTTGGCGCACCGGTGACCGGTTCGCCTGTGACCGTGACCCTGGCCAACGGTCAGCAAATCACCATCGAGGTGGGTAAAACCACCGGCACCGTGACCACCACGGCACCGAACGATGTGCTGAACGACCATGCGCCACTGACCAACGCGATCACCGGCGTGAGCGGCGGTAACTACGAGAGTCTGGTGGCCGACAAGACGCCGGTCAGCACCACCGTGACCGACACCGTCGACACCACCAATCTGTCGCTGACTGCGACGGGCACCGTGGCCGAAGGTGGCTCGATCACCTACACCGCCACCCTGACCAATCCTGCCGGCACTCCGCTGACCGTGACCCTGTCGAACGGCGCCGTGATCACCATCGAGGCCGGTAAAACCATCGGCACGGTGACCGTTCCAGCACCTGCCGATGACGTCTACAAGGACGCCGGAAAAGTCGAAGTCACCATCAAGGATGCAACCGGTGGCAATTTCGAGAACCTGGTGCCAAGCACCATTCCAGCCGTAACGGAAGTCACCGACACCGTTGACACGACGACCGTGAAGCTGACCGCTTCCGAAACGGCCGCTGAAGGTGGCACCGTCACTTACACCGCGACTGTTGGCGCACCGGTGACCGGTTCGCCTGTGACCGTGACCCTGGCCAACGGTCAGCAAATCACCATCGAGGTGGGTAAAACCACCGGCACCGTGACCACCACGGCACCGAACGATGTGCTGAACGACCATGCACCACTGACCAACGCGATCACCGGCGTGTCCGGCGGTAACTACGAAAATCTCGTTGCCGACAAAACTCCGGTTTCGACCATCGTCACCGACACCGTCGACACCACCAATCTGTCGCTGACCGCGACCGGGACCGTGGCCGAAGGTGGTTCGATCGTCTACACCGCGACCCTGACCAACCCGGCGGGCACGCCGGTGACCGTGACCTTGTCCAACGGCTCGGTGATCACAATCGAGGCCGGCAAAACCACCGGCACCGTGACCGTTCCTGCGCCAGCCGACGACGTCTACAAGGACGCCGGCACCGTGGAGGCGACAATCAAATCCGCGACCGGTGGCAACTTCGAAAATCTGGTGACCAGCACTACGCCAGCCGTAACCAATGTCACCGACACCATCGACACCACCACGGTCAAACTGACCGCGACCGAGTCGGCGGCTGAAGGCGGCACTGTCACTTACACCGCCACCGTGGGCGCGCCTGTGACCGGCTCGCCAGTCACCGTGACACTGTCCAACGGTCAGTCGATCACCATCGAAGTCGGCAAGACCACTGGCACTGTCACTACCACCGCACCGAACGATGCGCTGACCGGCCACGCGCCGTTGACCAACGCGATTACCGGCGTGACGGGCGGCAACTACGAAAATCTCGTGGCTGACAAAACGCCGGTCTCGACCACCGTCACCGACACGGTCGACACCACTAACCTGACCCTCAGCGCCACCAATTCGGTTGCCGAGGGCGGTTCGATCATCTACACCGCGACCCTGACCAACGCCGCTGGCTCGCCAGTGACCGTGACCCTGTCGAACGGCGCCGTGATCACCATCGAGGCCGGCAAAACCACTGGCACCGTGACCGTTCCTGCGCCAGCCGATGACGTCTACAAGGACGCCGGCAACGTGCAGGCCACGATCACCAATGCCACCGGTGGCAACTTCGAAAATCTGGTCCCGAGCACTGTTCCTGCCGTGACCCAGGTCACCGATACCATCGACACCACCACGGTGAAACTTACCGCCACCGAGTCGGCGGCTGAAGGCGGCACTGTCACTTACACCGCCACCGTGGGCGCTCCTGTGACTGGCTCGCCAGTGACCGTGAACCTGTCGAACGGCCAGAGCATCACCATCGAAGTGGGTAAAACCACCGGCACCGTGACGACCACCGCGCCTAATGACGTGTTGAATGGTCATGCACCACTGACCAACGCGATCACAGGCGTGACGGGCGGCAACTACGAAAATCTGGTGGCCGACAAGACGCCGGTCAGCACGACCGTGACCGACACCGTCGACACCACCAACCTGTCGCTGAGCGCGACTGGCACCGTGGCTGAAGGTGGCTCGATCACCTACACCGCGACCCTGACCAACGCTGCGGGCACCCCGGTGACCGTGACCTTGAGCAATGGCGCCGTGATCACCATCGAGGCCGGTAAAACCACCGGCACCGTGACCGTTGCCGCGCCAGCCGATGACGTCTACAAAGACGCAGGCAATGTGCAGGCCACGATCACCAACGCCACGGGCGGCAACTTCGAAAACCTGGTGACCAGCACCACGCCAGCAGTGACCAGCGTTACTGACACCATCGACACCACCACCGTGAAGCTGACCGCAACCGCAACAGCGGCCGAGGGCGGCACCGTCACCTACACCGCCGCCGTGGGCGCACCGGTGACTGGCTCTCCGGTAATCGTGAATCTGGCCAACGGTCAGTCGATCACCATCGAAGTGGGTAAAACCACCGGCACCGTGACCACCATCGCGCCGAACGATGCGTTGACCGGCCAGGCACCGCTGACCAACTCGATCACCAACGTTTCTGGCGGCAACTACGAAAACCTCGTGGCCGACAAGACGCCGGTCTCGACCACCGTCACCGACACCGTCGACACCACCAACCTGTCCCTCAGCGCGACCGGCACCGTGGCCGAGGGTGGCTCGATCACCTACACCGCGACCCTGACCAACGCTGCTGGCTCGCCAGTCACCGTGACCTTGTCGAACGGTGCAGTCATCACTATCGAAGCCGGTAAAACCACTGGCACCGTGACCGTTCCTGCACCAGCCGATGACGTCTACAAAGACGCCGGCAACGTGCAGGCCACGATCAAATCCGCCACCGGTGGCAACTTCGAAAACCTGGTGACCAGCACCACGCCAGCCGTAACCAGCGTTACCGACACCATCGACACCACCACCGTGAAGCTGACCGCAACCACGACCGCGGCCGAAGGTGGCACCGTCACCTACACCGCTACCGTGGGTGCGCCGGTGACGGGCTCGCCAGTAACCGTGAATCTGGCCAACGGTCAGTCGATCACCATCGAAGTCGGCAAGACCACCGGCACCGTGACCACCACCGCGCCGAACGACGCGTTGACCGGCCACACACCGCTGACCAACTCGATCACCAACGTGACTGGCGGCAACTATGAAAACCTCGTGGCCGACAAGACGCCGGTCAGCACCACCGTCACCGACACCGTCGACACCACCAACCTGTCCCTCAGCGCGACCGGCACCGTGGCCGAAGGTGGCTCGATCACCTATACCGCGACCCTGACCAACGTTGCTGGCTCGCCAGTGACCGTAACCTTGTCGAACGGCGCCGTGATCACCATCGACGCCGGTAAAACCACCGGCACCGTGACCGTTCCTGCGCCAGCTGACGACGTCTACAAGGACGCCGGCAACGTACAGGCCACGATCACCAATGCCACGGGCGGCAATTTCGAAAACCTGGTCACCAGCACCACGCCAGCCGTGACCAGCGTCACCGACACCATCGACACCACCACTGTCAGCATCACCGGCAGCACCTCGGTAACCGAAGGCCAGACCGCCAGCTACACCGTCAGCCTGACCCATCCGGCGCAGACCGAAGTGACCCTGAAAATCGTCTACAGCGGCACCGCCGCCGACGGTTCGGACTTCACCGGCGTGTACACCGTGAAGATCCCGGCGGGTGCCAGCAGTGCGCAGTTCAACGTCGCCACCATCGATGACAAGATCACCGAAGGCACCGAGAACTTCGTGGTCAAGATCGACTCGGCCACCGGTGGCAACTTCGAAAACCTGGCGGTCAGCAGCACCAATGGCAGCGTCAGCACCTCGATCATCGACAACGATGCGCCACCGGTCATCGACCTCGACGCCAACAACTCCAGCGGTGCAACGGGTGCCGACTACAAGGTGACCTTCACCGAGGGCACAACAGGTCCAGGCGTGTCGATTGCCGACACCGACATCAAGATCACCGACCCGGACAGCACCATGCTGACCGGCGCCACCGTCGTGCTGACCAACCGTCAGGACGGCGATGCGCTGAACCTGGGCAACAGCGTCAACGGCATCACCATCAATGCCAACAGCACCAACGGCACCGTCACCCTGACCCTGTCGGGCAACGCGACGCTGGCCGACTACATGCAGGCGATCAAGAACATCAGCTTCACCAACAGCAGTGAAGACCCGAGCACCGTGCCACGGATCATCACCGTGACCGTGACCGATGGCGGCAACTACTCCAATACCGCGACCACCACGGTCAACGTGGTGGCGGTCAACGACGCGCCGGTCGCTGCACCGGTCAACGTCACCGGCACCGAAGACACCCCGCTGATCCTCGGCTGGTCGACCTTCGGCGTCAGCGACGTCGACAGCCCGGCCAGCAGCCTGGGCGTGAAAATCACCCAGCTGCCGGGCGAAGGCAAACTGCAGTATCTGGACGGCTCGACCTGGAAAGACGTCGCCAACAACCAGACTTTCAGCAAGGCCGACATCGACGCCGGCAAGCTGCGCTTCGTGCCGGATACCAACGAGTCGGGTGTGAACGGTTACGGTGGCACTGGCGTTGGTAACAATCAGGCCGACTACGCGCAGATCAAATTCCAGCCAACCGACGGCCAGTTGCTGGGCAATACCGGCACCATCAAGATCGATATCACGCCGGTGGCGGATGCACCGACCCTGTCGGTCGCCGACAACAGCGTGAAGTCCACCGGGCTGATCAAGGAAGTCTGGACCGGTCTGTCGGGCCTGGGCACTGACGGCAGCGGCGCCAACTCGACCACCCTGAAAAACGTGATCGACGGTGCCGGCAAGCCGAACACCAGCGGTACCGTGAACAACGTGCAGTCCGACGGCAGCGTAACCGCCGGCACTGCGTCGAAAACCTCGGGCCTGATTTATCTGGAAGCCGGCAAGACCTACACCTTCAGCGGCACCGGTGATGACAGCCTGCTGGTGACCATCGGCGGCAAGAGCGTGGCGTCCACGACGTGGGGCGCGGGCGGCAACCTCAACGGTTCGTTCACCCCGACCACCAGCGGCTACTACACCCTGGACATCTACCACCACAACCAGAGCGGCCCGGGCAGCTACGACGTCAACCTGTCGGTCAACGGCAGCACGCCGATCGACCTGAGCAGTGCCGGTGTGCCGATCTACACCGGCGTGCAGGATCTGGTGAATGCCGGCGTGACCGTCTCCGATCTGCACGGCAGCAACGGCGAAGGCTATTACGACGGCTACAAGCTCAACACCGGCGCCGAAGGCTCCACGGTGAAACTGTCGTCGATCAGCACCGCGCTAACCGACACCGACGGCTCGGAAACCCTGAGCATCAAGATCAGCGGTGCGCCGGTCGGCTCGGTGCTCAGCGACGGCGCAGGCCACAGCTTCACCGTGACCGCCACCAGCGGCGACGCCAACGTCACCGGCTGGAACCTCGGCACCCTGACCGTGACCCCGCCGACCTACTACAACGGCCAGTTCAACCTGACCGTGACCTCGACCTCCACCGAGCAGGTAGGCGGCTCGGCCAGCACCACAGCGACCATCCCGGTCACCGTGGTGCCGGCGGTCTACAACTCGATTGTCGCCACCTCGGCCGATGACACCGTCACCGGCACCGACGGCAACGACATCATGGTCGCCGACATCGGCGGCCTGACCGTGGTGCCGGGCACCAACTACAACATCGCGTTCATGGTCGACAGCTCGGGCAGCATGAGCGCCTCGTCGATCAACGCCGCCAAGGACTCGCTGACGTCGGTGTTCAACACCCTCAAGCAGAGCCTGGGCGGCAGCAACTCGGGGACGGTGAACATCTTCCTGGTGGACTTCGATACCCAGGTCAACAAGTCCGTATCGGTGAACCTCAACGACCCGAACGCACTGACCTTGCTCAAGGCCGTGCTGGACTCGATGGCGTCCGGCGGCGGCACCAACTACGAGGACGTGTTCAAGGCCACCGCGAACTTCTTCCAGAGCGCTGAAGCGGTGGCCAACACCGGGGCGAAGAACCTCACGTACTTCATCACCGACGGCCAGCCGACCTATTACCAGAGCAACGAGCAGACCAACCCGACGCTGTACGGCAACGTGAAGCTCGACGACGTGGTGAAAACCAGCAACTACAAGCTGGGCAGCAGCTTCGCCACCTACATCGACAGCACTCACTACCTGAGCATCAGCACCTCCGGTGAAGTGGTGCTGCAGACGCTCAAGAACAACAACTGGAGCTGGAACAGCCTGGGCACCATCCACGCCCAGGGCGACGGCACCTACGAGATCTCAAGCCTGGCGGGCAGCGGCAACAGCACCTCGTCGAACACCACCGACAACTCCGCCGCCGGCTTCGCACTGCTGAGCGGTCTGTCGAACGTCGAAGCGATCGGCCTGAACAACGGCGTCAGCCTCAACGACCTGAAACCGTACGATTCGGACAAGACGCCACAGACCAACATCGATCCGAAGGACCTGGCCAACTCGATCATCGGTCACACCGAAGCGACGATGCCGGGCAACGACACCGTCAGCGGTGGCGACGGCAACGACATCCTGTTCGGCGACCTGGTGAGCTTCAACGGCATTGCCGGCGAGGGTTATCAGGCGATGCAGGCGTTCGTGGCCAAGGAAACCGGGGTCGACGTCAGCAAGGTCACCACCAGCAACGTGCACCAGTACATCACCGAGCACTATCAGGCGTTCGATGTGTCCGGTGCCCACGACGGCAACGACACGCTGCTGGGCGGCGCGGGCAATGACATCCTGTTCGGCTCGGGCGGCAACGACCTGCTCGACGGCGGCAAGGGCAATGACATCCTGCTCGGCGGCACCGGCAACGACACGCTGATCGGCGGTCAGGGCAACGACATCCTGATCGGTGGTTCCGGTGCGGACACCTTCGTCTGGAAGGCGGGCGACACCGGCAACGACGTGATCAAGGACTTCAAGGCCAGCGAAGGCGACCGCATCGACCTGCGCGACCTGTTGCAGGGCGAGACCGGCAGCACCATCGACAACTTCCTGAAGATCACCACGGTCGACGGCGTGTCGTCGCTGCAAGTCAGCTCGGGCGGCAAGTTCAACTCAGGCGATGCGGCAGCCGCGACACCGGACGTGACGATCAAACTGGAAGGCAACAACTGGTCGAGTGCCAACATTCATAACCTGATTGCCGGCAGCGATCCGACCATCAAGGTCGACCACAACAACAGCTGATGCGTGAACAACGACCGCCCCACCGGGGCGGTCGTCACGTTTGCGGCACTTGAACCGGTGACGATTGCGTCGGCGCACCGCATACTCGTGCGCAGTTGGCTATGCTGCTGACAGCATGACGCTGGTCCATTTCCGAGGGATGCTCAATGTTTTACGTGCAACGCGATGCGCAGGGTCAGTTGATTCGCGTGGAAGCTGCGGCCTACGCCGAGGCCACGGAAACGCTGCCGGCCGACCACCACGAAATCCAGGCCTGGTACGCCAACGAAGCCGTGGAGAACAGCCTCAAACAGCTCAAGCAGAGCGACCTGGAAATGATCCGGGTACTCGATGACCTGATTCAGGTGCTGACCAGCAAAGGCGTGATCCGCGTCACCGACCTGCCGCCGGCGGCCCAGGCCAAGCTGATGGACCGGACCCAGGCGCGGGAAGCGCTGGGCGGGTTGAGCCAGTTGATCGATGAGGATGAGGGCGGGTTGATCTGATCCGTTGGATCTTTCCCACGCGGAGCGTGGGAAAGATCAGTCAGCCCCAGGGTTTTGGCTCACCGAACAGCTGCCCCTGAACCCCATACAACCCCATCTCGCGAATCACCGACAATTCCCCTTCCGTCTCGACCCGTTCGGCAATCAACGGCAGATCGATGCTGTGCGCCGCACGCTGGATCGCTTCGATGAACAGCCGCTTGTCGCTTTCCTGATCGATCGCCCGGATGTAGCTGCCATCGATCTTCAGGTACGCCAGCCCCAGCCGCGCCAGGTTGCCGATCATGCTGAAGCGTCCGCCGAAGCGCTGCAGGCTCAGGGAGAAACCGAGCTCGCGCAGGCGCCGGGTCAGCTGTTCCAGCACCGCTTGCTCCGGCAATTGTTCCTCGCCGATTTCCAGGGTCAGGCGTGCTCCGAGGTTGGAATGCGCCCGCAGAATCTCGAACACTTTGTTCAACGCCTGCGGATCGGCCAGGGTCGCCGAGGACAGGTTCAGCGCCAAAGATTCTTCATGTCCGGCCATCTGCTCCAGCACCCGCTCGAGCATCAACCGGTCCAGTCGCGCGGTCCAGCCGAAGCGCTCCAGCCAGGGCAGGAAGCGCCCGGCGGGAATGGTCTGACCCTGCTCGTCGAGCAAGCGCGACAGCACCTTGTAATGCAGCACCAGTTGCGTGTCCTGCGCCGCCACCACCGGCTGGAAGAACAGCTCGAAACGCCGCTGATTCAACGCCTGATCGAGCAGGCGATGCCAGGCGTGGTGATCGTCACCGACGTCTGCCACCAGGCTCTGATCGAGGCACGCCCAGTTCTGCTCGCCCTGCCCTTCGGCCTGGGCCAGCGCCTGATCGCCGAGGCTGAGGACCGCTTGCGGCGAATCGCCGTGAGCGAACGGTGCCAGGCCGATAGAAGCCACGGCGGCCACGTCGGTGGCACCCGTCGCGTGCAGGCTGCTCAGGGCACTGTCGAGACTCTGCGCCAGTTGCAGCGCCTCTTCGCGGGTCAGCCCCGGCGCCAGCACGGCGAATTCACCACCGCGAATTCGGGTGACGAGGTTCTGGGTTTCCGGATATTTGGCGCACTCGCGGGACAGTTGCTCGCCGACCGCTTTCAACAATTCATCGGTGCGCTGACCGCCAAGGCGCTGGTTCAGCCCGGCCAGGTCCTTGACCCGCAACAGCAGCAGATAACCGGAACTGGCCTGCTCCGGGTTGCTCACCCGCGCATTCAGCTGCATCTCGAAATAACGCCGGTTGGCCAACCCGGTGAGGTTGTCCTGGTAGGACTCGGTGCGCAGTTTTTCACTGCGCTCGGCCTGCTCCTGGAATAGTGCCTTGAGCTTCTCGACCATCTGGTTCATCGCCAGCACTACGCGGCGCAATTCAGGCGTGCGCGGCAGGTCCGGCAGACTCAGGAACTCACGACGAGCGATGGCGTGGGATTGCTTGACCATGTAATCGAGCGGCTTCAATTGCCGACGCAACAACAACGCGCCCAGCACCGCACTCACCGCGCCGCAGACCAGCAACCAGCCCAGACTGCCCAGTGCGCTCTGCCAGAGCTTGGCCAGGGCGAACATCGGGTGGCTGACTACCTCGACCCGTGCCGCCTGCTCCCAGCCACGGCTGACCAGCGCATCGCCACCGGCCGGCTCCAGGCCGATCAGTTTGACGAACCAATCGGGCACGTTGGTGACCGCCGGAATGCCGTTGCGCTCGACGATGGTCTGGTCGGTCTTCAGATCGACCACGCGGATGCTCGAGTAATAACCGCTGTCGAAGATCGAACTGACCAGCAGCTCGACCATCGCCGGGTCATCGATGTTCGGCGTCAACGACAGCGCCAGCGCCGTGGCCGCATCCTGGGCGTGGGAGCGCAACTGGTTGACGTACTGGGTACGCGAGCTCTCCAGACTGACCATGAAGCTGCCGGCGAAGGCGACCACCAGGAACAGACAGATAGCGATCAACAGCTGTTTGAACAAAGACATCTGAGCGCGTGCTCCTAGTTAGTCGTCTCGACCGGAAATCCTTCGGCCTGCATTTTCTTCAACACATCCTGCCAGCGTGACAGGCGTTTGGTGTCACCGACCTTCTTGTTGCCCTTCGCTCCCGGCAGGTACAAACCTTCGGCATTGAAAGAGTAGACCGGCAGCAAATCGGTTCGCTCGGCGGCCGGCTTGATCGGGTCGATCAGGCTGTCGAGCACCAGCGGCATGGCGTCAGGGCTGGAATAGTAAGTCAGGACCATGTGCGCGCGGTTCTGGCGCAGGGCCTTTACGTAGGTGATGCGCAACTTGTCACTGGCCACACCGAGGTGGCGCAGGCTGAAATACTTGGCGATCGCGTAGTCTTCGCAGTCGCCGGCGCCTTTCCACAAGGCTTCGATGGGGGTTTCCCAATAATCGACCTCGTGCCACAGATCGATGTCTTCGACGTAGCGCATCTGTTTGTTGAAAAACAGGTTAACCACCTTGAGCTTTTCCATCTCGCTGACCTGCTTCTGTGTGGCCAGCAGATTCTGCCAGGCATCGATCCGCTGTTGCCCGGCACCCAACGGCCCGTACAGTGCCGTGGCCTTGCGGCTGATCGCGGAAAAATCCCAATCGGCATGCAGGCCGCCCAGCATGATGCCGGCCAGCAGCAGCGCGCAGGCAAGCCAGCGCGCAATCCGTGGGATTGCGAAACGTACCGCCAATGCAAGGCATCCAGGGCAGAGAAGAAAGCGCTTGATGGTGAAGGTTAGCCCAGCAAAAAACAATGGCACCCTGAGATCATCGCTGGCGCGCTAAACTTCAGATGTGACAGGGTTCTTCTACACGGTTTGACAACCTGTAGAGCAATCACTAGTGTCCTTTGGATCCAAATATCGCAGTCATAGGGTGTGCAGTTGTGACCCAGAAGCCCAAGCCACTCCACAGCATCAAAGTCGACGGCCCGATTCCCGCGCATCTGGCACGCTCGGTCATCGAAGAAACCCTGCGCGCCGCGATTCTCGACGGGCGCCTGCCCTGCGGCACCGCCGTGCGCCAGCAGGATCTGGCCGATCTGTTCGGCGTCAGCCGCATGCCGGTACGCGAAGCCTTGCGTCAACTCGAAGCCCAGGGCCTGCTCAACGTGATTGCCCACAAAGGCGCGGTGGTGGCGCCGCTGATCCAGGGCGATGCAACGGAAACCTACGAGCTGCGCATCCTGCTGGAGTCCGAAGCGCTGCGCCAGTCGATCCCGCTGCTGTCCCCGGCCGATCACGAACGCGCGGCCGGCTACATCGAAGAGCTGGAAATCGAACACGACTACACCGAAATCGGTCGGCTCAACCGTCTGTTTCACATGGCACTCTACAGCAAGGCGCCCAATGGCCGGCTGTTGCGGCTGGTGGAAGACGGCTTGAATGAGGAAGAACGCTTCCTGCGCTTCAACCTCGAGGCCATGGGCCTGGGCAAGCTCTCCCAGGACGATCACCGCGCGTTGTTGCAGGCGGTGAAAGAGCGTGACACACCGCACGCCGTGACACTGCTGGAGCAGCACCTCAATCGCGGTGTCGAGGTGATCACCCGTTACCTGGCCAGCTCCGCCGGCCAAAGCCGCAAAGCGGCGCGCTGAATCCTCCCTCCCGGGTGAGCCTCCACTCACCCGGCGAATAACCCGCTTACAAATCCCCCCACCGGTCACGGTCATTTGCCGTGGCACATCGACGCCTGCGCTCTAACCTCCCCCCTGCTTTGAACAGCCCGGAATTTGCACCGCAAGGAAGTCATTTTCGACGATAGCCGCGGCGCCGATTTACGCGCACCCTTGGATCGCCAACCCAATATAGAACGGGGACGCGCCGCCCCGGCAGCAGTCCCCGCACCAGGAACCTACGGAAGGAGCCTTGTCACGGGAACAGGAAGAAACGGCGCCGTTACAGCCCGACTTCATCCCCTCATATTCATTCAAATACTCAATTGGAAAGTTGCTTCGAGTGAGGCATTCACTCTTGTCGTTCAATTTTGGCCATTAACCGCCGAAAGGAGTAACTACGCCCAAATAAAACTTAACTTATAAGTTTTATCAGGCCCACTCATACTTCAAAAACTACCAACTAAAAATAATTAAAAATAAACTTGTTAAGTTGTTTTGCGATGTATTAGTTTTTCTTCGCCGAGTTTGGATCCGAAATGACAAACCCGGCACAACCTTGCAGTACGGCCTCGATTGCTACGGCTTGACCGTCCGCTGCTGTATCGGGCCCTTCAGACATTGCCTGTTTTCATCGAAACCGAATGAGGCTGTCGTTCGCCTGGAGAAACTTGTTCAACGTTATTAGCAATTGATTGAACAATCCCTATTCCCTATTAGCCAGAGTCTCGCAACCATGCCAACCAAAGAGCAACTTACACTAAAGAAAGCCGAACTCAGCGTTCATCCGATCTTTTCCGAAATCGATTCTTTGGCGACATTGCGCCGGTTCATGGAATCCCATGTATTTGCCGTCTGGGACTTCATGTCACTGACCAAGCGCCTGCAGCAGGAACTGACTTGCACTCGCCTGCCGTGGTTGCCGCCACGGGATCCGCGCGCGGCACGACTGATCAATGAAATCGTGCTCGGCGAAGAATCGGACGATCGGCTGTCACACGGGCATTACAGTCACTTCGAACTGTACCTCGATGCGATGCGCGAAGTCGGTGCGGACACGACAGCGGTGGAGCGCTTCGTGACACTGCAACAGGAAGGCGTGAGTTACGACGTCGCCCTGCAAAGCGTCGAGGTTGATCCAGCGGCGGCGCGATTCGTCCGTGACACCTTGCACACCGCACTGAATGCACCCGGTCACAGCGTTGCCGCCGCATTCCTGCATGGTCGCGAGAGCGTGATCCCGACCATGTTCCAGCGCATGCTCGATGCCTGGGGCATTGGCGTCGAGCAGGCACCGACCTTCCGTTACTACCTGGAGCGACACATCGAGGTCGACTCCGAAGACCACGGCCCGGCCGCCGAGCAACTGCTGGATCGACTGGTGGACGGCGATCCGCAGCGCGAAGCCGAGGTCTACGCCAGCGCCATCGCCGCCGTGGAAAGCCGCATCGCCCTGTGGGACGGTCTGCGCCTGAGCATGCGCGAACCGCTGGCGGAGGTGGCCCAATGAACGCCGCCGACTACCAGTCTTTCGCCGACGCCTGGGAAAGCCGCGCGACCATTCGCACCAGACCACGCCGCGTGCTGGAGGGCGACGCGCGGCTGATCTATCCGCTCAGCCGCCAGCCGTTGGTGCTCAGCGAAACCTTCCTGCGCGAATGCCCGGAACAGCGTGATTTCGCCTTGGTGCAGACGCTGTACAAATTCATCAACGACGTGGTGATTTTCGAAACCGAGATCGTCGACAAAACCGCGCGCAGCATCGCCAAGAACCGCTTCGCCGTGGCCTTCCCGTTCGCCTGTCGCTACGACGCCATGACCGTGGTGGTGGACGAGGATTACCACGCGTTGGTAGCGATGGATTTCATGCAGCAGACCGTGGCCATGACCGGCGTCGAGCCGATCGAGCTGCCGAATGAAATCGAACTGAGCCGGGCGATTCCGGCTGCCGTCGAACTGGCCCCGGAGCACCTGCGCAGCGCCGTGGAACTGATCTGCGTCGCCATCGCCGAGAACACCGTGACCGGCGATGTCGCAGCGTTCGCCCGGGACGACACGGTCAAGCCGTCGATCAAGGGCCTGATGGCCGACCACTTGCTCGACGAGGGCCGGCACTCGAATTTCTGGGCGCGGATGGTGCGTATCTACTGGCATACCGCGAGCGATGCGGATCGCGAATGCATCGCGCAGATCCTGCCGGTGTTCATCGGCCATTACCTGACCAACGACATCCAGAAGTCCTTCGACCTGCGCCTGATCGATGCCTTGCCGGTCAACGATGCAACGCGTCGAGCGCTGAAGGACGAGATGGCCGGACTGGCCTTCCCGATCAATCGTCATCACCCGCTGGTGGGCAACATCGTGCGCTTTTTCCACAACAGCTCACTGCTCGACACTCCGTGCGTGCAGCACGCCCTGCGCGACTACCTGGTTTGACAAGGAGGCTGACATGAGACGTCTCGACATTTTGCTGAGGGGCCGCAGCCAGGCCTTGACCGACCTGGCGCAGGAGCTCGAACAACACGGTCATTCATTGCTGACAGAAACCGCTCCGTCGATGGACCTGGTGATCGATGACGGCAGCCTTGCGCCGCAGGATCATGGCACGACACCGTACCTGACCTTGCGTCTGGGCATCGGTGCAACGGGCGCCGGCGGTTTGCCGGTGCTTGATCTGCTGTGCCTGTGCAACTCGACGCTGCTGAGCCGCGTGCCCATCGCCGACGAACCGTCCGGCAACGGTCAGGCCCTGCGCCAGCGAGCACTGGCGCAGGTGGTGGACGAAGTGGCGCTGCTGGTCAGTCGTTTTTCCCGCGATGCCGAGTATTTCCAGCACGCAGAGACGGCTCGTGCGCCGGACTTCGAGCAGGTGGAAAACCTGCTGTTTCTCGACAGCCTGGCTTATGTCCATCGCTTCAATGCCACGGCCAATGCGGCGTTGTTGCAACAGGCGCAGATCCCGGTGATCGAGCGGCTGCAACGGAGCCTGATCGAACACGCGGAACGCCCGGCACTGCACCTCGCAGAGCAGTCGATCAGCTATCGCCAGTTGCATGATCACAGCCGGGCGATCCAGCAACGGTTGCTGGCAATGCTGGAGGCACAACCGCAACCGTGGGTGGTGGGGATTTGCCTGCCGAAATGCGATGCGCTGTTTGCTTCTATCCTGGCCATTCTCGGCAGCGGCGCGGTGTACCTGCCGCTGGAACCGAGCCATCCGCTTCAGCGCCAGCAGTACATTCTGGAAAACGCCGGGGCGGTGCTGTTGCTGCACGACGGCGAACACCCGCTGAGCGGTTCGATGCCGGGGCTGGATGTCTGTCGCATCGACAGCACCGACGCCGATCTGTCGCAACCGTTGATGCACCACCGGCCCGAGCTCGACACGCCGTGCATGGCGCTCTACACCTCGGGCACCACCGGGCATCCGAAGGGTGTGCTGCTCAGTCAGGCAAACCTCGCGCACTTCACCGCGTGGTACGCCGACTATGTGCAGTTGCACGCCGAGAGTCGGGTGTTGCAGTTCTCGTCGCTGAGTTTTGACTCGTCGCTGATCGATATTTTCCCGACCCTGCTCGAAGGCGCGGAACTGGTAGTGCCCGATGACAACCAGCGCCGCGATCCGCTGCAACTGGTGGCGCTGATCCGCCGCCGGCAACTGACCCACGCGTTCCTGCCGCCGGCGCTGTTGAGCATCCTGCCGCTGGAGCAATTGCAAAGCGTCGGGCAGATCATGACCGGCGGCGACGTGTGTGAACCGTTCGTGATCGAGCAACTGACGCGTCAGGGCAAGCTGCACAACCTCTACGGCCCGACCGAAGCCACGGTGCTGATCACCGCGCGGCAACTGCAACCGGGCGACAGCAATCGCACCCTCGGCGGGCCGATTGCCAACAGTCAGGTGCTGATCCTCGATGACGACCTGCAACCGGTGCCGGAGCAAACGGTGGGCGAGCTGTTCATCGTCGGTCCCGGCGTATGCCTGGGTTACCTGAACAACCCACAGCAGACGGCGGAGCGCTATCTGGATCTGGAATTGCCTGACGGCCAACGTCTGCGCGCCTACCGCAGCGGCGACATGGCCAAGTGGGGCGAGGATGGCATCGAGCTGTGCGGACGCCGCGACAATCAGGTGAAGATCCGCGGCTTCCGGGTCGAGCCGGAAGAAATCGAGCGGTGCCTGCGCGAGAGCCAGCTGTATCGGCAGATCGCCGTGGTGATCGACAGTCAGCGGCGAATTCTGGCGTTCCTCGCCCAGCCGCAATCGGATGCCGCACGGGAGTCTTTGAAAGCTCACGCGCAGCAGTTTTTGCCCGACTACATGCAACCGGTGGCATGGACGGAACTGCCGAACATGCCATTCGCCGCCAACGGTAAAGTCGACCGTAAGGCGCTGCTGGAACTGCCGGTCAGCGTGCAGGACAGCGGCCCGAAATGCCTGCCGGCCAACGCCGACGAAGCGCTGCTGCTGGAAATCTGGGGCGAGTTGCTGGAGCTGCCGATCAGCGACATTTCCACCGACGAAAGCTTCTTCAATCTCGGCGGTCACTCGATTCTGCTGTCACGCATGCTCCTGCGTCTGCGGGAAGAGTTCGGCCGCAGCATTTCGATCAACCGCTTCATTGAACTGCCGACCATCACCAAGCTCGCCACCCTGGTACGCGGCACCGATGACAGCGCGGTGCTCAGCGCCCAGGCGATGGCCGACGCCGAGCGACCATTGGAAATCGAGCCATTGCCGATCAGCCGCATGGGCGATGTGCACAAGGTGATCGTCACCGGCGCCAACAGTTTTGTCGGTGTGCACATCGTCGAGGCGCTGCTGGGATGGGGCGCCAGCGAGGTGGCGTGTCTGGTGCGCGACGGCGGCGGGCAAACCGCGGCGCAGCGCTTTGCCCAATCGTTGCGAGAGAACCGGCTGGAGCATCTGGACCTGAGTCGGGTGCGGATCTATTCGGCAGACATTACACAGCCGCAACTGGGCCTGGCTGATGGGGACTTCGAGCGACTGGATCGCGAGTTCGGCGCGCTGGTACACAACGCCGCCAACGTCAATCACGTGCTCGATTACGAGTCGCTGGCGGCGGACAACGTCGAGCCGATTTTCGAACTGGTGCGGCTGTGCGAAGGGCGCAGCAAGAAGGTGTTCAATTTCGTCTCGACGCTGTCGGCGTCCAGTACCGTCGACGACGCAGGCCGGGTGCTGGAACTGCCCGCCGCACCGACGCCGCCGATCTACATCCGCAACGGCTACAACCTGTCGAAATGGGTCGGTGAACGCATCCTCGAACGGGCGCGGGAACGCGGGGTGCGGGTCAATCTTTATCGGCCCGGCAACATCAGTTTCAACAGCCTCAGCGGCGTCTGCCAGCCGCACAAGAACCGTTTGATGCTGATGCTCAAGGGCTCGATCCAGCTCGGTCAGGTGCCGGCCTTCGCGCTGAATTTCGACCTGATGCCGGTGGACTTCCTCGCCCGTTTCATCGCCTTCCACGCCAGCCGTTATTCGCCGGAACGAGCGGTGTTCAACCTGCACAACCCGGAGCCCCTGAGCTGGGATGCCTACGTCGCGTCGTTTCGCGAAACCGGCAGCGAGTTTTCGCTGGTCAGCGTCGCCGACTGGCAGCAGCAACTGGGCCGGGTC
This sequence comes from Pseudomonas sp. B7, assembly GCF_016735645.1. Lineage (NCBI taxonomy): Bacteria > Pseudomonadati > Pseudomonadota > Gammaproteobacteria > Pseudomonadales > Pseudomonadaceae > Pseudomonas > Pseudomonas sp. B7. Next base: position 457,165 of record NZ_JAERRE010000004.1, read on the forward strand.
GATGCGGATAACGCGCTGTTCGGCGTGCTCGGTTTCTACCTCAACGGCTTCGAGGAAGACATCGGCGACATCTCCCTGATCGGCCACGCCAACGCCCAGGCCGGCGTGCAGCAGATGGGCGCGCACTACCCGGAAAAATCCCCGGCGCTGCTGCGTCGCGGCTGCGACTACCTGAAAGAAATCAACTTCATCTGACTCATCAACCAAGGAGCAACACCATGAGCAATCTGCAACCCGACACCCTGATCAAAAACCCTCACGGCTGCCACGTCGTATCTTCGGTGGAAGTGCCGGTGGACGCCAGGCAAGTGTGGGCAGTGGTCGGTAAATTCGACGGTTTCGACCGTTTCATTCCGGCGCTGTCGCACATCGAAATGACCGGCGAAGGCGTGTCTTCGCTGCGCAAGAAGTTCTTCAAGGATGGCAACGTCGTGGTCGAGCAACTCAACTCACGGGACGACCACGCGCTGAGCATGACCTGGACCACCATCTACAACACCCTGGGCGTGGCCAATCTGTGGGCGGCGATGAATGTGGAGTCACTGGGCGCGGGCAAGTCGCGGGCGACCTGGACGATCATTGCCGAGCCGGCCAGCGGTGGGCCCGAGGCGCTGCCGGGGTTCAAGGATTTCGTGCAGGGGTTTGCCGATGACGCGATGGGCAATGTGCTGAAGCTGTTTGTGTAAGGCATGAAAGAGCCCGCTGCGGATCACTCCGCAGCGGGCTGTTTTTTACCGCAAGCGATCAGATCTTGAAGCTGTCGACCAGCTGTTTCAAACGGTTGGCCTGCTGCGACAACGCATCGCAATCCTTCAACGTTTCATTGAGGTTGGCCACGCTCTGCTGGTTCAGCAGGTTGATCTGGTTGACGTCGACGTTGAGGGTTTCCACCACGGCAGTCTGTTCCTCGGTAGCGGCGGCCACCGACTGGTTCATGCCATCGATTTCGCCGATGCGCTGGGTCACGCTGACCAGACGCAGACCGGCCTGGTTCGCCACTTCAACGGTTTCCTCGCTGGACGCCTGACTGGCGTTCATGGTGGTCACCGCTTCGCGGGAGCCGACCTGCAGCGAAGTGATCATCTTGTGGATTTCTTCCGCCGATTCCTGAGTGCGGTGAGCGAGGTTACGCACCTCGTCCGCCACCACCGCAAAACCGCGTCCGGCTTCACCGGCACGGGCCGCTTCGATGGCTGCGTTGAGCGCCAGCAGGTTGGTCTGTTGGGAGATGCCTTTGATCACGTCGAGAATGTGGCCGATGTTGTCGGTGCTGGCATTCAGGGTTTCGATCTGGGTGCACGACAGGCTGATCTTCTGCGACAGCTCGGTCATGGCCTGAATCGTCTGCTCGACCACCTGACGACCGTCATCGGCCTGCTCGCTCGCGCCACTGGCGTGTTGCGAAGCGTCGGCGGCGTTGCGGGCGATTTCCTGGGTGGCGGCACCCAACTGATTGATCGCCGCAGCGACACTGTTGGTGCGCGCGCTTTGCTCGTCGGAGCCGATGATCGAAGCGTTGGACGATGCCATCACCCGTTGGGACAGATCGTGTACGTGGCGAGTCGCGGAAGACACTTCGGAGATCGAAGCGTGAATCCGCTCCACGAACTGGTTGAACGAACTGCCCAACTCGCCGAACTCGTCCTTGCTTTCCACTACCAGACGACGGGTCAGGTCACCTTCACCCTGGGCGATGTCCTGCATCGCGCGGCCCATGGTGATCAGCGGACGCATCAGCACGGTGATCAGCAGGCTCAGGAACACTGCAATCGCGCCCACCGCAACGAACATCGCAATCACTGCAGAGGTACGGAACTGGCTGAGTGCGGCGTAGGCCTTGTCGCGGTCGATCGACAGACCGATGTACCACTCGGCATTCGGCAGACCGGCAACCGGGGTGAACGACAGGATGCGTTCCTGGCCGTTGAGCACCACGTTTTGATTGCCCTTCTCGATGCGCACACCGGCGTTCGGGTAGATGTCTTTGAGGTTCTTCATCACCTGGTCTTTGTCCGGGCTGACGATTACCTGACCGTCACCGCTGACCAGGAACGCGTGGCCCAGGCCACCGAAGTCCACCGAGTTGATGATCTTTACCAGGGTTTCCAGGCTCAGGTCACCGCCCACTACGCCGAGCAGTTCGCCGTTCTTTTTCACCGGCATGGCGATGGTCACCACCAGCCCGCCAACGGCAGCCATGTATGGCGGGGTCAGCATGGTCTGGTCAGCGGCCACGGCCTGCTTGTACCACGGGCGCTGACGCGGGTCGTAGCCGTCCGGCATCTTCGCGTCAGGGCGCTGGGTGAACACACCGTTGGCCTGGCCGACGTAGGTGAACTGGAAGTTCGAGGTGAAGGCCGGTTGATCGACCAGGCCCGGGAAGTCGGCGTTCTTGCCTTGATGAGCGACGTTCTGCGCGAGGTTTTCCAGCACCAGAATCCGTCCGCTCATCCAGTTCTGCACACTGCTGGCGGTCAGGTCACCGGCCTGCTGGACCGAGGACTGGAGGTTCTGGCGAATCGTATTTCGCTGCAGATAGTCGTTGTACAAAGTGAACAGCGCGAACGCCAGGACCACAACGCCCGAGGCGGCCAGCAGGATTTTATGGCTGAACTTGAGATTCATTTCATGGGACTTCTTATGCGAAAAGTGGGGATGCGTTCCGGATGCAACATTCCATGTACAGCGCAGGCAGCGTTCTGACGGCTGCTCTACTTTGGTGCACGCATGTCTCACCAGTCTGTCGGCACGCTTCGGATAAAACTTAGGGCTTTGCAGGAAATGGACGGCATTTCTGGCAGATTCCCGCCGAACGGCGTGCCAGAGCGTTCGCTTGTCATTTTTTGATGACTGTTTTGCAGCGCCGGTTGCAAATTCTGTAACCCTTGATGACAATGCGACTAATTATCATTTGTGACGTTCGGGCTGTCGCGTTCATGTCCTCATCTGAGTTTGCAGTACAGGCGCTTTACAGTAGTCATCACGGCTGGCTCAACGGCTGGTTGCGCGCGCGACTGGGCAATGCCGCCGATGCGGCGGATCTGGCTCAGGACACGTTCGTGCGTTTGCTGCAACGCACCGAGCGTCTGGAACTCAAGGCACCTCGCGCATTCTTGCGCACGGTTGCCCGGGGTTTGGTGATAGATCATTGGCGCCGTGAAGAAATTGAGCGCGCCTATCTGGAAACCATCGCCCATTTGCCTGAAGCCGAAACCCCAAGTGGCGAATCCCGCGCATTGGTGATCGAACTGCTCGAGGGCATTGCCCGCATGCTTGAAGGCCTGAAGCCGAAAGTGCGTCAGGCATTTCTGCTGGCGCAGTGCGAAGGTTTGACCCACAAGCAGATCGCCGAGCAGATGGGACTGTCTCTGCGCTCGGTAGAACGCTACGTCGCCGACGCCCTGTTTCACTGCTACGTGCTGCGGTACGAAAACTGATGCCAGTGGATAACCTCTCGCTTGGCCGTCGCGCCGAGCCACCGCAACAGGTCGTCCGACAGGCCATTCACTGGCTCTTGCGCCTGCGCAACAACCATGGCAATCCGCGCCTGAATCGCCAGTGCGAACAATGGCGCGCCGAACACCATGACCACGAACTGGCCTGGCAACGGGTGCAGTCTCTGCAAGCTGAACTGACCCACAATCTGCGCGCCGTGCCCGGTGCGCAGGTGGCATTCAACACGCTGGAAAACAGTGCGCAGGGTCTGGGTCGACGTCAGGCGTTGAAGCTGTTGTCCGGCGCCCTGTTGATGGGTTCGGCGGGGTGGCTGGCCAGCGACACTTCCGCCTGGCAACAATGGAGCGCCGACTACGCCACCGCCACCGGCGAACGCCGTGGCTTCCAGTTGCCGGACGGCACGCGGATCGAACTCAACACCGCCAGCAGCGTGGATCTCGATTACACCGCACAGCAACGGCTGATCAGGCTGACCCGTGGCGAAATCATCGTCACCTGCGGTGGCGCCGATGAAGGTGCGCCAATTGATCGACCGCTGCGGGTGCAGAGTCGTCATGGCAGTTACGAGCCGTTCAAGGCGCGATTCATTCTGCGCCAGGAAGATGGATGCACGCGCCTGAGCGTCACCAGTGGCCGGGTCGCAATTCACTCCGCAGGCAACTCGATGGAGGCCATCGCCGGTCAGAGCTATCTGATCGACCACCATCAAATTCGCCCGGCGCCGCCGTTGGACATGGACGCCGGTGCCTGGGTCGACGGGCTGATCGTGACCCGCAACATGCGGCTGGGTGACTTCCTCAACGAAGTCGGTCGGTATCGTCAGGGCTTTCTGAGTTGTGCGTCGGACATTGCGGATCTGCGCCTGTCCGGCGTTTTCCGTCTTGAGGACACCGACAAGCTGCTGGCAATCCTGCCGCAGACCCTGCCGGTGCAATTGCGCTACCGCACCCATTGGTGGGTGACGCTGGAGTCTGTGGCCTGAAATTGTTTTGGCGGGTTTTCGCGGCAAGTCCGGCTTAGTCAGTAAGCACTTCAACTCAGCCTTCGCGACTGCCTACGGAAACCTACAATGACTGCGCGCGTTACCTGTAAGAACCCTCTGAATTTCTCTGCCGAATCCGGCCTGTTGCGCCACGCCGTTCGGGCGGCGCTGTTTTCTACCGTAATGGGTGTTGGCATGTTGCCGGGCCTGAGCATGGCGGCCAATGCCAGCGAGGTCAGCAGCCACCGCTACAACATCGCCGCCGGGCCATTGGGCGAGGCGCTGAACCAGTTCGCACGCCAAGCCGGCATCACCTTGTCGATGACCCCACAGCAGACTCAAGGCCGACAATCACCCGGCGTGCAGGGCGAGTATTCGACCGATCAGGCGCTGAGTCATCTGCTCGGTGGTTCGGGTCTGGAGGCGGTCAGCCAGGACGGCAGCAGCTATGTGTTGCGCTCCGTCGCAGAAACCGAAGCACTGGCCCTGCCGACCACCGACATCAAAGGCTTCGCCCTCGGCAACGCGCTGGGCAGCATGGATGGCTATAACGCGACGCACAGCCAGATCGCCACCAAGACCAGTACCGCGTTGCTGGAAACTTCGCAAAGCGTGTCCGTGGTCACCCGTGAGCAAATGGATGACCAGGGCTCGCAAACCGTGTCCCAAGCCATGCGTTACACCCCCGGCGTGCTGACCAATCCTTACGGCGCCACGCACCGTTACGACTACGTGGCAATGCGCGGCTTCAACGACGGTTCGGTGGACAACATCTACCTCGACGGCCTCAAGTCGATGGGCGACAGCGGCACCTACAGCACGATGCAGGTCGATCCGTATTTCCTCGAGCGCGTCGATATTCTCAAAGGCCCGTCGTCGGTACTTTACGGCCGTAGCTCGCCGGGCGGTCTGGTGGCGCTGACCAGCAAGAAGCCGCTGTACGAGGCCTATCACCAGGTTCAGGCCACCGTCGGCACTCAGGGCCAGCGCGGTGTCGGTTTTGACTTCAGCGGACCGGTCGATGACGACAAGCGCATCGCCTATCGTCTGATCGGTTTGACGGATCAGTCCGACACGCAATTCGACCACAACAAGGAAAAGCGCTTCGCCCTCGCGCCGACCGTCAGCATCGATTTCAACGAGGACACGTCGCTGACGCTGCAAGCGTATCTGCAGCATGACCCGGATGGCGGCTACCACGGTGGCGTGCCGGCCGACGGTACGATTCATCAGCGCAACGGCAATCGCATTTCGCCGCATTTCTTCGAAGGCGAGCCGGGCATCGATGGCTACTCCCGTGATCAGCAGTCGTTCGGTTACCAGTTCGAACACCGCTTCAACGACGTCTTCACCGCGCGGCAGAATTTCCGCTACCTCGACTCCAAAGTGAACATGGATCAGGTGTACGCCTATGGCTGGACGTCGCCGACCAGTAACGAACTGAATCGCTACTACACCGGCGGTGACGAGCGTCTCCACGCGTTCATCGTCGACAACATGCTCCAGGCCGAATTTTTCACCGGAGCGACCAAGCACACAGTGTTGATGGGAGCGGATTATCAGCGACGCAAAACCGTGGTCGACTGGACCAGTGGCGGCCTGGCGCCGATCAACGCGTTCAACCCGGAGTATGGCAATTCCGCTATCACGCCTTACGGCGAGACCAGCTATTTGCGGCGCCTGGAGCAGACCGGCGTTTACCTGCAAGACCTGATCGAGATGAACAAGTGGCGCTTCTCGCTGGGACTGCGTCAGGACTGGGTGGAAACCTCCGACGAAAACCGTATCGCCGAAGCGGGCCGTCCGGTCGGCACCGAGATCAATGATCGACGCACCAAGCTCACCGGCCGTGCCGGCGCGCTGTATCTGTTCGATAACGGGCTCGCGCCGTACGTCAGCTATTCCGAGTCGTTCAACCCGAATTCCTACGCTGACAGCGCCGGCAATCCGCTCGCACCGACCGATGGAACGCAGTGGGAAATGGGCCTGAAGTATCAGCCGCCGGGTACTGACAATCTGTTCACCGCCTCGTTGTTCCGCATCGATCAGGAGAACCTGGCGACCAAACTGCCGCAGGAAAACTTCTATCGCGCTGTAGGCGCTGTCCGCTCTCAGGGTCTGGAACTGGAAGCGCACATGCAGCTGACCGACAACCTCAAAGTCCTCGGCAGCTACACCTTTACCGACATTGAATACTCGAAGTCGATGACCAGCACCTTGAGCACACCGACCAATGTGATCGAGAACAAAGGCAACTCGCCAACCCAGGCGCCACGGCACATGGCATCGCTGTGGGCCGACTACAAGTTCGACAGCGCGGCACTCGACGGGCTGCGACTGGGCGGTGGTGTACGTTATGTCGGCTATAGCTGGGCGGATGCAGAGAACACCATGAAGGTGCCGTCCTACACATTGTTCGACGCATCGATTGGCTATGACCTCGGCAAGGTCGGTCTGAAGGGTGTCGACGTACGCCTGAATGCGAACAATCTGACCAACGAATCCTACGTAGCCTCCTGCGCCAGTCTGGACTTCTGCTACATGGGCGAAGAGCGCAACGTCGCCGCCACGGTCAGTTACCAGTTCTAAGCCTTTGTCTTGTGCATAAAAAAGCCAGCCCCTGATTTCAGGGGCTGGCTTTGTCGTAACTGTGGGGAAATTTTCATGCGTTCGTTTCTGGTTTTATTGCACCGGTATATCGGGTTGGCCACGGCGCTTTTTCTGCTGCTGGCCGGGATCACGGGCAGCATTCTGGCATTCAATCATGAGCTGGATGAGTGGTTGAATCCGGAGTTTTACGCGGCGTCGGCCGAGGGGGAGCGCCTAGCGCCAGGCGAGCTGGTTGATGCGCTGCAATCGGCACATCCGAAGTTGCAGGTCTGGTACATGGAGTACCCGAATGAGGCAGGCCACACGGCATTGCTCGCGGCGGTTGCGCGGAATGGTCCGGCGACCGGCGAACCGTTTGAAGAACGCAATCAAGTGTTCTATCTCGACCCGGTCAATGGCGAGCAAAAGGGCCAGCGTTACTGGGGCGAATGCTGTTTCCAGCGTGAGAACTTCGTTCCGTTCATTCTCGAGTTCCACTACAACCTGACACTGCCCGGCAACTGGGGTTTGCTGTTGATGGGGTTGGTGGCCATCGCCTGGGTAATCGATTGCTTCATCGCCCTCTGGCTGACGTTGCCGCGGGGTAAACCGTTCTGGAAGAAGTGGTCTATGGCCTGGAAGATCAAGGGCGGTCATGCCTATCGACTCAACTTCGATCTGCATCGGGCAGGGGGCTTGTGGCTGTGGTTGTTGTTGCTGCCGATCGCCGTCAGCAGCGTGGCGATGAACCTGCCGAGCCAGGTTTTCAAACCGGTGGTGTCGTTGTTTTCTCCGATTGAACCGAGCGTGTATGAGGCGCGGGGGCGGATGCCTGCCGAAGAACTGGGGATCACCCGATTGAGTTATCAACAGGCATACGAAAGGGCACAGCAGGAGGGGAAAAGGTTGGGGCTGACAGCGGCGATCGGCGAGTTGTATTACAGCTTTGAGTACAACTTCTACGGAGCGGGGTTTGGAGAGCATGACACCGAGGCCCACGGTAAATCCTGGTTGTTCTTCCACGGTACTGACGGACGATTACTGGGGCAGGAGATCGCAGGAGAAGGGACGTTGGGAGAGCGGTTTTATCGGTTGCAATTGCCGATACATGGGGGACGGATCATAGGCTTCACCGGGCAAGTGATGATCGCGATATTGGGTGTTCTGATTGCGGGGTTGTCGGGAACTGGCGTCTACATCTGGTGGCGCAAGTGGCAGGCTCGTCGGTGCAGCATGGCACGCAGAGCGGGTTGAAGATCGGACTTTTGTGGGCACTGAAACGACAAAACCCCTGTCTGCGTTAGCAGACAGGGGTTTCGGAATTCAATCTTGACGATGACCTACTCTCACATGGGGAAACCCCACACTACCATCGGCGATGCATCGTTTCACTTCTGAGTTCGGGATGGGATCAGGTGGTTCCAACGCTCTATGGTCGTCAAGAAATTC